>JACRJN010000013.1 GCA_016235675.1 Candidatus Schekmanbacteria bacterium
CTAGTAGAGTGTTCCATAAATAATGATGTACAGAACCTGTCATTGCGAGCGGAGCGAAGCAATCTCGATTTTATTGTAGCGTCTGAGATTGCTTCGGCGGTAAGGCTGCCTCGCAATGACATTAAACGTGCTATATTATTTTATGGAACGTTACACTAGTATCCCGATGAGTAAGAATTTCTTCATATGGTTTTTCTCCATCAAAAAGGTAGTTACCTGATTTATCAGGTTATCCCTACGATGGTCATAAATTGTGATTCGTCAACCTGTTAAATTAAAATTTTTGGTAGCGTAGAAATAGGGAGACCTTTTTGTTTGCATCAGGAAGAAAGCTTAAATTCCGTAGTCCCAGCCCTTTAGGGCTGAAATTCCAGGGCTAAAGCCCTGGCACTACGACGAGGGAAATATTTTTATGCTTCGCGGTGGCCTAATAATATGTACGTTACCAGGTCTCCTATTAAGAACGCCACCAAATTTTTATCCTTTTGTGTAGAATATTCTTTAAAAAAACTCAATTATTATATAAAATTACATACATATCAGTTACGAAATATATATAATAACAAAAAATGTTGCCATAACCATCATTTTATGTTATTATCCTGGTCATAGTTTGGAGCTATTAAAAGTTTCCCCTAATCTATATTGTTTTAATTTCGAACAGTGTCATCTAACAGGCTTGCAACATATTTTACGTCAAAAAAATAACGTTAATACAAACAAAGAGTTATATGCCCGTTGACAAATTGAAACCTATATGTTATATTTTAGTCAACGTATTTATTGTAAACGGACGCCATTAAATATCAATTAATATTCTTGTTAATCTTGATAATTTTGGTAACATTTAATTGAAACGGAGTTTAATAATGCAAAATCTAGGACAAAGAATCAGGCATTTCAGAGAGATCAAGGGCATGTCCCAAAGTGAATTGGAAAAGCATACCGGGATTAAACGCGAGTATCTTTCCAAGTTGGAAAATGACGAGTTAAAGAATCCGACTTATTTTACTATGCTGAAGATTTCTAAAGGGATGGGGATTAATATCTCCGATTTGGTAGAGCCGCTTGATTTCCACAAGTTGCGCCAGGAACCGGTTTTGGAGATTGTATCCGCTTTAAAAAAGGATAAAAGGTTAGAGGATAAAGTCAGCGAAGGCTCTTTTGTGGCTGTGCCCATTGTCAACGGCGAAGTAGCGGCCGGCAATCCGACCTATATCAACGAACGGGATATAGAGGATTACGCGCTGATTCATTCATCTTACGTCAAGGAAACCGAGGATTATCAACGCTATCGCTGCACCTGGGTGGCTAAAAACAGCCGCAGCATGTATCCGATCATCAATCCCGGCACTTTGGTCTGCATCGATTCTCAGCAGAAAGACCCGGAGGCGTTGGAAGGCAAAATTGTAGTCCTGCGGGATTCCGAGGGCGGCTGCACCATCCGTTATTTGCGTCTTTCCGGCAAGCATATTGTGGGCGTCCCGGAAAATATCAGAGAGTATAATCCGCTGTTGATTCCGGTCAGCGAGAAAAATCCGATCGTAGGCCGGATTGTGTGGTATTGGAGCAAATTAGACGACTAATATCCGCTATATTCAGTTTGTGTAAGCCCCTTAACTGTTTGTTAAGGGGCTTTTTTATTTGATTGAGATTAGTGGAATACCAAATAATTATAGTTTTTGTTTCACCTGAAAGTAGACTTTCTTTATTCATTGCAGGGGCGAAGTTTCCTCGCCCTTGATACAATCTCTAATTTTGCTTTTAGGACGACCATTGGCCAACAGAAGGTTGAGGCCAAAAGCCAACGCTGCTGGCTGCGAAAACCACAAAACCAGGATTACTTCAAAGGGCTGGAGCATGTCGAGCGGGTACGGTGGTGGTGCGAGAGCCATCCGGGTCACTGGCACAAGCCGCCGCGAATCCTTACTGCGTTACAAGATTCCTTGCCCGTGGAAACCGTTGATAACAGGGCGGTGGCGCAAGATTTATACGATTTCGCTATCAATCATTAAAAAATAGCGGTCAGGAGGTAACTCATTACAGCACCACATTTGTGGCGTCAGGAGTTACCTCCTGACGCTGATCTTTAATCTATGAAAGCGAATTGGTATGAGTTGGCGCATAAAGTGCAGGGAGGGAAAGTCGGCCTATGGCCACTTCCCATTTCTGGGTGGGCAGAAACAACTTTTCCGCTTCCCGCACAGTCTATAATTTTATCATAGGAACCTATACCTTTTTTGTTAAAACCTATTATAGAAACACCCGTTGTGGGGTTTATTTTTGTGTAAACCGGTATAATTGAAATTTCTATGTCCCTAAGATTTAGTAAAAATTGACGCACACATTATACTGTGTTATATTTTGTGTAGGAGGACTTTTACTATGGCTACTAATCTTGCTTTGGATAATGAATTAATTATTGAGGCACAAAAAGTCGGGCAGCATAAAACTAAAAAAGAGGCGGTCAATACGGCCTTAAAAGAATATATCAAAAAAAGAAAACAAATGGAAATAATCGATCTGTTTGGAACAATTGAATTTGACGAAGATTATGATTATAAAAAGGCCAGGAAAAGATGAATGTCCTAGTGGATACCTGCGTATGGGCGCAAGTTCTAAGACGCGATCCGCCTCAAACAGAGTTAACAAATCAACTGACTGAATTAATCACGGATAACCGGGTTTCCCTAATCGGCCCGATAAGGCAGGAAATTTTGTCGGGCATATCAAATGATGCCCGGTTTAATGAATTAAAAGACAAGTTATCCGCCTTTGAAGACATCCCGCTTAAATCCGAATATTTCATTAAAGCCGCCGGGTTTTCCAATTTATGCCGTATAAATGGGATACAAGGCTCTGCAACAGATTTTTTAATCTGTTCCGTCGCTTATTGTTTAGAGATGTTTATTTTTACTTTAGATAATGATTTTAAGGTATATAAAAATTATTTGCCGATAAAGTTGTTTGAATAGCATATAAAACTATCAGTGGAGGGGTATAATGATCAAGACAATCGACATCCATGACTTGACGGAAGAACAAGTAAAGCTTGTTCAGGAATTCGTGGAGTTTTTAAGAAAAAAATTTAGCCCCAAACAGATTGTTACAGAAAAAATGAAGGAAAAAGAGTGGGCGATATTAGCCATCGCCAGTTTTGCCGAAGACTGGGAAAACGAAAAAGACGCGGTTTACGACAACTGGAAAGAACTCTATCATGTATCATAAAGGCGATATAGTGTTAATCCCCTTTCCGTTTACCGATCTTACTACTACCAAAACCCGCCCGGCAGTAGTTGTCAGCGTCAAAGAATTTCAGAAACTAACTGGGGATTTTACAGTAGCCATGATAACATCTGTGCCGCACTCCACACCCTATGATTATGAGATTAAAGACTGGCAAGGCGCTAACCTGATTTCACCTTCCTGGATCAGGGCAAAGCTGGTTACTCTTGATCCTCAATTGGTTCGCTTCAAACCCGGCAAATTAACCAAAGCGGATTTGACGGAAGCGGAAAGAATAATACAACGGGCTTTGGGGCTGGGTTTATAGCTAATCCGAGTTGAGCATTTAAGCAATAATTAAAGGTATGCCTACATATGGATACAAATATACTTGTTGCAATAATAAGCGCATCTAGTAGTATTGCGGTAGCATCCTTAACTTATTACCTTACCAAACGGATGCAAACCAAAAGAGAATGGCAACTTGAGAAAATTAACCACTATAAAGTTTTGATGTCAGCATTATCAGATTTAGCAGTAGATGGGAAAGATAAAAATGAAGCAAATGAAAGATTTTCTTTGGCCGTAAACACAATTTGTCTTGTTGCCTCTCAACAGGTCATCACTGCATTAATGGAATTCCATAATGAAATTAAATTTTCAAATTTAAATTTTACTCAAGAAAAAGCAGATTTTTTATTAATTAAATTGCTATTAGCCATAAGAAAAGATATTGGGTTGTCGAAAGCAGATAATGAAAAAACATTTAATTTTCATTTGATCGGGGCTGCTCCTCCTAAAAATTATACTAAACAAAGTAAATAAAATTAAATCCATGAAAAAAGAAACCTTCGAAACCGAATTAAATAACATTATCGCCGTCAGCAAGGAATTTAACGCCGAAAAAGTGATATTATTCGGCTCGTGTCTTGAAGATGTTGAATCGGCAAGGGATATTGATATAGCCATCAGCGGGATTAAGCCCAGGGAATTTTTTAAATATTATGGCCAAGTATCAATGGTTGTAGAAGATGAAGTTGATATTATAGATTTGGATGATATAAAAGAACATCTTTATAAAAGAATTCTATCCAAAGGAAAAGTTATATATGAAAGAAAAAAAATATAAAATCCTCAAGGAAGATGTTTTATTTGAAGAAACAGCAATAGAATAAACCCTGGATCGGCTTAAAAAAATTACTCCTAAATTCGATCCCTCAAATAAAGATTTTTATATTGAACCCGCCATGGGAACTTATCTGATGAATTTTTATAATGGAATTGAAAATATTTTAAAACGAATATGCAAAGAATATTATAAAACAATGCCCAAGGGAGAAAGCTGGCATAAGGAGCTTTTATTGCTGGCCTTTAACCCGCCCGCCGGTAAAATTCCAATATTTAACCAAGATATTGTAAGCAGATTGCATTCTTATAGAAATTTCAGGCACCGTTTTGTCAGCGGCTACGGGTTTCAATTGAAAGGTGAAAAAATGTTGGAACTAACAGATAATATTGATATTTTATGGAATGATGTCAAAAAAACTATTTCAGTTTTTTGGGATAGATTGGAAGCGGAAAAAGAGATATGAAAACATTTCAAGACCTAACCGACATCGTCGCTAAGCTACGCGGCCCGGATGGGTGCCCTTGGGATAAGCAGCAGACGCATCAATCACTTAAGCCCTTTCTGATTGAGGAGGCTTACGAGGTTTTGGACGCCCTGGATGAAACCGATCCGGCTAAGTTAAAAGAGGAACTGGGCGATTTGCTGTTTCAGGTGGTGTTGCATGCGCAATTGGCTAAGGAAGCCGGCAATTTCACCATCGACGAGGTAATCGAAACCGTGGCAGAGAAGATGACCCGCCGCCATCCGCATGTTTTCGGGGATGCCAATCTTACTACCCCGCAAGAGGTTTTGATTAATTGGGAGCAAATTAAGAAAGAGGAAAAAGGGGGCAGCAAGACCTCGGTTTTGGAGGGGGTGCCCCGGCAATTGCCGTCGCTGTTGCGCGCCCACCGTTTGCAGGAGAAAGCCGCCCGTCTGGGTTTCGATCATCCCACGGTGGATGACGCCTTTGCCAAGGTGCAGGAGGAAATCGGGGAATTCGAGGTGGCCTTCCGCCAGGGTAATGCCAGGGAGATGGAGGAGGAGTTGGGAGACTTGCTTTTCACCCTGGTAAATATGGCGCGCTTCTTGGAGGTCAACCCGGAAGATGCCCTGGGCAAGACCATCGTCAAATTTATCAGCCGCTTCCGCTATATCGAAGAAAAGATGGCCGAGCGCGGGCGCCCCTTCAATGAAGCGACTTTGGAGGAGATGGACGCGCTCTGGGAAGAGGCGAAAACTGTATTGTCCGGAAATAAGTAGGGTGGGCTGCGCCCACCATTTTAAACTATTCTTGGTTGATTTTTGACTGGCATAAATAATGTCAGGCCATCAAATTTGGTGGGCACAGCCCACCCTACAAAACTTAAGGAATTGTCATTGCGAGGCAGTCTTATCGCCGAAGCAATCTCAGACGCACGGGAATAGAGATTGCTTCGCTCCGCTCGCAATGACAGATTACGGACATTATTCCTTTTAATTAATGAGACTTAGATATTCTTTATGCTGCATAAAATCATTAAAACAACTTTAATCCCCGGCACGGTCGAAGATGTTTTCCAATTCCACACCAGTTTGGAAATAATATTTGGGCTGCTGCCCGCACATGTGAAGATAACCAAACTACATGCACCGGATCATGTCAAGCTGGGGGATAAAGTACGCCTGTTCATCAGAATTCACGCGCTCTTCTTCCCTTGGGAGGCGGTTATCGCTGAATTCCAGCAAAATGAACGCTTTGTGGATGTGTTGGAACATGGCCCTTTTTCTTATTGGCGTCATGAACATCTTTTCCTTCCCCAAGATGACAGCAGCACCCTTATAACCGATCAAATTGAATATAAATTAAAATTCAGTCTTTTTGGGGAATTAGCCAGTCATCTGTTTCTGGAAAAAGAATTGACGAATATCTTTAATATGAGACACCAAAAGGCATTAGAATATTTTTTCGAAAAAAGGCACCGGGATGCAGATGTATTTTAGCTGCCCGCAAATTTTTTTTGTTTGCCTGTTCTCAAGCCGAAAATTCCGTAGTCTAAAGCCCTTTAGGGCTGAATTTCCAGGGCTAAAGTCCTGGCACTACGGATGGTGAATTGTACTATTAACAGAGATTACAAAAGCGTGGTTAACGACTTATAGGCTAAATCATAAAACACGCCGGGATTGATTCCCATGTAAACGGTTATCGCTGCCATAACAAAGAGCATAAAGGCTAACAGCCCGGCTCCCTCTTTTTCAATCATTAATTCGGGAGACGGTTCGTGCATATACATCATAACCATTACACGCAAATAGTAATAGGCTGAAATAATGGCGTTTATAACACCCACCACCGCAAGCCAGATCATATTAGTCTTAATTGCCGCAGCAAACAGCCAGATTTTGCCCATAAACCCGCCGGTCGGCGGCACCCCCAGCATCGACATCACAAAGATACTCATGACCATGGCTGCCAGGGGGGAAACCTTGGCCAATCCTTTAAAATCATTATAATTATCGCCCCAGCGCCCACCCTCTTTACAGATATAAATTATAACTCCAAACGCTCCGACATTGGAAATTAAATAGACGATAAAGTAAAATACCACACTGACTACGCCCATCTCGCGGGAGACACCGGCGGCCACAATTCCCATCAGGGCATAGCCGATATGGGTGATACCCGAATAAGCCAGCATTCTTTTAATATTTTCCTGCTTTAATGCCAGAAAATTGCCCAAACTCATGGTAAGCGCCGACAAAATTGCCATCACCGGCATCCAATGGCCGCTCAACGGATGCACAGCCACTACAAAAACCCGCAGGACCGCGGCCATCGGCGCTATTTTGGCGGCTGTAGCAATATAGGCCGTAATCGGCGTCGGCGCTCCTTCGTAAACATCGGGCAGCCACATATGAAAAGGCACCGCACCGATTTTGAAGCCGAATCCGGCTATCAATAGTATTACCCCGACCAATAACGCCGGATCGGATTTAACCCCGGCTTTTACGATATAATCCTGTATCGCGTAGATGTTAAGCTGTCCGGTTATGCCATAAACCAGCGATATGCCGTACACCATAATCGCCGAAGCCAGTGAACCCATAAGGAAATATTTCATTGCCGCTTCGCTTGACCGCTCATCATGTACCATAAAGGCCGTCAGTACATAAGCCGGGATAGCCAGCAACTCCAGCCCCAGATAAATAGTGACCAGACTGATGCCGTCGCCGACCAGCAGGATGCCGACACAAGCAAACAACAATAGCACAAAATATTCGCCCCGCCACATATCGACTTTCTTAAAATAGGGAATCGAGATTACGATAACAAAGGCGGTAACGCTCAAGGTTAAAAATTTGAGGCAAATGGAGAAATAATCGACTGCTATCGATTTTGAGAAAACAATAAATTCCTGACCCCACTGAGGAACAGTAAACATCATCGCGATCAGCAAACCCAGCAATGATACCGCCGCCAGCATAACCGGCTGCTCTTTTGGGCGTAAAAAATCCCAGGTAAAAACCAAAAGCGCAACGGCTGTGACGATAATCTCAGGCAATATATATAATGTATCTAACCATAACTGCTGAGCAGTCATATCGGGAAACTCCTTGTTTTAATACCTGCCAACATAGTAGAACGTTTCATTAAAACATCTACATTCAATTGTCATTGCGAGGCAGTCTTATCGCCGAAGCAATCTCGGAAGTGCCCGGTAGAATCGAGATTGCTTCGCTCCGCTCGCAATGACAGGTTTGTAGCCCACCAAATTTGATGGCCTGACATTATTTATGCCGGTCAAATATTAGCCAGGAATAGTTTAAAATGGTGGGCAAAGCCCACCCTACTATTGCTACTTAGCCGACGACGGCCCTGATCGCATCATCGCTACCAAATTTTCAACAGAGGGGTCAATAACGTCTAAGAAAGGCTTAGGATATAACCCGACCCAGAAAATCATAATCACCAATGGCACCAAAATCATAACTTCCCTGAAATTTAAGTCTTTAAGCTTGTGGTTGGCCGGATTAGTTATTTCTCCCAGCATCGCCCGCTGAAAAAGCCAAAGCAGATAGGCCGAACACCCTAATATCCCCAGAATGCAGACAATACCGAATGTCATGCTCACTTTAAATGTACCCATCAATATTAATAATTCGCCGACAAAACCGTTGAATCCCGGCGCCCCCATCGAGGAAAGCATGACAATTACGAAAAAGGTGGTATACCAGGGAATTTGTTTGAACAACCCGCCGTATTCGGTAATTAACCGGGTATGCCGACGCTCATAAATCATGCCTATCATCAAAAAGAGCGCCCCAGTGCTTACTCCGTGATTCAGCATTTGGATTACACCGCCGCTGATACCCTGCTGGTTTAAAACAAATATGCCCATCGTGATATAACCCATATGGCCGATACTGGAATAGGCAATCAATTTTTTCATATCCTCCTGATTGAAAGCCACCCATGAGGCATAAATAATCGCGATGGCTGATAAAATCAGCGCAATATGTCCATATTCACGACAAGCATCGGGCAAAAGGGGCAAAGAGAAGCGGATAAACCCGTAAGTACCCATTTTTAAAAGAATTCCCGCCAAAATAACACTACCTACGGTCGGTGCATCGGTGTGGGCGTCCGGCAGCCAGGTATGAATAGGAAACATTGGCACCTTGACCGCAAACCCGACAAAGAGTGTCCAGAATACCCAGGCTTGAATCCCCATGGGGATGTTTACTTGATACAATTTTAATAAATCGAAGGTATATTCGGGATGGATATTATACGCGATCGCGTAATTATGATAGTTGAAATATATTGCCATAATACCTAAAACCATGGGGAAACTGCCCACTATGGTAAAGATGAAAAATTTCAGGGTCGAATAAATCCGCCGGCTGCTTCCCCATATCCCGATGATTAAATACATCGGCGGGAGCATCGCTTCCCAGAAAACATAAAACAACAGCAAATCCAGGGCGACAAAAGTACCAAGCATACCGGTCTGCAATAACAGCAGGCAAATCATCAATTCCTTGACCTGGCTGGTTATGTCCCGCCAGCAGGCCAGGACTACCAACACCCCCATTAAAGTAGTCAGAATCACTAAAAACAAACTGATACCGTCAACCCCCAGATGATAACTGGAACCGATCGCTTTAAACCAGGCAAACTTTTCCACAAATTGCATTTTGGCTGTATTTTGCCGGAAGCCGACTAAAAGAAATAAGGATATTACAAAATCCACCCCGGCAACAGCCAACGCGGCACAGCGTAACAGGGTTTGTCTTTTAGAATTTATCAACATTAAAAACAACGCCCCGATAGCCGGTAAAAATACCACTATGCTTAACAGGGGAAAGCCTATTGATTCTTTATAACTTATAGAACCGAGCACTTTTGATGACTCCTGTGATGATTCTCTGTAGGGTGGGCTGTGCCCACCAATTGGTGGGCACAGCCCACCCTACTAAATTCAAATCGCCAATAAACATAAAATAATAATCAGCAAAAACATCAATTAATATCGTAGTCCCAGCCCTTTAGGGCTGATTTTCTAATATCGTAGTCCCAGCCCTTTAGGGCTGATTTTCATGGCATTAGCCATGCAATAATGACTCACAAACGGTTAAATCTTCTCTATAATTCAATATCTCCCGGATGAACATACCTTTAGTCTCAGCCTAAGCTGAAAATGCGTGGCTAAAGCCACGGGACTACATTGCTGTGCCCACCAATTGGTGGGCACAGCCCACCCTACTAAAGTTAAATCGCCATTAAGCATAAAATAATAATCAGCAAAACACCGCTGATCATCGCCAGGGCATAATGCTGGAAAAATCCGGTCTGGGTACGGCGGGAGGCGGAGCCAAGAGAACTGACCCCTTCAGCGGTTACATTAACTATTCCGTCTACAAAAGAACTGTCCAAAATGGCAAATACCTTACAAATGACTATATAAAATTTGGCTGTATAAGGCTGCCACGGCCCGCGTTCTTTCCAGGCGCGGGGCAAAATATATTTGTCCCATTTGGCTAGCGCGCTGCGCATATCGGCCAGCGGGAACCAGAGATACAACATAAACTTAACAATAAACGAGTCGACAAAGCTGTCGACTACGGCAACCGGGCCGGTACATAAACGTCTGAATATATAATAAATCTGGTTAGTGTTGATAATAACAAAATAGACAAATCTATCGAATACGGCCACCGGGCCGCAGCAAAAACGCTTGAAGAGGTGATACACCTTTTCATAATAATACCCGAACTGGCAATTTCCCGGCACTTCGATATGAAACCAGCCGAAACGCATACCGAGGATAAAATACATCCCCCCCAGCATAATCGCGGTACCGCCCCCCAACAGATTATGAATTACCGCCGCCAGCGCATCGGGAGCGCCGTTACCGACCAAATAGAGGATGGGAATAGTGGATTTGGCCAGGCCTGCCGGGGCATGAACATTATAAATCATATGGTAGGCATGTGAACCGGGGTTAAAACCAAAAACCGCCAAGGCCGGCCCGATCAGGGTCTCCAGCATCCAGTTGGGACGCAATCCGATAAAGAGGATGGCAAAAGATACTAATATTATCGCTACGTGCATGGCCCGCGGCGGCGCTTCCACATCGGCATATTTTTCGGGACGCTTGCCCAGGCAGGTCAGGGCGAAAAGCTTCATGTTAGAGGCAAAGGTTCCCCCTGCCGTAATCATAAAAATGATCTCGGCCAGCTTTAGTTTATAATCCTTCACCCCGCCGCCCAAATGCGCCGAATGATCATAAGCCTCCAGTATGGCGTGATGCAATAAAGTCTTGCTGGCAAACCCGTTGAAACAGGGAATACCGGCGATGCCGCAGGCCGCGATAAACAGCCCCAAGGCCACAATCGGCATATTCTTCCTCATCCCGCCCAGCTTATACATATCCAGTTCATGGGTGCGATAATACATGGCGCCGACGCCCAGGAACAAGGCGCATTTGAATAAGGCATGATTAACCATATGATAAATCGACCCGGCCAATCCCATCGCCCCATCTGATCCCATATATGCGGCGCAGCCGATTCCCATAACGATATAGCCCATCTGGCTGACGCTGTGGAAGGCCAGCATCCGCTTGGAGTTAGCGGTTATCAGTGCTGCCAACACCGCCAGGAACATACTGACGATACCCACCCAAATCACGGCGTAGCCGATATTACTCATAGTCGCCCACTGTTTGAGATATTGGGTAAGGGTAAAACTTTTGGGTAAAAATAATAAGCAAACCACCCGAAAAATGCCGTATGCGCCCGCCTTAATCATGGCTCCGGATAACAGAGCGCTGGCGGGAGTCGGCGCCACCGGATGGGCGGCGGGCAGCCAGATATGCTCTAAAAACACCCCGGCTTTGCCTCCAAAACCGATAATCATCAGGACGGCGATAATATACTTGGTAGCCGGGGTCATCCTTAAAGCTGCGGCATCGCTGATGGGCAGGATATTGACCGTACCGGTATACTTATAGAATAAGGTAATACCGGTCAGCAGGGTTAAACTGGAGATTACTCCCAGGTACAGATAAAGATTGGCTCCCCGCAGCGCGCCGGGGTCTTCTTTATGGGCTACCAGGGAATAAGGGAACAGAATCAAGCCTTCGAAAAAGAAAAACAGGCTTAAAAAATCACCGGTGAGCAACACCCCCAAATTCGCGCCTAAGGCGGAAAGCATAAAATAGTCGTAACGGGTGCGATTTTCCTCAATGGTCATATACCCGATGGCATAGATACCGGATAATATCCACAGAAAATTGGTAACGTAGGCCACAGTCAGGGCCGCAGCATCCACCCGGAAGGTAAAATCGAAGCCCGGCAAAAATTTATAGGCGCAATAAATGCCTTGATATAATTTCCCGTTTAGGCTTATGCCGTTGACAACCGGCCCGTACATCAGGATTAACAAAAGCATGGTCAGGGTACAGGTACCTACCACCACGCAATTGCGCTGTTTATCATTTTCTTTGCGGGATACGGCAATCAGCCCCCCGATCAGGGGAAGCAGTATCGCCCACAACGGCAGATTCGCGGTCCAGGAAATTTTAGCGGTCACCGGCCCGGCTATCTGGCTGTGATGTTCCTCATGCGCACCATTGTGACTTGCGGCTGCATTATGTCCCGGCTGTCCCTGCTTGACGGCATGTACGGCATGTTCTTCAGCCGAAACGCTGGTTATCCCAGATTGCCCAAATAGCGCAAAATAAACAGCCAGTATTAATGACAAGCCTACAAATAAGGTTAAAGCTTTTCTCTTGCTCACTGCAATTTATTCCTCTGTAGTTGCCCAATTCATTGGGCACAACCCACCCTACTGGTAGCACAGGCATCCTGCCTGTGTATTGCGGCATAGCATGGAAGCTCTTGATTTAACCCACCACTTCCAGTAATTGTACCGTTTTTGTGTGGGCGTTGCCCACATCACAGGCAAGATGCCTGTGCTACCATTCTCTTGCTGTGCTGTCAGGAGTTACCTCCTGACAGCTTTTTTTAACGTTTGATAGCGAATTGGTATTAATGCTCCCCCATACCCAATATCCCATAGGTCATTAAAGAAACGCCCAATCCGGCTTTCAGCAAAAACTTGATAAATCCCCAGATATTGGGTTCGTGGTAATGTGCCAGCGTTGAATTCTGCTCCATAATAAACATCGCTAATACCAAAATCACTAACACCTTATCCAGCATGGTCGGCTGCGGATGATGCCCTCCATGATCCGCACTTTCAGGCGGTTGTGCATGTGCCGCCGCTTCATGTCCCCCTAATTGGGTCATGCGCTGTAAATTCTGCTCTTTGGCCGCGATATGGTGTCCTTTTAAAAACTGCGTCACGCGGTAAACACAAAATATCAACAGCAACCAATAAATAAAATAACCGGCAGGCGCCCCGTGATGTTCCGGGTTATGGGCAGCGGAAGGCTTTTCGTGCTTTGCCGCGTTATGTGTTTCGGCCTGTGCGCTCTGATGATATGCGACAATTTCCATCCCGCAAAAAATAATCATAATCAGCAAACAAATTGCCGGAATAAATTTTTTTACTTTACTCATATTTTCCCTAATCAGGCTCCAGGCTTTGGGCTTCAGGCTTCAGGGACAGAAAGAGACTCTCCTCCTGGAGGGTATTTGAATTAGCCCAAAGCCCGAAGCCTGGAGCCTAATATAAACTTCTATGTCCCCAACAGACTATTAATGGAATAATAACTGACTGGCCTGCTGCGCCAATCCAATCGGCAATTGCGGGAAAATCCCGAAGAAAACAATACATGCACCTAAGATAATAAGCGGTATTTTCATCCACAGGCCGGGATCATCGTTTCCTGCCGGCAGCGGATGTTTGATGTGGCTCTGCATATTGCCCTGACCATGGGCAGAACTTTGATTATGCGCATGGTCATTATTATGGCTGTTTACAGGATAACCGGCCGCGGTATTTACCTTGCCGAACCAGGCTCCGTAGATCACCGGGCCGTAATAGATTAAATTCATCAGACTGCTTAACATCAATAACAGCACCGCTCCCGTCCCTACCCAATTGGGCTGAGTGCCGATCTGGGTCGCTTCAAGCGCGCCCAATGCCAGAAACCACTTGCTGATAAAACCGTTGAAAGGCGGAAACCCAATCATGGATAAAGCCGCCAGGGTAAAACAGGCGGTGGTTACCGGCATCCGTTTGCCGATCCCTTTTAAATCGACTAATTGACGCAGCCCGGTCTGGGCGATAAAAGCCCCGGCGCACAAAAATAACGTTCCTTTGATAATCGCATGATTAAAAATATGCACCACTCCACCCGTTAACGCCTTGGGAGACATCAGAGCTACTCCCAGAATTATATATCCCATTTGTGAGATACTGGAATACGCCAGCATCCTTTTTAGTTCCGTTTGTTTTATGGCGACAGCCGACCCCAAAAATATATTAATCACGGCAAAAATCAATAAAATGGAGGTAACGGTTTGCCCCCGTAAAACTCCTGTCCCCATAATGGTGTATACCGTCCGGATTATCCCATAGGCGCCCGCTTTAATCATAACCCCAGACAACAGTGCGCTGGCGGGCGACGGCGCAACCGGATGGGCATCCGGCAGCCAGATATGCACCGGAAACAACCCGGCTTTAACCCCGAATCCGACGATAAAGCAAAGAAATATGATCGCCACCATCGGGTTCCCGGCAAATCTTCCGCTGATTTTGGCAATTTCCACCAAATCGCCCGTGCCGGTTATGGCATAGGTGGAGATAATGGCAAACAACAAAATCAAGCCGCCGCATACACCCATAAAGATGTATTTCAGACCGGCTTCAGCAGCATCCGGACTTTCTTCATGAATCACCATCACATAGGAAGCGATACTGAGCATTTCAAAAAAGAGGTAGAGGGAAAACAAATTTTTGGTAAAAACCACCCCCATCATTCCGGTCAAAGAAAGCAGGGAAAAGACATTATAGCGACACTGGGCATGTTCATGCGCCATGTACTTTACCGAGAAAACAGATGCCAGCATCCACATGAATATAGCGATTAATCCGGCAAGCATAGATAAAGCATCGGCCATAAAAGCCAATTGGACATTCAGCCCGGTATTTAAAGTACAGTGGATCGTATTCCCGTCGCTTATGGCAGGATACATCGAGGCGACGATTAAAAAGTCTAAAACCATGCTCCAGACCAGCAGGCGATTGCCTTTTGCATCGGATAAAAAAGGCAAAAATATAATGGTCAGTGCCGGAACCAGAACTGCAAGAAACGGTCTTATGCTCTCAATTATCATAAACTCAAACTCCCTAAACTGTGGGTAAATTTATTTTCACCACGAAGCACACGAAGCACACGAAGAATTACAAATGCTATTTTTTAAGGGTAATGCAGCCAAACGTGAAAAGTTTACCGCTTGAAAAAAGGTAAAAAAACAAAATAACTAGTTATAATATTTAATTAAACTATTTGTTTTTTCGTGATCTTCGTGTGCTTCGTGGTGAAAAAAGTATACCTATACTTTCACGCCAAGAGGCATCTTAAGGAACGTAGCCCAATAACCCCGCTAAAGCCGGTTTTCCCAGCCAATGCGGGACAAATCCCCCCAACCCGAAGGCGACAGAGGCAATCGTGACAATTATTATCGGTACCCACATGGCAGCCGGCGCCTCACTGCCTAAACGCGAGGTGTCGTGATGAAAATGAAACGCCCCCTCTTCTTCCTTGCGGAAAAACGCCTTGAAGATCGGGGGAAAAAAATAACCCAGTTCGATGATGCCGCTCACCAGAAACAGCGCGGCCATCAGCGGCTTTTTCATCGTCAGATAGCCTTGCATCAGATACCACTTGCTCACCCAGCCGCAGACCGGCGGCAATCCGATAATCCCCACCGCAGCGATGGCAAAACAAGTCATGGTAATCGGCATATGGCGGGCTAAGCCGCCCATTTTGGCGATATATTTATTGCCGCTTTGGGTAATAATGGCGCCGGCGCAATAAAAGAGGGTAATCTTCATAAAAGCATGAAAATAAACATGCAATATGCCGCCCATCATGCCTGTCGCCTGAAAAGACACTAACCCCAGCAAGACATAACTCAACTGGTTGACGGTCGACATCGCCAGCATTTTTTTAAGCTCTGTCTGGCGCAGACCTAAAATCGCCCCCCCCAGCACCGTCAAAGCCGCCATAAACATGATTACATTGTCGAACCCCATCTTATGGTACAAATCTGGGCCGAAAACATTGAAGATAACCCTGGTAAATCCGAACAGCCCCACATTGACGACCGCCACAGCATGTAAAACGGCGCTAATCGGGGTCGGCGCAACCATGGCCTCCGGCAGCCAATAATGTAAGGGGATCAGCGCGGCTTTAAAGCCGAAGCCGAAGGTAAGTAAGACAAAAAGCAGTATCAAAAATCCCTGGCTTTGCGCGGCTAAACCGGGAATCCCGCCGGTAGTGAAATTAACCGTCCCGGTTTTCAGATAAATCAAAACCGTGGCAAAGAGCACCGCTGCACCGCCGCTCAATAAATAAGCGCCGTATAGTATCCCGGCGTCGTAAGCTTCTTTGGTTTCCTCATGAACCACCAGGGGATAGACGGCAATGGTCAGCATTTCGAAAAAGACGAAGAAGGTAATCAGGTTAGCGGAAAATGCGATCCCCATCGCCGCGGTGATATTGATAATCAGCGAGGCGTAATAGCGGGTTTGGGCGTGAGGCTCATGCTCCATATAACCGAAGGAGTAAATCACCGTTAAAATCCAGAGAAAGGTCATGGATAAGGCCAGATAGACTGACACAATCTCCACCCGGAAAACCATACTAAAGGAACTGGTCTCGACAAAGCGATAGATGATTTCCTGACCCAGCAGGGCCGGCGAAATATAGGTGCAGACCAGGATGAAATCCACAATGGCCGCAAAAAGACAGAAGAAATTACGCAGGCCGCGGGAACGCTCCCCCGCCACATTTATCAGGACGGTGCAAATAATCGGCAGCAGTAAAATAATGGCCAGTTTCAAGGGTTACTCCTTAGCAAAAATTTTACCATTTCATTAAATTCATCTCATCGACTTTTACAGATCGATGCTGACGATAATAGACCAGCAGTATTGATAACCCGACCGCCGCTTCCGCCGCCGAAATACTGATGACAAAAATGGCGAATATCTGGCCGCTTAAGTTCCCGCCGTTTACGGAAAAGGCCGTTAAATTGATTAATACCGCATTTAACATCATTTCAATGCACATCAAAATAATAACGATATTGCGCCGGGTTAAAACACCGACCAACCCGATAATAAACAAGGCTGCGCTCAATATCAAATACAGCGGCAAAGGAATCATCTTATTCCGCCTTCTGTTTGGGGGGCATTTTTTTGGCCAAAACCACTACCCCAATAATGGCTACCAATAAAACCAGCGCGACCACTTCAAACGGCAAGATATAATCGCTAAATAAATATTTAGCCACCAGTTCGCTGTTTCCGCCCCATTTAACTAATTCGGAGGCGATCATTCCCTCGCTGGTGTAATAACGGCCTTGCGGCACAAGTAACAAACCGACTAAAACAAACAGAATAGCCGAAACTAAAACAGCCCATTTTGTTTGTTGGTGGTAACGCTCGTTTTTAGGTTCTTCCCGCAGATTGATTAAGATCACGACAAACAGAAAGGAGATAATCACCGCGCCGGCGTTGACCAATATTTGTACTACTGCTAAAAATTCGGCTTTCAGCAACAAAAGTATGCACGCAGTAGTAAAAAAGGACAACAGCAGCCAAAATACGCTGAAAACTATTTTGCGCGCCGTTATCATCATAATTGCGGCTAAAACCGAGAGAAAAGCCAAGATAGCAAAGGTTAATAAGGTCAAATGCTGTTTCCTCTTACATCGTTTTCTAGTTGATATGGCAAATTGTCATTCCCGAACGCCTTTATCGGGGATATGGTTTTTCAAACAGTTAAAATCAGATTCCCGATAACACCATTCGGGAATGACAACTAGAAAACGATATTATATTGGGGGGCGCCCATCCCCCCTATACATAACAATGGCTGCAGAATATCTGCAGCCGCAACGTCCTCCAACACGATAAAATCGTGAATAACGGCATCAGATGGGCAGCTTACGAAAAAATCGCTCCTGATGTTTCAGCTAAAAATAAAAAGCGGTTTGATTTTCTTCTCTTAACTAAAACCTGGCAATTATACACCAAAGCATTTCGTTATGTCAGCAAATTTTTCACTTTCAGAACGACTTTTTATTCTCTTCATTCGTCAAGAAGGCGGATATTCACACGGGTTAATTTACTGACTTGCGTCTGTGTTTCTTGGTTCATCCGGCAGCCGGTAAATAAATTTACCGGGGCGGAACTGAAATGTTTCGGGAGAAAAACCACTCCGGACGGATAACGATTATTTATCTTAACCTGGATAGCTAAACTATCCGCACAGTTTTCCACCAGAACTTTAGCGTTTTCCTGAATCCTAAGTCTTTCCGCATCGACCGGATTCATCTCCAGGCGAGGCTCTGGGCAAAGCAACTGCAATCCTCTGGTTTTATTGCTCATGGTGCCTGAGAGATGATGAAATAATAACCCGCCGCTGATTAAGACAAACGGGAACGCTTTATCTTCATCTAACGGAACATATTGCACCGGATGAAAGCTTAACGGTTTTTTGAATTCGGCAAGATATTCGGCGCTTTTACCTTCGGCGCTCAACGGCCATTGCAAGCCCTTACTGCCTAAACTCTGGTAACGGATACCGCTGTATATGGGCGATAATTCGCTGATTTCCTTCATAACATCCGCCGCCGAATTATATTTGAATTCATAACCGCAGGCTTTGGCTACCATCTGCAATATTAACCTGTCGGATTTACTTTCCCCAATCGGCAAAACCGCCTGATTTATTTTTTGGATGCGGCGCTCGGTATTGGTGTATGTGCCGGTTTTCTCGGCAAAGGCGGCGGCAGGCAAAACCACATCCGCCAGTTGAGCGGTCTCAGTCAGGAAAATATCCTGAACTACCAAAAAGTCTAAGCTCTCCAGGGCTTTCTTAACATTATTTTTTTGCGGGAATGAGGTAAGAGTATTTTCCCCGATAATATACATGGCCGTTATTTTCCCGGCGATTGCTGCATCGATCATTCCCATCAGGCTCAAGCCGGGAGCAGACGGTAATTGCGTATTCCAGGCCAGTTCGAATTTTTCCCGCACCTGCTCATCCCGAAGATCCTGATAGCCGGGCAGATAATCGGGCAGCGCTCCCACATCACAAGCACCCTGCACATTGCAACTGGTGCGCAGCGGATGAATACCGGTTCCCTTACGCCCTAAATTTCCGGTCAATAACAATAGATTCAGCAAGGCATACACGTTATCTGCCGCATTTACCTGCTGTACCAGCCCATCCCCATAGACAATGCAGGCGGTCTCGGTTTGAGCAAACAACCGGGCGGCTTTCTCAAGCTCTTCTACAGAGACATTACAAATTTGCGCCACACTTTCCGGAGAAAATGCCTGAAGGTGTGAGACTAATTTCCCCAACCCCTTGGTTTGTTTTTCTACAAATTCTTTATTCAGCAGATTTTCATCAATTATAATACGCGCCAACCCGTTGAGTAACGCGGTATCGGTTCCCGGTTTAATTTGCAGCCAGGATTTGGCGAAAGGCACCAGATTCGAGCAAACCGGGTCGACCAGGATTAAATTTGCCCCACAGTTACGCACCGCCTGCTTGATCGCTAACCCCATAATGACATGAGAGGATGTCGGATTAGCGCCGATTACCAAAATAGTCTGCGCCGTCTTTACCTCCTGAATGGAGTTGGTGGCGGCGGGGACACCTAAAACATCCTGCAAGACTGTCATGGATGGTGCATGTTCCAGACGGGCGTAATTATCGATATTGTTGGTTTTGAACACGGCCCGCATCAATTTCTGGAACAGATAATTTTCTTCATTGGTGCAACGGGTGGAAGCAATTGCCGCTATAGCCTGGCCGCCCTTTTCCTTAAAAATCAGCTTCAGCTTATCGGCAACATATTGAATTGCCTCATCCCAGGTGGCCTGAGTGAAAACCCCGTCTTTCTTGATCAGAGGGTTAGTCAAACGGGTGGGGTGATTAATAAAATCGTAACCGAACCGCCCCTTGACGCATAATAATCCCTCATTTCCGCCCAACTCATCATTGGTGCTGATTTTGACGACCTTGTTATTTTTATGTCTGAGGACTAAACTGCAACCGCAGCCGCAATAGGGGCAAACGGAGTTGGTTTGCTCCATCTCCCAAGGCCGGGCTTCGAACTTAGATAGTTTGCTGCTTAAAGCGCCTACCGGACAAACAGCCAGGCATTGCCCGCAGAATTCACAGTTAACCAGTTTTTTCTCCGGGTAACCGATGGTGGCCATCATCCCATGCCGGGTGTAACCTAATGCCCCGATGTTGCGGATTTCATCGCAGACCCGCACACATTTGCCGCAGAGCATACACTTTTGCAAATCCCTTTGGATAAAGCAATTGGTTTCATCCGGGTTCTTGGTCAGCGGGGCATGGAAACCGAAGCGGTCTTCGGTGACCTGCAATCTGAAGGCCAGATTTTGCAGTTCGCATTCTCCGCCCTTGTCGCAGGTGAGGCAATCTAAAGGATGCTCCAACAGCAGCATTTCCAACAAGGTTTTACGGATACCGGTAATTTGCGGGGTATCGGTTTTGACCGACATGCCTTCCGCTACCGGGGTAGTACAGGCCGACACCAGGCGGGGCGATTCGTTGACCTCCACTAGGCATAAACGGCAGGCGCCGAACAGGGTCAAATGCGGGCTATAGCATAAGGTGGGAATATAAATATTGAATTTTCTGGCCGCAGCTAAAATTGTATCGCCTTCGCCGGCCTCTACGGCAATCTCGTTAATTATCAAATTGATTTTCTTGCTCATAATTTTCCTGCGTAGCGTAGTCACGTAGTGCCGGGGCTTTAGCCCCGGAAATTCAGCCCTAAAGGGATGGGACTACGTAATTCTTATCCCGAACTCAGGTTACTTAACCACCGTTTGCGGAGCAATGCCTTGCGCTCTTTCCTTTTCTTTGCGTTCGCGCCAGGCATGTCCTTGTTTTAACAGGGTCTCCTTATTCCTCAGCAACTCCTGCCGGCTATACGTCGCGGTCTCGAATAAATCGGTAGATACCAGCGCCTTAACCGGGCAGATTTCCACGCACAAAGCGCAAAAAATGCAGCGGGTGACGTCGAGATTATACTCATCAATACGCTTGCGGTTATTCTCATCTACCGAGGTTTCCATGCGAATAGCATTACTGGGACAAACCCGGACACACAGACAACATCCGACACATAAATCTTTATCCGGGGTATCCGGACGGCGCACCAAAGCCACCTGTCCCCGGAATTGATCCGCCGGTATCCAGCGTTCATTGGGATACTGCATGGTAATCGGCTTAGTCCACATATATTTGAAGGTTAAAGCCATCCCCTGCAAAATGTCCCAAAAAATCATTTTACGCGCTGTATCTTTTATACTCATAATCCGCTCTTATTCCAAGTTGCGTTCAAAATGCTACAAATGTAGTTGCCCAATTCATTGGGCAGAAAGAACCTGATAAATCAGGTAACTACACTTTTGAACGCAACTTGGTATTATTCGTAAAAGTGTTTACTGCACCAGGCGACACAGCCCACGGTGGTAAAAAAAGTGATCAGGTAATAGATCAATAAAGGGATACTATAAAACTTAAACAAACCTACCAGAAAAATATTCAACAAAACCACCGGCAACAGCATTTTCCAACCCAGATACATCAATTGGTCGTAACGGATACGCGGTAATGTCGCCCTAAGCCAGATATAAAGGAAGAGAAAAAAGCCGATTTTCAGGCTAAACCAGACTATTTCCGGGACAACATCCAGGAAACTTAAAAACCCGACAGTCGGAAAAGGTCGCTGCCAGCCGCCGAGAAAACAAAGGGTGGCGATGGCGGAGATCAGAATCATATTGGCGTATTCCGCCAAAAAGAATACGGAAAAAGCCATGCCACTGTATTCCGTGTGAAAACCGCAAACCAACTCCCCTTCCGCTTCCACCATATCGAAAGGCACCCGGTTGGTTTCCGCCACGCCCGAAATCAAAAAGACCACGAATGCCAGCGGCTGCAAAAAAATAAACCAATAACCGGCTTGTTCCTGGGCGGCGACCATTTTACTCATACTAAATGAACCGGACAGCA
Organism: Candidatus Schekmanbacteria bacterium; assembly: GCA_016235675.1. Classification (GTDB taxonomy): domain Bacteria; phylum SZUA-182; class SZUA-182; order SZUA-182; family SZUA-182; genus JACRJN01. Next base: position 22,084 of record JACRJN010000013.1, read on the forward strand.
TGACCGGCCCGATCAAGGCCAATATCAACGGCACTTCATAGCTGATCATCTGGGCCACAGATCGTAATGCGCCCATCAAAGAATATTTGCTGTTGGAAGACCAGCCGCCGATCACGATCCCATACATTCCCAACGAACTGGCCGCCAGGATAAATAAAAGGCCGATATTCACATCGGTAATTTGCCAAACTGGCGCACCGGCAAAGGGAATTACCGCAAATGGTACTAAGGCGAAAACCAAGGTTATAACCGGTGCAATTAAAAATAAAAGCGAATCTGCGCCGGTGGGGACAATCAATTCCTTAGTGGCCAATTTGACGCCGTCGGCAATCGGCTGCAACAACCCGTGCCAGCCTACCCGCATCGGGCCGTGACGGATCTGCATCCGCCCCAAAATTTTGCGTTCCGCCCAGGTTATATAGGCGATAACCACCAGTAATATATTGACCATCAATACGGTTTTCATGATCGTGGCGATCATTTATCCACCTCGCCCAAAACAATATCGATACTACCTAAGATCGAAACCAGATCGGCCACCAGCCTGCCTTCGGCCAGTTTCGGTACAATATCCAGGTTGATAAAAGACGGCGGTCTGATATACATCCGATAGGGTTTGGCCGAACCGTCGCTGACGATATAAAATCCCAGTTCCCCTTTGGGGGCTTCGATCCGGGTGTAGCACTCCCCTGCCGGAACCCTTATGCCTTCCATGGCTATATAGCAGTACTGGATCAGCGATTCGACGTTGTCCAGCGCATGATCCTTGGGCGGACGGTAAACCCTGGGGTCAGACGTCAGAATTTCCCCTGCCGGTAATTTATCCAGGGCTTGCTCCAGGATGCGGTTGCTCTGGCGCATTTCCTCCATCCGTACCAGATAACGATCATACACGTCGCCGATTGCACCGGTCGGCACATCGAAGCTGAAATTTTCGTATCCGGCATAGGGTTCGTTTTTACGCAAATCGAATTTTACCCCGGAACCGCGCAGACAAGGGCCGCTAAGCCCGAAATTGACCGCATCCCGCGCTGAAATAATCCCGACATTTTTGGTGCGTGCCACAAATACCGGATTAGTATTCAATAATGTTTCATAATCTTTCATTTTTCCGGGAAATATTTTCACAAATTCCCTGATACTGGTCAAAGCCTTTTCGCTGAAATCTGCCTTTACCCCACCGATGCGCATATAATTGTAGGTCAAACGCGCCCCGCTTACTTCCTCGAAAATATCCATTAATATTTCCCGTTCACGGAAGCAATACATGATCGGAGTGATGGCGCCCAAATCGATAGCAAAGGCAGCCAGCCACAACAGATGACTGGCGATTCGTGACATTTCCGTAGCCAGAATGCGCAAATATTGGGCGCGCGGCGGTATTTCCAAATCCATCATCTTTTCCACAGCCAACACATAGCCCAGACCGTTAGACATCGCCGCCAGATAATCCAGGCGGTCAACCATGGGAATTATTTGATCATAGGTGCGGGATTCGGCCAGTTTTTCCATGCCGCGGTGCAAATAGCCGTAGTACAACTTGGTATCCTTGACATATTCCCCATCCAATACCAATACCAAGCGCAAAACACCGTGGGTGGCCGGATGCTGCGGACCGAAATTCAGGGTTACTTCTCTGGAATCAGGCATCTAAATCCACCTTATATTGACGGTCACCCTGCAACGGATAATCTTTGCGCAAGGGATGTCCTTCCCAATCATCCGGCATAAAAATTCTACGCATATCGGGGTGATTGTTAAATTTTATTCCGAACATGTCGAATACTTCCATCTCCAAAAGGACGGCGGCAGCCCAAATCCCGGTGACCGAATCCATTTGAGGGTCGTCTTCCGGCACCGGAACACACATTCTTAATTTATGATTATTTTTAAGTGAATAAAGTTGGTATAACACCTCGAAACGCTGGTCTTTGCGGGGATAATCGACGGCGGTTAAAAAAGATAAATACTTTAAATCCAGGTGGGTATCGTCATGTAAAAAACGGGCTATCTCCAGCAAAAATTCTTTTTTTACGGTTATAATATCAATATCTTTGGCCTTGGTAACGGCTAAAACCGCTTGTGGGGAATTTTTCTTCACAGAATCGATCAGACTCTGCATATTTTTTATTTCGCTCATTAAGCAACCTATTCCTTATTTTTTACCAAGATATGATGATTCTTGATCATTTCTTGAATTTTTATCAATCCGTAAAGCAGCGCCTCCGGACGGGGAGGACAACCGGGGACATAAACATCCACCGGGATTATTTTATCCACGCCCTGCAACACCGCATAAGTATTGAACAACCCCCCGGAGGTGGCGCAGCTTCCCATGGCAATTACGTAACGGGGTTCCGGCATTTGATCATACAGGCGTCTGACCGCCGGAGCCATTTTATTGGTCACCGTTCCGGCGACTATCATCAGATCGGACTGGCGGGGTGTGGCGCGGAAAACCTCCGAACCAAAGCGGGCGATGTCATAGCGGGGAGCCGCCGCCGCCATCATTTCGATCGCACAGCAAGCCAAACCGAAGGTCATCGGCCACAGCGAAGAATAGCGCGCCCAATTAATTACCTCATCGACCCTGGCGGTGATTATATTCGATTCGAATTTATTTTCCAGCAATCCCATGCTTATCCCTTTAATTGCCCCATTGCAGCGCCCCTTTATACCAAGCATAAAGAAGCCCCAGGATTAAAATTAATATAAACAAGAACATCTCAACCAACGCAAAAAAACCCAAACGCTCGAAAACTATCGCCCAGGAAAACAAGAAAACGGCTTCCACATCGAAGGCCAAAAAAATCATGGCGTAGACATAGTATCGGGGTTTGACCCGCTCCATGGCATCCCCAACCGGGTCAATCCCGCATTCATAAGCCGAGTTCTTCTCGGCATATTGATTTTTAGGCCGAACCAGGCTGCCCCCCACCATCATGGCGGTACCAATTCCGGCAGCCAAAAAGAAAAGAAATAATATCGGCAGGTAATTAGTCAACATCAAATATCACCCTGAAATAAGCAATCAAACAATAGTTTAAAAACCGCCAAACTGTACTATACCAATAACAGACAGCAAATAGAAAGATAGCGATAAGTTGTTTACAAACAACAGATTACGAAAGGGATTTTATTATAAGACATCGTTTTACTTTTGTCAATACGAAAATGTTTAAAAAATTATTTTGTTTTCTTTTTAAGCAGGGATGCCATCAATACCACCCTTGACTATGGCATTATGTCTGTGTATATTAAATATGTTTTTGATTTAGAGGGATTAGGGGCTTTAGAATACGTCTCCGCCATCCCTGCTTTAACTATTTTGAGGATATAAGGTTTTCAGCATGGTCAAAATTTGTATCTTAATTCCTGATTTTACTATTTGCAGCGGAGCGAATACCCAATCGTTGCATCTGGCGCAGACCTTAAAAAATTTGAGCGCGCAGCCGTTTCTGGTTTTTGGCTTAAATGCCGAGGCCCCGTTAGGCAAACCGTGTCATGACAATAATTTCCTGGGGCAGCTTGGAAAATCGGGCATTCCCTTTTATCAGAAGCCGGAAAACTTAAAGAAAAAGTGGGAAAGTTATAAATATTTTTATAAATTCTTTTTCGATCATCGGGAGGATTTCCAGCTTGTCTATATAAACGGCATGTCTAACATGATTTGCTGGTTTGTGCTCTTTTTCAAACTTCTGGGGAAAAAAGTAGTCATTAAAATGACTGGTATCGGTATTAATGATCCGTTAACCCTGGAAAAACTTCCCGCATATAATCGTTTATTACTGAAAATATTGTATATAACCGATAAATTCGTCGGGACATCGACCGCCCTGTGCGAAAGTTATCGTAACAGCTATCTTTTCCCGCAATCCAAATTAGTGCAGATACCGAATGGGGTCAATACGGATTTGTTTTCTCCGTTAACGGATGATCTTAATAAAAAGGAGCTAAAGAAAAGGTTGGGGATCCCCGTAAACGACAAAATTGTGACTTATATCGGCAGCGTGCGCCGCGGCAAAGGCATCGATTTGCTCTTCAATTGTTGGGAACAGGTTTTAGAAAAACATCCCGACGCGACTTTATTGGTTGTCGGCCCCTTGTGCCCTCTTTGTCCGGCGGTAAGATTGCAGGATAAAGAATTTGTAGATTTGCTGCGGAAAAAAGTGGGGATTTTTTTGGTGGAAGACAAAGAAGTGGTCAAAATGCTTATTTTGAGCAAACCCAAAAATAAAATCCAATTATTAGGCACCAAAAACAATATTTACGAATACTTGCAGGCATCCGATCTTTTTGTCTTCCTTTCCCGCAGCGAGGGTATGCCCAATGCGTTAATGGAGGCCATGGCAAGCGGTTTACCCAGCGTTACTTTAGATATTGATGAAATAAGCCGCGATCTAATCACCGGGAATGAATATGGGCATAAAATAGAGGGTGAAAATTTAATCGCCCTGGTTTCTTCCATATCCGATCTCTTAAGCAATCCGGAAAAATGCAGTCATATCGGGAAAGCCTCCCGTGAAAAAATCCTAAAAGAGTTCAAAATTGAAGAAATCGCACAAAAACACCTGGCGCTTTACCGGGAATTGCTCGACAAGTCCTAAAATTCACCAAAACAACACTACTTTATCATTTACAAATTAAAATTTCGCTAATATAATATATGGAATTTTTTACCGGGAGGTTCTATTGGGAAAACATCGGGTCACCTTTATCCCCGGTGACGGTATCGGTTATGAGATTTCAGATGCTACCAAAAGGGTGCTGGAAGCTACGGGGGTGGAATTTGAATGGGAAACGGTTCAGGCCGGAGCAGATGTGATCGCGGAATATGGGACGCCGCTTCCTCAGGCCGTGCTGGATTCAATCAGAAAAAATAAAATCGCGATTAAAGGCCCGATCACTACCCCGATCGGTACCGGTTTTCGCAGTGTGAATGTCGCTTTACGCAAGGAATTGAATTTGTATGTTTGCCTTCGGCCTTGTAAGACTTATCCCGGCGTACCATCCCGTTACAATAATATAGATTTGGTAATCGTACGGGAAAATACCGAAGATTTGTATGCAGGGATTGAATATCAAAAAGGTGCGCCGGAGACTAAGGAATTAATCGATTTTGTCCGCCGAACCAACAAACAACACCTGGGCGGCGATTGCGGAATAAGCTTAAAGCCCATATCCGTCTCGGCAACGGAAAAAATAGTCCGTTATGCTTTTGAATATGCGCTAAAAAACGGGCGCAGGAAAGTAACCGCAGTTCACAAAGCCAATATTTTAAAATTCAGCGACGGTTTGTTTCTGGAAACCGCCCGCGCTGTGGCTAAATCCTATCCGCAAATTGAGTTTGAAGATAAAATTGTCGATAATACCTGTATGCAATTAGTGCAAAACCCGGGGCAATTCGATGTTTTGGTGTTGCCTAATTTATACGGCGATATTATTTCCGATTTATGCGCGGGGCTGATAGGCGGTTTAGGGGTTGCGCCGGGAGCCAATATAGGGTATAATTGTGCCCTGTTTGAGCCGACACACGGCAGCGCTCCCAAATATAAGGGGCAAAACAAAGCCAATCCGATGGCGCAGATCTTATCCGGCGTTCTTATGCTCAGACATATCGGAGAAACAGACGCCGCCGACAGATTGGAAAAAGCGCTGGCGTTGGTTATTAAAGAAGGTAAATCTGTAACTTATGATTTAAAAGCAGACCGCAACGATCCTACGGCGGCAGGCACTTCGCAGGTCGCCGATGCGATTATCGGTAAATTATAAAAATAATTTCTTGACTTTTTAAGTTAAAAACTTTATTCTTTACGCAACCGTCTACGAATATTACAATTATTAACATTATACTTTAAATGAAGGGGGTGGTAACATTGAAGAACAGAAAGCTTAGTTTAGCTTTCGGATTGGCTTTGACACTGATGGTTTTCGTGTCTATCGGATGTCAGAAATCGGAAACTCCTGAGGAAGCACCGGCTACTCATGAAACTCATGAAGCAGCCCCGGCAGCCCCAGAAGCTCCGGCAGCGGAAGCCCCGGCAGAACATCCTGCTGAAGAAGGTCAACCGGCAGAACATCCAGCAACTGAAGCGCCCGCTGAAGCGCCTGCTGAAGCTCCTGCGGGACACTAATCATGCATTGGTGTTGGCCTTTATACAGCGTTTCTGTATAAAAATGGATTGGCAACAATTCAGGCTTAAAAAGGGAGGGTTACTGAAAAGTATCCCTCCCTTTTCTTTTTTATCGTCCACTTTCTCCCCTTTACTACCCCTTCCGTTTTTGCTATTATACCATTTTCTGGTTGTCATTCCCGAATGGTTTTATCGGGAATCCAGTTCTAATCTCTTGAAAAACCATATCCCCGATAAAAGCGTTCGGGGATGACAGGGTGACTTATCAACCAGAAAATGATATTATATGCCCATCCAAAATCATTCTGCAACATTTTCATAGGAATATCGATGAATCAGACGCATATCCTTAAAATAGCCGAAGCGCTTAAACTAAAAGCCAAACAAGTAATAAACACCGCCCAACTTTTGGGGGAGGGAGCGACCATTCCCTTTATCTCCCGTTACCGCAAAGAGGTCACCGGGTCATTGGATGAAGTGGCTATTACCGCCATCCGCGATCGTCTGGAGCAATTGCGGGAGTTGGACAAACGCCGGGAAGCCATTCTCAAATCCCTGGAGGAGATGGGAAAGCTGAGCGATGAACTAAAAACCCAACTGCTGGCCGCCGAAACCATGACTGTTTTAGAGGATATTTATCTGCCTTATCGCCCCAAACGGCGTACCAGGGCGACCATCGCCAGGGAAAAAGGTTTGGAGCCTCTCGCCCAACTGATACTTGCTCAGAGCGGCAGCGATCCGCTGACGGAAGCCGCCCGATTCGTCAATCCCGAAAAGGGTGTGGAGACGGTCGACGATGCCTTGGCCGGGGCGCGGGATATTATCGCAGAAATTGTAAACGAGGATCAGGCCGCCCGTGCCCAAATCCGCCAATTGTTCAGGGAAAAGGGAACCTTCCGCAGCCGGGTGGTTTCCGAAAAGGAGCAGGAGGGGATCAAATATAAAGATTATTTTGCTTGGGAGGAGCCGGTGTCTTGTGCCCCCTCTCATCGTGTACTGGCTCTTCGCCGCGGTGAGAACGAGGGGTTTTTATTGCTGGAAATCGCCCCGTCCCAAGCGGCTGCTTTGACCATTTTGGAAGACCTCTTTGTCAAGGGGGGAAAGGCCGATTCCGAACAGGTACGCCTGGCGGTGCATGACAGTTACCAACGCCTGATGCAGCTTTCCCTGGAGACGGAAATCCGCCTGGAGACCAAAAAGCGCGCCGATGGCGAAGCCATTCATGTCTTTGCCGAAAACCTGCGCCAATTGCTGTTGGCGGCGCCTCTGGGCCAGAAAAGCGTTCTGGCTCTCGATCCGGGATTCCGCACCGGCTGTAAGCTGATCTGCCTGGATCGGCAGGGGCGGCTTTTACATAACGAGGCTATTTACCCTCATGAGCCGCAAAAGAAAACCATTGAAGCGGAAGCAATCGTCACCCATTTGGTGGATAAGTTCCAAATTGAGGCCATCGCCATCGGCAACGGTACCGCCGGGAGGGAAACGGAAGCCTTTGTACGCGCCTTGAAGCTGCCCAAAAGCGTCCAGGTGGTAATGGTCAACGAAAGCGGCGCCTCGGTCTATTCGGCCTCAGAGGTAGCCAGGGAGGAGTTTCCCGATTACGATGTCACGGTGCGGGGAGCGGTCTCTATCGGCAGGCGCTTGATGGATCCTTTGGCGGAATTGGTGAAGATCGATCCCAAATCGATCGGGGTTGGGCAGTATCAGCACGATGTCGATCAGAAGGCGCTCAGGCAGGGCTTGGATGACGTGGTGATAAGCTGCGTCAACGGCGTGGGGGTGGAGATCAATACCGCAAGCTGTCAGCTTTTAACCTATGTCTCCGGATTAGGGCCGCAACTGGCTAAAAACATTGTCGAATACCGTAACGAGAATGGCCCGTTTGTACGTCGGGAGGATTTCCGCCGGGTTTCCAAACTTGGTCCCAAGGCATATGAACAGGCTGCCGGATTTTTGCGTATCAGAAACGGGGAAAACCCCTTGGATGCAAGCGCGGTACACCCGGAAAGCTATCACATCGTGAACGCCGTCACCCAGGATTTGGGCTGCACTTTAGCGGATTTGATGGGCAATGAAAAGCTGCGCAAAAAGATCAATCTCAACAAATACGTAACCGCTACCGTCGGCCTGCCCACCCTAAACGACATCATGAACGAACTGGCCAAGCCGGGGCGCGACCCGCGGGAAAAATTCGAAGCCTTCAGCTTTACCGAAGGGGTGGAAAAAATCGGGGACGTAAAGCCGGGGATGAAACTGCCCGGCATCGTCACCAACATCACCAATTTCGGGGCATTTGTGGACATCGGAGTGCATCAGGACGGCCTGGTGCATATCAGCCAGATCGCCGACCGCTTTGTGCCAAACCCCAACGATGTATTGAAGGTGCAGCAAAAGGTCAATGTCACCGTGCTGGAGGTGGACATCGTCCGCAAGCGCATCTCCCTGTCCCTGCGTTCCAAGCCGTAGTTGATGCAGTAGAAAGAGTGAAGGGTAAGGGGTGAAATTTTTGTTTCGGCCTGTCTCAGGCCGAAAGTCCCGCGGTTCAGGTGTTTCGATTAAAACTACAATGTTGCCCTGCAATCATCATGGCACCGATAGCGTCACGTAGCGGGTGTGCTCGGCCTGTTTTACCAATAATAAGACCGTTTCCTTGGATTTAGCCTCACTTATCAACGACTGATAAACTTCAATATTGGGTACCGGTTTTCTATTGACCTCCAGAATTATGGTCCCGGCGGTAATTTCGGCTTCAGTTGCCGGGCTGTTTTCCTCTACATCGGTAATGACAACCCCGCTTTCATCTTTCAGGTTGAAATAATCTTTAAGCTGTCTGGTTACGTTCTCCACCCGCATTCCCAGGCGGGAAGCGATCTTGTGTGGCATAAAGGCCATGCGCTCATCCTTGGGATATGTTCCCAGGGTGACCGATACCGTTTCCGCTTTACCATTACGGATAACTTCCAGTTTTATTTTGGTATCGGGTGGGGTTTTAGCCGCCATGCGGGACAACTGGTTGTAGTCTTCAAGCGTCTTCCCGTTGAATTTAGTGACGATGTCGCCTTGTTTTAAACCGGCTGCGGCTGCCGGTGAATCGGGCAGTACTTGAGAGATCAGAGCGCCGATCGGTTCTTCCAGACCGAAAGAGCCGGCGATACCGGGAGTGACTTTTTGGATTACCACTCCCAGCCAGCCGCGGGTGACGGAGCCTTTATCCCTCAGGTCGTTTAAGACATCCTTAGCCATATTGATCGGCAGGACAAATCCGATTCCCTGTCCCTCAGGTACAATCGCGGTGCTGATGCCGACGACCTCGCCGCGTAAATTGAACAACGGCCCGCCGCTGTTGCCCGGATTGATGGAGGCGTCGGTTTGAATAAAATCATCATAAGGGCCGGAACCGATCACCCGGCCTTTGGCGCTGACAATCCCGCTGGTGACCGTATGCTCCAGGCCGAAGGGGTTGCCGACAGCCAGCACCCATTCGCCGACCTGCAACGCATCGGAATCGCCCAAAGTCACTACCGGAAGGTCTTTCCAGGAATCGATCTTGATCAAAGCGACATCGATTTTAGAATCGGCTCCCACCACTTTTGCCGTAAACTCCTTCTTGTTGGAGAGGGTGACGCTGATTTCATCCACATTTTCCACTACATGGGCATTGGTTATGATATAGCCTTCTTTGTTGATGATAAAACCCGAACCCAAGCTCTTTTGCTTGAATTCGTGATTGGGAATAAAGCCGAAAAACTTTTCAAAAAAATCTTCAAATGGATTAGCGCCTCCCCTGCCTTGGCCTCCGCTACGGGGATGACCGGGCGGCATTAGGGGGGACATCATATGCGGGTCTTCTTTGACGGTTCTGGTGGTGCTGATGTTGACGACCGCCGGTTTCTGCTCACCGGCTATTTTGATGAATGTCTCCGGTGTGAGAGTGGAGGGCATTTGTGTCTTTTTTTTAGATTCCTGCCAAAACCCACCCTTTTTTTCCGGGCAGGCCGTAAGTGTTAAAAGACTTACGGTCAGAAGTGTATTTAGATATATCTTAGATTTGCTCTTCATCTGGTTATGCCCTCCGCTGGAATATCCGTATTTTTTTACAGAGCTTTCATAAACTGGAAATTGGCGTCAGGAGGTAACTTCTGACGCCACAAGCGTTGTGCTGTCAGGAGTTACCTCCTGACAGCTTTCTATTTTGTCATTCCCGAATGAAGTTATCGGGAATATGGTGTTGAATTTAAAACCAGATTCCCGATAAAGGCATTCGGGAATGACATAACGGGAGTCACCGGTATAATCCTAAAACCCCCGCGCTACAGCTTAAAATCCGCCGGTTTCTTGTTAACCGGCTTCAAAACCGCCACATCGATAGCCACAATTTTATCGTTGACGCGCACGTAAATCAAATCATTTGTAGTCTTTTTCGCCCCAAATGTCAAGGCCAGATTGGATTGAGCTTTGCCGTTGAATAAAACGTTGATTTTCAAGACAGGCTGTGCAAAACCGTAATCGGTTTTAGCCTCCGGCTGATCGATAAATTCCTTAACCTGCGTTTGCAGGAGGATATTGAGCACATCATAAATTACTGTATCCTTAGCCTTGGCTTTTTCCGGTTTGAGCATTTCCCATTCATAGCTGTAGGTTACCTTTTTACGCGCCAGAATTATCGTTTGATTGGGGCTGATCAATTCCAGACCGGATAAATCATCGGTGGAAAAAGTCGCTAAATTCTTATTGCGAAAATCGTTGGCCTTTTTAAACAAATGGGTTTCTATTTCCGCCGGCAGGGTGAAAATATTATGCTTGTCCTGAATTTTGGCCAAGATTTCAGCCCCGCCCTCGGCATCGACCTTTTTGCCTAACAATAACACCTGATGGGTTTTATCATCGCTTAGGGTGATGTCGATAACCATCTGCGGCTGGTCTAACCCGTATTGAACAAGGTCACCCGCTTCTTCGGCTACGAATCTCTTGACGGGTACGGCATTCAGCAGATCGATAAAGTTGTTGATTTCCTTGTTGTCGGCTAACACCTCAAGCGGCTGGATTATCCGCCACTGATCATTTTCCAACTGATGGGTCAGGACAATGTTTTCCTGGGCTGATTTAATGTCCAGCGCTTTGATTTGATGCTTTTGTGCGTGTAGCACCCGTTTATCCCGCAGATCGTAAAGCTCTTTATCCAGATGCTGACGGATGTTGGTAAAGAGCATGAAAACCTGATCGTCGCTGTCCCGCTTGCAGTAGACAAAAGCCTGGGTGGGATTGAGATCGCCCAAAAGCAGGGAGTAATCCTTTTTAGCGATCGTCAAAGTCACCCGCAGCGGCTTTTCCTTTAACCCGTATCCGGTCAAATCTTTGGCCTTTTCCTCCAAGACCCGCTGAATTTTGGTATCCAGCACAGTAGCAATCACATCCAGCACCGTTGCGCCGTCCGCCGCCAGTTGCAGCGGCTCCGTGATCGTCCATTTCCCGGAATTATCTTTGATGCAACGGATCACGATGCCGTTGTTTTCAATACGGACAGATTCTACCTGATCGGCAGGTAAAGTATAAATCTTCTCTGCCGAATCTTTGGCCGCTTCGCGCTTTTTCCCTGCGATAACTTCGTAATAATAAACAAAGCCCCCTAAAGCGATCAGAATCAGCAGCCAGATTACTGTATTCCTGGACTTCATGCCTTGCGTCTCCTCCACCATACGCCGATGCCTGCCAAAAGCACCGCAACCGGGATGGCGACTACGGTAAGCCAGAAGAGCATTTGCATGTCGGTTTCGGTCAGACTGATCATTCTTTTGGCTTCTTCCTTGGGGCGGATGGAGATCAAATCTTCTTCCTGCGCCAGCCAGCTTATGATATTGAGAAACAGGTCACGGTTACCGGATAGGTTGATATAGGTATTGTTGACGAAATCGGCATCGCCGATCACAATCAGGCGCACGGAGGTTTTGGCTGCGGCGGGCTGTTTTTCCGCTCCGGCGGGTTTAACCGGCATATCGACGACTACCGCTACGGAAATCGGCCCTTTTATGTCCTTACCCTCGTTAAACTCATAACTCTGCGCTTGATAATCCACCTCAGCCCAACTACCCTCGGTAGTGCTGGCCAGGGATTGAACGATAGTTCCTTCCGGGACATTATCCAGCGGGGTAATGGAACGGGCTACCGGAAAGAATGAGGCTAGATCGAAGCCGCGGGTAATCGGATGCTGGGTGTAGTTGGTGACCACCGGCATGAAATAATCCCCGCCGAAAAGACGGCTCAGTTTATCGATAACCATATCGTTGCCGATCTTCACCCCCCATTGCAGCAGAAAGTCATTCAGACCGACGCCGGGCGGGGGATCGAGCATGAAGAAGGCTTTGCCGCCGCGTTTTAAATAATCTTCCAGGGTTTTTAATTCTTCCGGGAAGAAATCTTTCTCCGGCCCGCTGATGATCAGCACTGAACAATCATCCGGTATTTTCGCTTCCCGCGCCAAAACCAATTTAGCGACTGCAAAGTTTTGTTTTTCAATCGCTTCTTTGAGCAGGCTGTAACCGGTTTTATCCGCATCGTCAATATTATTCTCGCCGTGGCCGTCTACAAAATAGACTTTGTTTTGCTTTTCTCTGGTCAGTTTGAGAATGACGTTGGTGAATTCTTCCTCGGTGATGGTTTCGGTTTGTTCCTGGCGGTTTTTATATTCGAAAAATATCGTACCGTAGCGCTGTATCCCGTATTGCTTGGCCAGACTTGGCTTTTTATCGGGATCGACCAATTCGGTTTGAATCTGACCTGAATGATAGCGGTAAGCCGCCAGCAGATTTTCCGCCTTCCCCCAGGTCTGCGAGGTGGGTTTGTCGAAGAGTATCACCTTCAGCGGGCTGTCGATTTTCTTCAGCAGCTTGATGCTTTGATCCGCCAAGGTATGCTCCCCGCCCTCCGTGAAATCGAAGCGCTGGTTGTGTTGGGAAGCCAGATAGTTGATTAAGACTACGATACCCAGAATGATGAAGATCATTCCGACGATGTTAAACCGTAATATTTTCAGACGCTTATTCATGGTGGGTTAAGACGTCCTCCTTTCAGTTAATAGGCTTGAGGCTTGAGTGATTGTGCCGCAACTGCTTGTAAATCAAAAATGCCCTCAATTGTCATCCCCGAATGCCTTTATCGGGGATATGGTGTTGACTTTAAAACCAGATTCCCGATAAAGGCATTCGGGAATGACAAAATAGGGAGTTGCGGCACAGCCCCTTGAGTAGTGAGCTTGAGGGTAACGTATTTTCTCACCCCTCAAGCCTCAGGTCTCAAGCCTTTTTTTACTTCAATTCCAAAAATTGATTGGTTAAAAACAAATTAAATCCGATAAAGCTGAAATAATATACCAAATGTTTGGTGTCAACTACGCCTTCCACGAATTCGGCAAAGTGTTCGACCAGGGAGATATAATTGAGGGCATGGGAGGCGTTGCCTTCCACAAAATGACCGGCCCAGCCGATAATCCAAAAGGTAAGCAGCAGGCCGAAGCTGGTTGCCGCCGCGACAATCTGATTTTCGGTCAGGGAAGAGGCCATGGTACCCGCGGCAATATAGGATGCGCCGACAAGGAGCATTCCCAGATAAGCCCCGGCGATTTTACCCAAATCCGGGTTGCCGTACAAAAACAAGATCAAAGGATAGGCCAAGGTGATCACCAGCAGCAGCATATAAAGAAACAAAGCGGACAAAAATTTACCGGCCACTAATTGCCAGGAAGTAATCGGGGAGGTGAGCAGCAGTTCCATGCAGCCGCTCTTTTTTTCCTCGGCATAAATGCGCATGGTAAGTAGGGGCATCATCAGTAAAAGAATGATGTTGAGATTGTAGAACAGCGGTTTGACAATCATCTCATCCATATTTAAAACATTCATCGGGGCGTTATACTGAGTGTAGTGCATGGACTGCATGTTGAAAGCCGCGGTTAAACTAAAGAAAAAATACCCCCCCAGAAACAGAAATACCACAAAAAGCGTATAGGCAATCGGCGAGGTAAAATAGGTTTTCAGCTCTTTTTTAAAAACAGCCCAGATGGCGCGCATTATGGTAAAACCTCCTCTTCTTTGGTAATTAAATGCAGGAAGACCTCTTCCAGGCTCACATCGCAGGAGCGCAATTCCAACAATTCCCAATTATTTTGCACTATGGTCTTGGCGATGGCGGCGCGCAAATCGCACTCAGGTAAGGATTCCACATGATAATTATCCTTGCCCTGGGTTGCTACTCCGGTAACCCCCGCGATTTTACCCAAAGCCGCTTTAATTTCATTTTGCGGCCCCTTGGCCGCAACGGTGATTTTGGCCGTTCCCATAATCCGCTGCGCCAGATTATCCGGGGCGTCTTCGGCCACCAGCTTTCCCTTGCTCAGGATGATAACCCGGTCGCAGATGGCGCTGACTTCCGGCAAAATATGAGTGCTTAAGATTACCGTGTGCTCGCTTTTCAACTCTTTAATCATCTGGCGCACTTCGATAATCTGCTGAGGGTCTAAGCCGATAGTCGGTTCATCCAGGATCAAAACCGGCGGATTGTGCACCAGCGCCTGGGCTATCCCCACCCGCTGCCGGTAGCCTTTGGAAAGGGTGCGGATGATGCGTCTTGGCACCTCGGTCAGCCGGCATTTTTCGATGACTTTATCCACCGCGTTTTTAATCTCCGCACCTGGTACATTACGCAACTCAGCCATAAATTCCAGATAGCTTCTGACCCGCATTTGGGTATAAAGCGGGGTATTTTCCGGCAGATAGCCGATGGACTGCTTGGCTTGAAGCGGATCGCTCAGCACATCGAATCCGGCGATTTTTACGTAGCCTTCGGTTGCGGGCAAATATCCGGTAAGGATACGCATGGCCGTGGTCTTTCCGGCACCGTTCGGCCCCAAAAATCCCAGGATGCTGCCTTTTCCTACCTTAAAGCTGATATTATCCAGCGCGGTCAGATTGCTGTATTTTTTAGTCAAATTTTGAACTTCAATCATGTCTAAAGTTCCTCCGTCGTTTTATATAAAAATTTTGTAGGGTGGGCTGTGCCCACCAAATTTGCTGGCCTGACATTATTTATGCCGGTCAAATATCAACCAAGAATAGTTTAAAATGGTGGGCAAAACCCACCCTACTCAATTATGATAATGGATTAAATCTTGGAAACTGAAGAAAGATGGGCAGGGGGTCTATTACCGGGAATTCTGCACAAAACGCATTCTCAAATCGTATAATACATTTTCGAACAACATTTCCTCATCCTTAGTCTGATTACCCTTGGTTTTTTCCTGCAACAGGGCGATTAAATCAATGGATTGTTTTGACGACGCTAAATCTTTTTCTTTCCTGTTCGAGGCGGGATTAGGAATTTCGCCCATCTGAATCAAAGCGGTATGGCTCAGCGAAAAGATCAGATTACTTAAGGTAATCCCCGGAGCAAACTCTTCTTTTTGAGCCTTCGGTTTTTCCGGTTTAGGCGGAGCAGTTTCTTTCTCGGCGGCTTTTTGGCCTTTTTTTTCCGCTTCCAATGTTTCTTGCTTTTCTTCTTCGGATTTGACGGCAAAGCGGCGATCGACGATAGTAAAGCCTCTTTCCTTATCCCGATCCTTATCGTTCTGCATTTTGTATATCCCCACCTTTATTCAATATTGATCTGCTTAGCTGCAGTAGGTTGCGATTTAGGAATGATCAGTTCCAGTACCCCTTCTTTCAAACTGGCTTTTATATTTTCTTGCCTGATCGTTGCGGGCAAACAAAAGCTACGGCTGAAACTGCCATATGAACGTTCCAGGCAATGATAACTTTCTTCTTTGATTTCATTTTCAAGTTTCCGCTCACCGCGTAAGGTCAAAGTATTATTATTGATTTCCACTTGAATGTCTTCATGTTTCATGCCGGGAAGTTCGGCCAGCACAATGAACTTATCCTTGGTTTCATAAATATCGACCGCCGGATTCCAGGTGCTGTGCAGCTTATCATCAGGAGTTACCCGGTGCAGGCTTTCATCAAAAAGCTTGTTCATCCGATCCTGTAAATTCATTAAATCCCTAAAAGGATCCCAGCGTACAATTCCCATTTTTTACACCTCCTGAAAAAATAATCGCGGGATTTAAAGTAAAATTTATTTTAGTGTGATTTTAATCTGCTGTCAAGGGGCAAAACGAAGAGCAAGGGATAATTGACAATGGATAATGGACAATTATTTGGTAGCGTTCTCAATAAGAGACCTGAGGCGTCATTGCGAGCGGAGCGAAGCAATCTCATACGCACGCATGGAGATTGCTTCGCTCCGCTCGCAATGACGTTATGGGTCTCCCTATTTCTACGTTACCAATTATTTTTTCATTCTCTATTCTCTATTCTCTATTATTATAATGTGACCGGTGTAAATCTTGCATACTAAAATTAATAGACTTATATTTTTATAAATATTATCAGGAGGGAAGTTTATGAGTTGGCTGCCGTTTATCATCACCGCCTTTGCCGTTGTGGGAATAATCAGCTATCTTATTATGATCTATAACGGTTTGGTTCGACTGAAGAATAATATCACCAAATCCTGGGCGAATATCGATGTCCTGCTCAAACAGCGGCACGATGAATTGCCCAAGCTGATCAAGGTCTGCGAGGGGCAGATGAAATATGAAAAACAAACCTTAGAGCAGGTAATAAAAGCCCGAAATATGTATCAGAACGCCCATACCGTGGGGCAGAAGGCTCAAGCCGACGGGCAATTGACCAACGCCTTGACCCGTTTATTCGCCGTAGCGGAAAGCTATCCCGATTTGAAGGCCAATCAGGGATTTATGCAACTGCAAAATCGCATTACCGCCCTGGAGGAAAGCATCTCCGACCGCCGGGAGTTTTATAACGAAAGCGTCAACTCATTTAATATCCGCATTCAGCAAATCCCGGATGTGCTCATCGCCGGCTTTTTGGGATTCAGGTCTCAGGAGATGTTCCAGGTAGGGGAACAAGATCGGCAGGATGTGGAAGTGGCCTTTAATTTTAGCTAAATATACCAGCTAGGGGAAATACCGTTCACTTAATCCCTTCTCCCTTTGGGGGAGGGTTAGGGTGAGGGTACCATAATTTGATTTTTTAAGCTTTTGTACCCTCATCCCGACCTTCTCCCAAAGGGAGAAGGGGCAAAACGAAGCTCAAGTGAACGGTATTGCAGTTAGGGGGAACAATCATGGCCGCTAATGTAGATTATACCGCCGTACACCTGTTTTCGCTTTTCTTTGGCGTTTTGGGTCTGGTTCTTCTTTACCTCGGAGCCAAAAGTCTGCGTCTGAAGCGTTTGATTGAAGATTTACCGACCTCGCGCCTTAAATCCATGTCTCTGGGTTTAGTGGAGGTCAAAGGCCGGGTACATCCGGTTTTTCAGATTAAAACCCCGTTTACCGATATTCCCTGTGCTTATTACCGCTATCGGGTAATGGAGTATCGCAAACGCGAAGACGACGGAACCTGGGTTCCTATTCTGGAGGGCGACAGCAGCCAGTATACCTTTCTGGTAGAAGACGATAGCGGCTATGCTCTGGTTCTGCCTAAAGACGCAGAGGCCGATCTGGCCTATCATGCGGTCTTTCAAAGCGATTCCAGTAAAAACCCCCCTCCGGATCATATAGTTGAGTTCCTGAGCGGCAGGCACAGTAGCGTAAAAGACTGGATTTCCCGCAAGGTCATCAAGGTAGAGGAAGCCTGTCTGAAAGAAGAGCAAACGATTTATCTGCTGGGTTACGCTCAATCCTGGAAGATCACTCAGGATAGTGTCGAAGCCAAACAAATCGAACGCCTCATGTGGCATAAAGAAATAACGCGGCTGAAAAAAGACGGTACCAGACTCAAGGAATTCGATTCAAACCAAGACGGTAAAATCGATGCCCGGGAATGGGAAACGGCCAAGAAAAAAACGGCCGTTCAGGTTAAGGAAAAATTCAGCGCTCAAATACACGGGCTGATGCAAATCGAACACGGGCCGAAGGGCAGCATCTTTCACCTTTCCGAGAAAAGCGAACGGGAGTCGTTGACCAACTTAGGGAAAATGGCCTTTTCTTTTATCACGGCAGGGGCGGTTTTCAGCCTCGGCTCCATCACCTGGTTTTTGTACAGATTTTTTTTCAGTTAACCCATTATGCCTTTTACCAACATCGATTTATTTTCCATACTCGGCAGTCTTGGCGGCTTCACTCTTATTTACTACGGCTCAAAACGGCTCAAATTAAAGCGCCTGATCGAAGACACGCCCACCTCGCGCCTTAAATCCATGTCGATAGGATTGGTGGAAGTTAAAGGACAGGTGCGTCCAGCTTTCCAGATTGAGACCCCTTTTAACCATACCCCTTGCTGTTATTACCGCTATCGGGTACAGGAATATCGCAGAAATTCCAAAGGCAGGGGGCACTGGGTGGTAATTTTGGAAGGGGACAGCCATCAATATTCCTTCTTCCTGGAGGATGAAAGCGGCGCTGCTTTAATTTTGCCTAAAAATGCGGAATTCGATCTGGCCTGGAATAAGGTTTATGAAAGCGGGTCGATGTTGAGCGCGCCACCGCCGCATATCGTGGAATTTCTCTTAACTAAAGACATTAAAGTACAGGGCTGGATTTTCAGCAAAACCATCAAAGTCGAAGAAGCCCATTTATTTGAAAATCAGCCGCTCTATATATTAGGTTATGCCAACTCCTGGAAACTCGGCAAGGATAGCGGCGAAGCCAAGCAAATCAAATATTTTATCTGGAACAAAGAATTAGTAAATCTGAAAAAAGATATGAAAAGATTATTCAGGGAATTCGATTTAAATAAAGACGGGAAAATCGATGCCGATGAATGGGAAATCGCCAAAAAAAAGATGGCTGAAAAGGCTAAAGAAAAATTTCAAGCCCAGATGCACAATTTAATGCAAATCGAACACGGGCCGAAGGGCGGCATTTTTTACATCTCGGAGAAAAGCGAAGCCGAATTATTGTCCCGCTTTGGCAAATCATCCTTCTTCAGTATCTTAGGCGGCGCTGTTTTGAGCATCGGCGGTATCGTGTGGTTTCTGTATCGCTTCTTTGTTTAAATAAATATTTACCGCAAAGACGCGGAGAACGCAGAGAAAAAGAAGTCAGAATACAGGAGACAGAAGTCAAAATAAATTGGTAGCGTAGAAATACAGAGACCTGAGGCGTCATTGCGAGCTTAAGCGAAGCAATCTCAGACGCTACAATAAAATCGAGATTGCGTAGCTTAAGCTCGCAATGACAGGGTCTGTACATCATTATTTATGGAACACTCTACTAGTACAGCATCCATTTTATATTGACGGGTTGGGATAAAGATTTTGTGTCCTTCGTTTTGTCATTCCCGAATGATGTTATCGGGAATCTGGTTTTTTTAAACACCATATCCGTTCCCGAATGCTTTTATCGGGGATAAAGGCATTCGGGGA
>JACRJN010000069.1 GCA_016235675.1 Candidatus Schekmanbacteria bacterium
ATTATACCGTTTATGTCATTGCGAGCGACCTTTAGGTGAGCGAAGCAATCTCTGCCCGTGCGTCTGAGATTGCTTCGGCGATAAGACTGCCTCGCAATGACAATTCAGTATACGGTATTTTAATACGTTCCAAGTCCCTTAACAGGCAGGCAAATGTACAATGAGTTTTATGGATTCAAGGAAAAACCTTTTAGTTTGACCCCGGATCCCCATTTTTTATATTTAAGTTCAGTACATAAAAAAGCATTAGCCTATCTGACTTATGGGTTGGAAGATAGGAAAGGCTTTATCACCGTCACCGGCGAAGTGGGGGCAGGTAAAACAACCTTAATCCGGGCTTTAATGCACAGAGTGGATGCCAATACCACGATAGCGCGCATAATCAATACCACCATTTCCTCTTTGCAAATGTTAAAAATGATTGTGCGCGATTTTGGGATCGAAGTAGCATCGGCGACGAAAGAAGACATCCTCGATGCCTTGAATACGTTCTTGTTGAAGCAATACTCTCAAGGGCATAATGCCGTCATTATCATAGACGAAGCACAAAATTTACCCCCGGCGACATTAGAAGAAATCCGCCTGCTTTCTAACCTGGAAACGGAAAAAGATAAATTGCTGCAAATTCTTTTGGTGGGACAGCCCGAACTGCGGCAGACCTTGGCGCAACCCGAATTGCGCCAGCTTGCCCAGCGCATAACCGTCAATTACCATATATCACCGCTTAATGCCCATGAAGTATCCGAATATATACGGCATCGGGTAAAAGTAGCCGGGATTGATGAGTTTGAAATTTTTAATCAAGAGGCAATGCAGCAAATAGCCTACGCTTCTAAAGGTATCCCCCGCTTGGTTAATATTATTTGCGATGCAGCATTGGTGATAGGCTACGTGGAAGGGACAAAAACTATCACCGAACCCTTGGTTAAAGAGGTACTGACCGAATTAAACATACCGACCGACAGCGTTTCCCATTCTCTAGCTCCGATGCAGTTTGAGAATAAAAGTTGTCCTTTGCCAACTAATGTTAACAACATCTTGCAACAGGACTTTAAACAAATTTATCAAAATAATTCAAATAACCCGATGGGTGAGGAAGAAATAAGGCAGAAAACAAAACAAGTGCAGGAACAAATCGACCAAATTAATATCATTATGAACCGTTTAAACTGTCTGGAAAAGGACTTGGAAGAAAAAGCCAGACGGATCAAACAAAAGGAACAGGAACTGGGTCTATGACACCAAATAAACTTGCAGAAAATTTGATGGAAAAGATTAAGCATAAGCAGGCCAACATCGGCTTTATCGGTTTAGGCTATGTCGGGTTACCCTGGACGGTCGAATTCGCCCGCATGGGTTTCCATGTCTGGGGAATCGATATAGATAAAGAGAAGGTCGATAATATAACTAAAGGAATTTCTTATATTCCCGATGTCCCGACGATGGATTTGGCACAAGTCGTCAAAAGCGGTCATTTCCAGGCTACAACCGATTTCAGTTGTATCAGGAATTTAGACACGATAAATATCTGTGTCCCCACTCCGTTGAGAAAAACCAAAGACCCGGATGTTTCCTTTATCGATAATGCGGCCAACGAAATCGCCAAATATATAAAACCGGGTCAATTAATTATTCTGGAAAGCACCTCATATCCGGGAACAACCGAAGAATTGGTTATGCCGATTATCACTAAAACCGGGTTGGAAGTCGGAAAAGACATTTTCCTGGCATTTTCTCCGGAACGGGTCGATCCGGGAAATAAAGTGCATACCCCCCGCAATGTCCCCAAAGTAGTGGGCGGGGTGAGTTCATATTGTACCGAGGCGGCCTGTGAATTATATAAGTCTTGTCTCACTCAGGTCGTCCCGGTATCATCGCCTAAAGTCGCGGAAATGGTTAAATTGCTGGAAAACACCTTCCGCATCGTCAATATCGGTTTGGTGAATGAAATCGCCCTGTTAAGCAGCCGTTTGGGCATGAATGTATGGGAGGTTATCGATGCGGCCAAAAGCAAACCTTTCGGCTTCATGCCGTTTTATCCGGGGCCCGGTTTAGGCGGACATTGTATTCCGGTTGACCCCTTTTATTTATCCTGGAAGGCGCGCTCATTGGGATTCGAAGCGCGTTTTATCGAATTAGCCGGGGAAATCAACGGCCAGATGCCCCATCATGTGGTCAATTTAATCGCCGATGCTTTAAATGAGCGCGGTAAATGTATTAAGGGTTCCAATATCCATATTATCGGCGTAGCCTACAAAAAAGACATCAACGACGTGCGGGAATCGCCTTCGATAGATATTGTCGATGTCCTGCATAAAAAGGGCGCTAAAATCAGCTACACCGACCCTTATGTCCCGCAGTTGAAAATCGAAGCGCTGAATGAGCGGTTCATTTCCCGCCCCCTGGATAATCAATTGCTTAAATCGGCGGATTGTGTGGTCATCATCACCGATCATAGTTGTATCGATTATGCTTCTATAGTTGCGAATGCTTCTTTGATCATCGACACCCGGAATGCGCTGAAAAATTACCGGAGTGAAAAGATAGTTACATTGTAAGCAGTTGTAGTGGCAGCACAGGCATCTTGCCTGTGACATGTGCTTCCAGCCTGTGCTGCCGGACATTGTACTTTCAGCCGAAACATTCCATGCCCCTTCGGGACACCAGGAAACATGAAATGTCATTGCGAGCGAAGCGAAGCAATCTCCATGCGTGCGGATGAGATTGCTTCGGCGATACGACTGCCTCGCAATGACACTTTCAGGTGAAAAACCATAAGCTATATGAGGTAACTAATGGCGGTATATCTGGTTACAGGCGGCGGCGGATTTATCGGGTCACATTTAGTGGCACACCTGGTAGCGACGGGGCATCAGGTAAAAGTAATCGACAATTTCGCAACTGGACACAGGGAAAATCTTGCCCCCTGTTTATCTGAAATAGAACTATTTGTTGAAGACATCCGTAATCTTGCGGCATTGCGCCCCATTGTGCAGAATGTGGATTATATTCTGCATCAGGCTGCATTGCCGTCTGTGGCTCGTTCTGTTCTCGATCCGATCAGCAGTCATCAGGTAAACACCACCGGAACCCTCAATCTGCTGATTGCCGCCCAAGAGGCGCAAGTCAAAAGATTTGTTCTGGCCTCATCATCTTCAGTATATGGCGCCAATTTGGAGTTGCCCAAGCGGGAAACGATGCCCTATTTGCCGCTGTCCCCCTATGCCACCAATAAAGCGACGGCGGAAATGTATTGCCGGAACTTTCATCATTTATATGGTTTGCCTGTGGTCTGTCTGCGCTATTTCAATGTGTTCGGCCCGCGACAAGACCCGACATCCCAATATGCCGCGGTCATCCCCAAATTTATCCGGGCGCTCCTGCAAAACGAGTCTCCGAGCATTTATGGCGACGGCGAGCAATCACGGGATTTTACCTATGTCGACAATGTGGTCGAAGCTAATCTGTTAGCCGCAATTATGCCTGGCGCTGTCGGTCAGATTTTTAACATCGGCTGCGGAGAACGCACCAGCCTCAACCAACTGTTGGAAATTCTGCAAAATTTAACCGGTAATCATTGCAAGGCGAATTATACCGATCCCCGTCCGGGAGACGTCAAACACTCCCTGGCCGACATCAGCCGGGCGGAAAGCCTTCTGGGGTTTAAACCCAAAATCAAGCTGGAAGAGGGACTGGCGCGAACGGTAAAATATTGGCAGGGGAAATAAGTAAAATCTACTTCAGCCTCACCACATCCCCAATCCTTAAATTAACCCTTCCGGGGGTTAACAGGCGGGCTGAGGAGTATTTTTCGTCGATTCTCTCAAACACAATCTCGCTTAGATAAACATCCCGGCTCAAGACGTCTCCGCTGACGGGGTCTTTAACCGTCCTTTCCCCTTTGCCGATGAGCAAGGCGGTAACTCCGCTCTGGACTCCTTGTTCGCTACCCAGATTGACAATCAAATTCTGCCCGTCTATATGAACGATACGCCCTTCTCCCCTGGGGAGCTTGCGCTGTATTAATTCCGCAACCTTAATAGCTTCTTTGATATCCACCTGCACCAGATTGTCCTGCAAGGTATAAGAAATCGGGGCAAGTTCGGCTAAAAGCAGGCTGCCTTTAGCGGGATTGAAGACCTGGATATCCAGGATAAATTGACTGTTTTTGGCGTCAATGCGCACGATGTTGCCGGTGAGAATTGCATCAATCAATTGGGGGTCTTCCGTATTAACCAGATTGAAACGTTTGGATTCAAACAATGTAGTTGTCAATAAACGTGAAAATACTTGGGCTGTGGTACCCAGGGAATTGGTGCTATCTTTGAATTCATTGATTTTGAGGCACATTTTAACCGATGGCGGCTGTATTTGTCGGCGTGGGGCCGGAGCGGGAACCAGCGGCGGGGATCCCCAGGGTTTACCGGTTTTGCCCGCCTGGCTTCTGGCCCACTTAGCTGAATCCGGATCTGAATTCACCTCTTCCGCTTTTTTGTAAGCCAACTGCGACTGTCCGTCGTTTTTCAGAGCGGAATACACATATCCCGACCAAATAAACATACTGGAACTATTTCCCCCCTGATCTTGCGCTTTATCCAAATATTTTTTGGCTTTATCCCAGTCTTCCAATAAACCATATAACTGTCCGGTATAAATATTAGCCTCCGGATTGTCATAATCCAGTTTTGTAGTTAATTTTGTAGCTTTTTGGTAATGATATTCTTTATCTTTCAACACTTCCGCGGCAGCCAATTCCAAATAGCCATAACTTAAATAATCATAAGAAAAAAAAGGGTCGATAGAAGTGGCTTTTTCATATAATTGAACGGCTTTGTCATAATAAATCTTGCGCCAGGCTTTTTCCTCGATGTCTTCGACCGACATTTCCCGACGGTACTTTTCCGCCGTCAAAACGATTTCATACGGGTCATTTTCATCAAATTGGACTTGAAATTCCAGAGGTATAGGTTCAACCTCCAGCGCCGATACTTGTTTCATCGGAATCAACAATATCGGCAGACATAGCATTAGCGCACATATTTTGCTATAGATATTAGCAAACGTCTTCATAGGGAATCCTCCATCTTTTCAGGATAAAATAAAAAAGGGTAAAAAGTGAAGGGAGAAGGGGGGAATGCTGTTGACTTAAGGAATTGTCATTGCGAGGCAGTCTTATCGCCGAAGCAATCTCCAACCGCTCGGAGTTAGAGATTGCTTCGCTTAAGCTCGCAATGACAGATTACGGGAAACCCTTTCCATGATTCCTTAAGTCAACAGCATTGGGGAGGAAACAATATTTTCACTCTTTACCCCTCACCCTTTCCACTTCAAAATAGTACCACACCCAGAAAAACTGTCAAGTTTTTCGTTGCAATATATTGTAATTTATGTTATTAAACATCTGATAACTTTAAAGGATGTGCTTATGTACACTAAATTTTTGTTGCTTTTTTCAATACTGTGTGTTTTTTCCGTCAGCGTATCTGCCCAGACGGTCGGCAATCAGGATGGGGAAGCTTATTATCTTGCCGGGAAAGAGCAATTTTCCCAGGGGGATTATGCCAAGGCGCTGACCAGCTTAAAACAAGCCCTCCCTTTGCTTACCAATTACGATTATCTGATCGGGGCGCGCAAATTACTGGCGGTAATCAATGTGGCTTTTTCCCAGCATAAGGAAGCGGTAGATGAATTTAAAGAATTGCTGAAACTGGCTCCGGAAACGATCCTCGATCCCTTGACGGAATCGCCGCGGGTGATCGAAGCCTTCGAAGAAGCCCGGAAAATTTTAATCGACCAGGGGGTGCTGTCTCCCAATATCAGTGCTCCGTCTCCTGCCGAGCCGGTACAGGTTGCCCCGCCCAAGGCAGAGGAACAAGTCAAACCCGCCGTGGTTGAGATGGCACCATTCGCACCCGTTCTGACTCCGGCAGCCAAAATAATTCGGGAAGAAAAACCCAAAGCAGTGGAAACGGCTACCCCGGCGGTAACTATCAATCCGGCAATTACCCCCAAAACCGACCAATTGACCCCCCTGCCATCTCCGGATGTCAAAAAAAAGGGCTATCTGCAAAAGGCGCAGGATTTTTACAAACAAAAGAAATATCTGCCGGCCGCCGAGCAATTGGAAAAAGCTCTTTACGAAGACCCGGCATATCTGGAAGCGCATTTGTTGCTGGCGAAAGTTTATAAGAGAATAGAAGGCAAACATTTAATGGCGGTGGATGAATTGAAGAAAGTTTTCGCCCAAAATGCGGATCATATCGAAGCCCATATGCTGCTGGCTGATATTTATATTAACCGCACCCTGGAATATGAAAAAGGGATGGAGGAGTTGAAAATCGTTTTCAGCCGGAATCCCCAACATGCCCCGGCGCATAATTTGATGGGCATGTTTTATTACAAAACCCGCCAGTTTGAAAAAGCAGCAGGAGAGCATCAAACTGCCTTAGCGGTTAAGCCCAATTTATTTTCGGCCTATAATTATCTGGGGGATGCCTATTTGCAGATGCAGCGCTGGGCGGACGCCATCTTGGAATATGAAGCGGCTCTGAGCTTCCTGCCCCAGAACCTCTCCCTTTTGACCGATTTGGCTATAGCTTACGAAAAGGCCGGTCATCTGAAAGCCGCAGCATATACCTGGGATACCTTACTTGGGAATAAACCCTCCCCCAATCAGGCGGAATACGCCCGGCAGCGCATTGAAAAATTAAATGAGACGGCGGAAGATGAATAAGGGGGAAGTATTTATTGCCCCCCCCCTTAATTCTGTCCGAAAACATGCAAGGTTATTCCCCTGCCCAACATTAGGCGCGTAAGCTTCTTTCCGCTTCCAACCAATCATCCATCGAGGTATTGCCGGGACAACCCTTGGCTTGCCAGATATAATAAGCCTTTTGTCTGATTAAATCTTCGCTGAACCCCGATTTTTTACCTGTTAAAGAAAAACCGCCTTTACTGCTGGTACTGCTGATATTCGTGATCGTTTCCTTCCTTTTCGCCGCCATTTTTTTCTCCTTAACAATTTGTTTGGTATTTTGAGAGTTATATTACCCACAGAATACTATTTACTTACTATAAAAAAAGCTATTTGTCAAGTTCCATTTCCGGCGGAAACTTCAAATTCGCCCTATTCCCCCGGACATTATGTCACGATTTTTTGTACATACGGAAATATTTTAATCTGTTTCAATTTCCCAAGCCAATTTCTGCCTTTGTATATCTTGTTGAATTATTTAATGTTTAGCTATTTGTTAGCTTCAGCGGGGGGGGTCTGGAAATCAGGTATTTATACCCTGTGTAAATTGGAATAGTTATTGCAGTACATAAATATAACAAGTTGTTGAGAGTAGAAACGAAAGATCATTTTACGCATGTTTTTAATAGGGGGGATTAACCATGCCGCGCAAAACTTTTGCCTGCCTTTTGCTTGTCTTGTCTATGTCCATACCGACTTCGGCTCAAGACCCGAATGCAGAATTTTTATTAGCCGCACAAAAAGGAAATCCGGAAAAAATTCAAGTTTTATTACAGCAAGGCGTAAATTTGGAAGCCTACGACGCCAGAGGGCATACCGCCCTGATTTATGCCTCACAGCGCAATGATGTTAATCTGATTCATTTGCTTCTGGATCAGGGAACAAACCTGGAAACCCAATCCCCGGACGGGAAAACCGCCCTAATTCAGGCGGTAGAGCATAATAATATTCTCGCCGCTCATGCCCTGCTCAAACGGGGGGCGAATATCGATGCCCAGGATAATGAGGGGTTGACTTGTCTGATGCGGGCGGTTCGTCAAAATAATATTCTCCTGGTTAATATGCTGTTAAATAAAGGAGCTAACGTATTGGCCAAATCTTCGGACGGTAAAACGGCCTTGCTGTTTGCGGCAATAGATGGGCGGATTTCCATCTGTCACAATCTGTTGGAACGGGGCGCCGATATTAATGTTCAGGATAATAACGGCACAACCTGCCTAATCGCAGCGGTAAAAGGACGGCATGTCGGCCTGACGCGCTTTTTGCAAATGCACGGCGCCGATATTAATGCCAAAACCCTGAACGGGGAAACAGCTTTGGATTTGGCCAAGGCTGATGGACAAATGTTGATGGTCAGATTGCTGGAAAATAATATGCCTTATGAAAATATGGGAACCGGAGAGGTACAAACTGTTTATGCGGAGTAATGATTTAGGCTCTTTATAGATTCCGGGGGCGTGAGCTTGTAGTTGCCCCATTTATGGGGCATCGCTACGCAAGATCGCCTGATAAATCAGGCAACTACAATTCTGGCCTTCAGCATCTCGAATCGGGGGGGATAACATGCGTAACATAGTTTTAGGTCTGTTAATTTATATTGTATTGGCTCCCGCGCAAGTATTATGGGCAGATGTTGATCTGGATACCGCCTTATATTTCGCCGCCCGCCGGGGAGACACGCAAGCAGCTTTGGAATTGGTTGATAAGGGGGCGAATCCCGGCGCCCCAATGAAATATTTCAGGGGACGAACTCCGGTTATGGCGGCGGCCGAGGAAGGACACCTGGCTATTCTAGTTGCCATAAATACCCCTTTCGGCGATGTAGTACAGTGTGATGATTGTGGAGGAGGCGCTACCGATTTGGCGGCAAAAAACGGACATAAAGCTGTCGTAAAATTTTTATTGGATCACGGTGCAAACGTCAATAACCGGATGAAAAACGGGGCTACCGCTCTTTTATTGGCTGTTGAAAACGGGCATGACGAAGTCGTCCAGGTTTTATTGGATCACGGCGCCGATCTGGAAATAAAACACAACAGCGGGGCAACCCCCCTGATGGAGGCGGCAAAAAGGGGAAATATCCCGATTGTCCGGGCATTGTTGGCTAAAGGAGCGGATGTTTTCGTCCAGGATAACGCCGGAATGACCGCTTATATGATCGCCGCTAAACGGGGCAATACGGCTATCGCTCAATTGTTATTGGAAAAAAGCAGTGTTTTGGCCAAAGCCTGCGGGGATAACGACACGGTGGGTTCGCTGTTTGAGAATAAAAATATTTATCTTAGCAGTATTATGGAATTGGGGTTTTAATAGAAAATAATACCAATTTCTTTTCTTCCGGCATTTGGTTTGCATATTTTTATGTTATGGTGTAGTCCATTCAGACCCGTATTAGGCTTTAGGCTCCGGGCTTCAGGCTCAAAAAGAGACCCTCCCCTGGAGGGTATTTGAATTAGCCCAAAGCCCAGAGCCCGAAACCTAATAAAGTATAATTCCGGAGCCACCAGGGAGATTTAACCTATGTTACTTTGCCTGCAAATTATCACTATCTTAATTACGCTTATATACTCACCGGCAGCACAGGCTTATAACCTCAAATCCGACCTGTTTACGGCGGCGGAACAGGGCGACGATGAAACGCTGATAAAATTAGCGGGAAAGCAGGCGAATGTCTCCGCACGGGATGAGAAAGGCGACAGCCCCTTGATTATAGCCACAGAACAAGGGCATATCCATACAATTGAAACATTACTGAATTTAAAAGCCGATATGAACAGCGCCGACAAACAGGGCAACACGGCCTTAATAATCGCCTCCGGCCAGGGGAACCATGAAGCGGTCAATCTTTTATTGAGCAAGGGTGCGAATGTCTTTATTTATAACAGCCAGGGGGAAAACGCCCTGACCACTGCGGTAAAAAATAATCAATTGCCGATAGTGGAAATGTTATTGAACAAAGGTGCGGAAATCGACAGTTACAATGCCGATTCATATACCGGACTAATGCTGGCCTCTATGGCCGGGAAGCTGGAGATCGTTAAATTGTTGCTGAATAAAGGGGCAAGCCTGAACGCGGCCACCGACTCCGGCGAGACTTCCCTGATGCTTGCGGCCTCCAAAGGGCAAAATGAGGTGATTAATTTATTACTGGAAAAAGGGGCGGACCTAAACGAACCGGACGATTTGGGAAAAACGCTTTTAATGAAGGCGGCTTTCGGCGGACATGAAAAGACTGTCGATATGTTGCTCAAAAAGGGAATGAAACCCAATGCCCGGACTAAAAAAGGCTTGACGGCGCTTATATTTGCCGCCCAGGAAGGCCAGCTTGATGTGGTTAACTTGCTGCTGGATAACGGGGCGATTATTGATGCGGGCATAGAGGACGGGTCTACCGCTTTAATGGCCTCGGTTATCAAGGGACACCTGGCGGTTTCCAATCTGTTAATCGAAAGAGGCGCTAAATTTTCCGGTCATGACGCCGAAGGACGAGACATCATGAAGCTTGCTGAAGACAAAGGCTATTATGACCTGGTTTTGCTTTTGGAACAAAAGGGTTTCAGCCAGGAGCAGAAACCGGCACATAAGGAAGAAATATCTGTGGATAAAAGGTAAACAAATGTCTGGCCGTAAAATAAACACTCCTCGGGCGAACAGCCTTTCCCTTGTATATTGGGCGCTATACATAACCGCTATTGCCGTTTTAACCCTCTCCATCATGACCAAAATCTGCCATGCCAATGAAATCGATACGGATTTATTAGCCTCGGCGGAAGAGGGGGATGTCCCCGGCTTAAAAGAATTATTGAAAAGCGGAGCGAATATAGAATGCCATGACAAAAACGGGTTAACCCCGCTGCTGGTAGCCGCCGAACAAGGCCATTATATGGCTATCGATTTCCTGCTCAACAAACGGGCTAATATCAATGCCGTATCCGGAAAGGGAACCGCTTTAATGCTGGCGGCCATGAAAGGACGCAACCGCACCTTGCAGCTTTTGTTGAATAAAGGGGGCAAAATCGAAGCGCGGGATGAAGAGGGCTATACCGCCCTGATACTTGCCGCAGCCTGTGGCCAAAACAGCAGTATTAAATTATTATTGGACAAGGGGGCGGACATCGAGGCTAAAACTTTCAACGGATTTACCCCCCTGATGCTGGCGGTCTGGGGCGGTCATGCCCAGGTCATTAAAACCTTGCTGGAGCGCGGTGCAGATTTTCACAGTAAAAACGATGCTGGGCTGACACCGGTTATGATCGCGGCCGAAGCGGGATATTTGGAAGCAATCCTGTTATTGTTGTCATCGGGCGCCGATATAAACACCCAGGCCAATAACGGGCATACTGCCTTAATGCTGGCCTCATGGGAAGGCCATACCTGGTTGGTCAAGGCTTTGCTGGCCCATGGCGCCAAAATCGAGGCAAAAGCGAAAAACGGGGAAACCGCTTTGTTATTGGCAGCCTTAAACGGCCAGACCGATACGGTAAACGTCTTGCTGAATGCCGGGGCTAAAATTAATGCCATAGGCAACGAGGGTGAAACCGCCCTGCTGCTGGCCACGACAAGCAATCAGGTAAATACCGTCAAAACCTTACTGGGCAAAGGGGCGACGATAAAAGCCCGCACCAATAAAGGAGAAACCGCCTGGGCCTATGCCGAATCTCAGGAATATGTCGACCTGCTGCTGTTGTTGGAAAAGGCCGGAGCCAGATGGTGAGATTTAAGGGATAATTGACAATGGATAAATGTGGTGCTGTCAGGGGTTACCTCCTGACAGCTATTCTTTAATGATTGATAGCGAAATAGTGTATAATAACCTGAGTTCGACATAAAAATGTAGTCCCGTGGCTTTAGCCACGCATTTTCAGCCTTAGGCTGAGATAAAAGGCATGTTCAGTCCGAAAGGGGTGAATTAACTTGAGAAGATTTAACCACTTGTGAGTCGTTATTGCATGGCTTTGCCATGAAAATCAGCCCTAAAGGGCTTTAGACTACGATTTATCTTATCCCGAACTCAGGTTAATATCGTTTTCTAGTTGTCATTCCCGAATGGTGTTATCGGGAATCTGGTTTTAACTGCTTGAAAAACCATATCCGTCCCCGAAGTCTTTATCGGGGGTAAAAGCATTCGGGGATGACAGTGTGTCTTATCAACTAGTACACGATTTTATAAATAACTGAGTTTATTCTGTCAAAAGCGAGGCAGCCTTATCGCCGAAGCAATCTCAAACGCATGGGTAGAGATTGCTTCGCTCCGCTCGCAATGACGTTTCGGGTCTCTGATTGAGAACGCTACCAATATATTGTCGATTGGCCGGACATGGTGGAAGCCTTTTTATGGCAGGCATCGCCAAACGGATCGCTACGCCGTAAGGTGCATTTGATTGACGCCGGGCTTAAAAATTACGGGGTTTATCGGGTGGCCAACTAAACTAAATAAACTTGAAGAATGATTTGTAACGCTCAGGATAACTTTACTCTTTAGGTTTCAACACAATCCGGTGGTCAAGGAGGGAGATTTCTTTCAATTCGGCTTTGATGTTTTTCTGTTCGCCGTAGATGTTTTGCAGGAAAAATTCGTCGCCTTCCGGGAGGATTATATCGACTTGTTCTAAAAACAGTTCCTCTTTTTCGCCTTTTGTGATGTATACGTTGGCTTCACACATAAATGTTATTCTCCTTAATGTTTGTGCGGCGCTGGCTTATGGTGGGTATCATCATAACATACATCCTTGTCGTTTCCACAGCAAAACGAAGTAACCAAATCCGGGCGGGCGGCCAAAAACAGTCCGATAACCGAACTGGTTATCAATGCCTCGCACAAGCCGAAAAGCCCGGCGGCGTTGAGCAGGGAAAATTGCGGCAGGGTTTTGCCGTCTAAAAAGACCATCAAATCCGCCGCAAGGTAGGATAAGACAAAGGAAATCCAGGCGGTCAGGCCGGTAGCAATCAAAAATCCCCGGTTTTGGTGTGGCGGGAAAAAGGTTTTAATGATATTAAGCAGATATAATCCGCCGACGCTGGAAATTATGCCGATATTGATTATATTCGCCCCCATCCCGATTAAGCTGCCCTGAGAAAAAAGCACGGTTTGTACCAGAATTACCAATGCCATGACCAGGCAGGTTGTCCACGGCCCCAAGATCATAGAAAGCAACAAGGCGCCGCAAAAATGACCCAGCAAGCTGCCGCTTACCGGAAAAGTTATCAATTGAATTAAAAAAACAAATATCGTACCGATACCCAAAAGGGGGATTTGCACTTCCCGCAGCCGGCCCTTTACCTGGCGATACCCGTAAAGACAAAACCCCAGGGCGATCAGATAGGTTATGACTGCTGTGTGGATGTTTAGCTCGACCAGACGCACGTTATTCTCCGGTATAATGTGGGCAAAAGCGGCATTTGAAACGATAATCCAGGCCGTGTTCTTTTATCAAAGGAATATTCTGGATGAATTTTTCCCGTGTGGTGTCTTCGACCACTTTCCCTTTGGCCAAAACAATAAAACGATCGCAGAGTTGAAACAGGATGGGTAAATCGTGGCTGACCATGATTTTGGTACCCGGCAGTTGCTTGATGGTTTCCAGCAGCAGATATTCGTTATGCGGGTCTAAGTTACTGGTAGGTTCGTCGAATACCATAATTTTAGGCAGCATGGACAGGATGGTGGCGATGGCGACCCGCTTTTTCTGGCCATAGCTCAGATGGTGCGCCGAACGGTGCTCAAAACCGGCCAAACCCATTTTGTCCAAAGTTTCCTTGACCAGGTTGGCGATTTTCTCCCGCTCTACCCCCATATTCACCAAACCGAAGGCAATGTCATCATAAACGGTCGGGCAAAACAATTGATCATCCGGGTCTTGAAAAACTATTCCCACCTGCTGGCGAATGGCTTTAAGATTTTCCTTTTTGACGGGCAAACCGGCAATGGTTATCTCACCTTTACCGTGAACAATCCCGTTGAGATGCTTTAACAGGGTGGATTTACCGGCTCCGTTATGACCGATAACGGCGACGCTTTCACCCTCTTTTATTTCCAGGCTGATACCCTGTAAGGCCGGGGTGCCGTCCGGGTATTTGTAATAAAGGTCTTTAATCGAAATTACTGTTTCAGACAAAATATAACTCCGCCTTCCTTGATTTCCGGTTTCTTTCACCTAAAAAATTTATTTAAAATTATCAGTTATCAAACAGTTTGTCAAGAATCTATTTATGATGGTTTCGTAAAAAGTCAAAAAATGCACTTTCCTGTCATTCCCGTGAAAACGGGAATCTAGGATTTTCAGACAGTTAGGATCGGTCTGGATTCCCACTTTCGTGGGAATGACAACTTTTTACGAGACCATCTATTTATCCATTGGGGGGTTATTTAAGCCTTCCCGACAATTCAGCAGGGTAAAAGCGTTGAAAATCTCCCCGTCGAAGGGAATTTGTTTGGATTTTTTGTTTGGGCGCTGCCGCAGGTACTGGCTGATATTCATCCAGCGGATTTTTTCATCTTTAGTGCGGGCAATCAGAAATAGGGGAACGGGCTGATTCTGCCAATGCTCGATCAGCCAGTCGTTTTTAATGCTAAAGATAATCTGGCCTTCTTTTTGCCGGTTATTATAAAAATCGTTGGATTTTAATTGCAGATAAATCTTCCTGCCGCTGCCTTGCCCCTCCTCGTCCACAAATTCTATCTCGCCATCGATTCCGTTGTTGGAATTGGTATAGAGGCGGCAAATTTGCCCGGCTTCCCTGGCGATCAAATAGGTCTGCCCGGCCAGAATTAATTCCATGCTCTCCTTTTCCAGATTGGACTGGGTCATCTTCTCCAATTCCTGCACCTGTTTTTCATGTTTCGTCCCGGCGAACTTTTGCTCAATTAAATCGAACAAGGGAATTCTGGCGTCGCAGAAATTACAGATTAAATGCCGCTTCCCCGATTGCAGGCGCAGATTGATAACCTCCCGATCCGCCGCCGGGTAATTACATTTCGGACA
Organism: Candidatus Schekmanbacteria bacterium; assembly: GCA_016235675.1. Lineage (GTDB taxonomy): Bacteria > SZUA-182 > SZUA-182 > SZUA-182 > SZUA-182 > JACRJN01. The sequence continues at coordinate 14,737 of JACRJN010000069.1, forward strand.
AATATAAAATCTCTCCCGTTCGACATTCAGGGCTTGTCTGAGCAAATGCTCGTGAATATAATTGATGAAAATTACTTTAGTGTCATCGGAAACCCCCGATGCAAAAAACACCTCAATCTTGCCGCAAGTCTCGGAAATCTTTTCCAGCACAAACCCGGCGGTTTGTCCCTTGATGGTCAAAAATTCGGCCCCGTTTTTCCAAAAATCTTTCTTCTCAAAACTGTCGCTATAGCAAAACCTTACCACTAAGGTATTGTAAATTTTATCCACATCCCCGTTAAACCGATAGATGAGAACAGTCTGGGGATGGTTAGGCATTTCCGGGACTTGCCGGTTAAACAGCGCCGGGAAAACCAACTGCCGTCCGCCGGGGGTATCCTCGCGCAGGCAAAGCGCTTGATCGACTAACGCTTGCCGCAGCGCCCACAACAAAACCTCTTCATCCTCTTTGTTCAATCTTTTTATCGGGTTTAAATCAAATGCTCCCTTTAAAACATCCTGCTCCGGAATACAAGCCAATCCCCCTTGATTACCACAGGCGGTTTTTATTAACGCTAAAGCGTAACTATTTAATAATTCGGGGCAAAGAAGCACAAAATTCCCGAATGCCAGGGGCTTGACCAAGCCTTTGCCGGACAAAAGCCCTACCACATTATACAGATCTTTTTCGCTAAAAATTTCATCGGGCAGGGATAGCTGTAACTGTTGGCGCAATTCATCGTAACGCAGCAAACAGACCCCTGCCTCTTTCAACCTGACGATAACCTCCTGTAATCCCTTGTATAAACTGGTCGTCGACACCCAAGGCAGTTGATTCCAGGGGATATTTTCCGCTAAAGCCGCTTTCAGTTCCTCGATCCCCGTTCCTGATTTGGCGCTGGTTTCGAAATAGCCGGCATACCCTTGCTCCCTGCAGAACCGTTCGATGTCTTCCCTGGGAATTTGCGGCTGGCTTAGATCTGTCCGCAAGGAAAGCAAAATCTTTTTAGGATCATGTTTTAGCACCGTGCGCAGTTTTTTGCCCCATTCTTCCAGTTCATGCCAGGGTTTGGGCTTGGCGGGATCAATCACCACCAGTGCCAGGACGGTTTCATCCCAAAATAATTGATGCACCAGCCGCTGCTGTGTCTGGCCGGAAAAATCCCAAAGCAGAACCTCCCGCTGCAAATCCGGCTGATCCGGGGCAGGCGGCAGTTTGAGCGTTAAAATTTTTAGGTTTTGATCGGTTACGGCGGTATCCCAAATTCCTGCGGCCAGACGTTGGCATAAGCTGGTTTTCCCTGCACCATTTTCCCCGATAATCACGACTTTGGCCGTAGCATACCGTATTTGCGGTTCTTCCGCGGCTGCCGGCAGGATTTCTGTGCTAACCTGCGGCCTGATCGCGGATATTCCGCAAAGACGCCAGATATTAACATTGTTATCGTCACCGCCGGCCAGCAACTGATGGCCATTGGGGTTAAAGGCAAGGCAATTAAAATCCTTTTTCCCCCGCAAGGTTTGCAGACAGATTCCGCTTTTCAACTCCCATAATTTAATCGTGTGTTCCATCGAGGCAGAGGCGATTACCTGCCCGTCGGGGGATGACGCAACCGCCCAGATCGGCTCCTTGTGCCCCTCGAAAACCGCCGCACATTTGCCCGCGGCGATGTCCCACAGGCGTAAAGTCTTATCATGCGATCCGGATAACAAATATTGCCCGTCGGGAGTCAGCGCTAAAGAGGAGACTGAGTTCATATGGTCATCTAAGGTCAGCAAGCATTTTCCCGCCTCCAAATCCCAGATTTTAATAGTCTTATCCGCCGCACCCGAAACAGCCAGCTTGCCGTTGGGCGTGATTAGCGCCGACCAGATACCGCTGCCATGACCCCGGAGGGTTAGCAGACATCCGCCTGAGTCCAAATCCCAAAGCTTGAGGGTACCATCGTTGGAAGCGGATAAAATTTGCCGGGTATGCGGTCTGCCCGCAAGACTGAGAATCGAACGGGTATGGGCTTTAATGGTACGCAGGCATTCCCCGGAAACCAGATTCCAATGCTTCAGATTACCGTCTTCGGCGCCGGAAACAAATTCCTGGGCGCCGGGTAAAAGCGCAAGAGCGCGGACACCGGCATCATGGCTGCCGAAGGTTTTTAAACATTCGCCGTTGACTGCGTTCCATAATTTTATGGTCTTGTCCATTGAGGCAGATAAAGCCTGCTTGCCGTCCAAAGAAACAGCCACAGCCCAAATCTGATGGCGATGTCCGGTTAAGGCTTTTTCATAAACCGCCGCCGGTTTTTCGGCCTTCGCGGGTTTTATCTCCAAAGCGGCAGGCTCTTCTAAAACAGTTTCAATCTCGCATTTAGCTTTTATTATATTTATTAATACGTTGAAAGCTTGCTCCGGATTCGATCCGCCGTCTAGATACTTATAACGTTTGATGGAATCCGGGACTTTGCAGTTCTGCAAAAGCAGCGGGATAAAGATCCTCGGCTCATCCTTGGGGGAACGAAATAATCCGCTGTCTTTCTCAAGCAAATCCCATCCGGACTGAAAAAAATCGGGACTCATTAATATAACCAAAATCTGCGCATCAAATAAATTTTCTTTTAAATCTGGATAATTATTGGCGGTAGAAGCAAGCGGTAGCGACAAATATTTAATTCGCTCTTTGGCAAACAAGCCGGTTAATTTCGACGCAGCCTGGGCGTCAGATGAATTATAAGCCAGCAAAACAGCATATTTATATTTATAAGCGCTTAAAATCATTAGGTCTCTCTTGACAAGATTCATCCAGGGGCTAAACGCAATACTGTTCGCTTAACGTAGCGCAGACCTTTAGGTCTGCTCCTTCGTTCCCGCCAAAGCCACCCCATAAGCAGGGATAGAAGCCCTGCGCTACGTCTTAAGTGAACGGTATTGGGGATAAACGGGATTATAAAACATAAAATACTATCTAAATTTAATGCAAGAATTATGCGCCTGATATAATTAGTACGTAGTCTAAAGCCCTTTAGGGCTGATCTTCCAGGGCTAAAGCCCTGGCACTACGGCTACGCCTGATATAATTTAAGGGAGTTTTGTAGGGTGGGCTCTGCCCACCAATTTTGGTTGCCATTACATTATTTATGAAAGACATAATTTAAATTGAGAATAGTTTAAAATGGTGGGCAGAGCCCACCCTACAGGGGGTTTATTTTACTTAGAAGGGGGTTATCGGGGCGAACATTCAAAAAAACAAAACGGGTCTTTCCGGGTAAAAACATCCTGCCCGAAACCGTAGGAAACAGCCGGACAACCGCCGCAGGCGTGGCGGATCGGGCAAGCCTTACAAGCCGCACAGCCGGTACGGTATTTATCCGCTTGTGCGCCATCATAAATCTGGGCTAGTTTTTGCCGGGTAAGATTGCCCAAAGGCGAGGGGAATTTCCGGCAGGCGTGTACCTCGCCGTCAGGCAAGACCACGAGGAAGTTAAAAGCCGCTCCGCAGCCGTAACCGGTACAGCCGCCGGAAAGCCGGCCATCATCCCGGTAATTCAGGATATTAAACAAATTATCCTTAAAGGTTAAAATGGGATTGGCTGAACCGGCCTTTTTATAGGATTTTAGAAAGCGTTCATAATCTTCTTGGCCCGGCAGGTTCAAACCCGCCCCATTCCCCACCCGGGACAAACGATTGAAGGTAAAAAAATCGGCCCATCCCCTCAATTGTTCGGCCAGAGGCAGCACCTGATCGAGGTTATCTCCCGTTAAGGTAAGCATAACATGGGATGTAATCCCCCACTTTTTCAAAACGTTGAGAAAACCCAGCGCCTTTTCATAATGCCCCTGTCCGCGCACCTGATCATTATGATCCTTCAAGCCCTCTAAGCTGACCTGATAAAAGCGCGGGCGCTGTATGGCCAACATTTTTTCTAAAAGCGATTCTTTAACCGGATTGCCCAAAACAGAGGTACTGAATCCATAATCGGAAGCGGCCTGATAGAGTTCAAAAAAATGGGGATAAAAAAAGGGGTTGCCGCCGGTAAAGCCGACATGCCCGTCCACCCAGCGCTCCCGGCAGAAATCATCCAGATCGGCTAAGATTTTCAAGGATTGGGAAAGGCTTAAGGGGGTATAATTATAACGATCGTAGCAATGCTTACAATTCTGTTCACAAACATTGGTTAAATGCCATTGCAGGGAAAAGACCGGTGCTGAGAGCGCTTCTTCTGGAATCGGCAATTTTGCACCGAAATTGGCGGGATTACGACGGATGCGGGAGGGAGGGGTTAATAAAACGCCTTGCTGGATTTCCCGCCGGATAATCTTTTTTATTGTTCCGACCGTTACCTGGTTGGCTTGGGCGGCTGCCTGAAAAGAAATGTTTTCCGTAACTATTTTAAGGGCCAGTAAATCTTCACCCTGGGCTTTCCGGAGTTGCACTGATTTACGGCTTTCATCCCACCAGACGAGAACATATTGTTCCCCTAGGTGCGGGATGACCGGCTCTGCTAAAAATTTATCAAAATCATCGGCTAATTGCCAGGATAAATGCAGCAGTTCAAGATCGGGGTTTACCATCAATTGCGCGATATTTATTAAGGACTTATTCCTGCCATTGATTTGCCCCGTAGCGTCATTGCGAGGCAGCCTTATCGCCGAAGCAATTTCATCCACACGCATGGAGATTGCTTCGCTCCGCTCGCAATGACACTTCGGGGTCTCCCTATTGCTACGCGACCAATTGATTTGCCAAAAGGCGCGCTCGATAGCAGCCAAATCGGCTAAATACGGAACAAGCCCTGCCTGAATCTTTTGGGTTAAAAATTCCGGAAAATCCGGAGCGTCCGGCCTATTCCCTTCAGAAAACAATTCTCTCCAGGCGTTCCCGCCCAATATTTTATAACAGCGCGGATAAATATTTTCCAAAGAGTTCAAGCACATCAACCCTATAATATCATTTTCTGGTTGTCATTCCCGAATGGTGTCATCGGGAATCTGATTTTAACTGTTTGAAAAACCATATCCCCGATAAAGGCATTCGGGGATGACAGGTTGCCGTATCAACCAGAAAATGATATAACGGAAAAGAAAGATTATTACGAACAGGAAGTTCCGGCGCTGCAAGGCATTGCCCCGGCATTCTTGCCGGAATTTTCATGTGATGAGTGGCCTTGTTTAGGCGCCGGTTTCTCTTCGGTTACACCTTTTGCCGTGTCTCCGGTTGTCGCGGTGGTGGAAGTGGAACAGCCGTTTATCCCCGTCCCGAATCCGGCAATAAGACCGGCTAAACCGATATTTGCCAGCGTTTTCTTTAATTTCTTAGCATCCATGGTAACCCCCAAAAAGTTAAGTTAAAAACTTTTATCCAGCAACAGTTTTCATTGTAACGAGACAAAAAAGAAATGTCAAGCAGCATAAAAAAATTTAACAATTTTTTCTTGACAAGAAGTACCGTATCTAATAATCTGCCATAATAATTTATTCTGACTTCTGAATTCCGCCTCCCGCCTTCTCTAAATTTTAATATTTGAGGTATAGATATGCTGGCTAAAGTCAAATCCCGTACTGAACTGGTTGAAATCATTGGTCAGGCTAAATGTGCCAGTAAAAAAACAGTGTTTACCAACGGTTGTTTCGATTTATTACATGTCGGCCACATCCGCTATCTGGCTGCGGCTAAAGCTTGCGGCGATCTGCTGGTGGTGGCGGTAAACAGCGATGCTTCGGTCAGAAGCATCAAGGGGGAGTTAAGGCCGTTGGTTCCCCAGGATCAGCGGGCGGAATTATTAGCCGCCCTGGAAATGGTGGATTATGTGGTGATTTTTGCTGAACCGGACCCCGGCGCGTTAATTAACCAATTGCGTCCCGACGTCTTGATCAAAGGCAGCGATTGGGCGGCGGATAAAATCATCGGACGGGAAACGGTGGAAGCCGACGGCGGACGGGTGGAACGCATTGCGATGGTCGCAGGCTCCTCCACTACAAATTTGATCAAAATCATTGTCGATCGCTATGGCAGGGAAGGTAAAAATGGATAAATACGGCTTCGGCTTGGCCTTGCTGACCGCTTGCCTGTGGGGCATTACGCCGGTGGTGGAAAAAATCGGATTAAGCAAAGTCAACCCGCTGACCGCGGTGACCATCCGCAGCCTGAGCATAAGTATTATTTCGGTGTGCTTATTAGTTATAACCGGGCAATTTAAGGAATTAATCCGGGTGGAAAAATCCAGCTTTCTGTGTTTGGCCGCCGGGGGAATATGCGCCGGGCTGATCGGTATGTGGACCTATTTCAAAGCCTTAAAATACAACCCCGGTTCTTTGGTAGTCCCTATCGCCGCTACTTATCCGCTGATTGCCTTGCTGATGTCGGTTATTTTTCTGGGAGAAAAATTCACCTTGATCAAAGGTTTGGGAACATTGCTGATAGTCGCGGGGATCGCTTTGATCAAAGGATAAGCTTAGAATATATCCGTAAATAACTTTCCCCTCATAAGCTCCGAGGGGTTGGTGGTGGGCTGAAGAAATGCAGGCTGGTGGCTTTGCAGGCCGCGTAAAGGCAGCAACCGGACTGGATTTTCATGTCTTGGGCGGAATTGCTGGTAATGGTGGCAACGATTGGGATTCCCATGTCCAGGGTTACGTGAGTGATAATACCGACTTTTTCAAGAGAGATAACGGTAGCGAAAAATAGATTGCGGGCGCTGGATTGAATGGGACTGGTTGAAAGGATGATTCCCTCGGCTGGTATGAGTAAAAAACCGTTGCTGCCTGCCGGAACATCGATCGCCGAAACGGAAAACTCCAGTTCAGGAGCGGCGGCAACCCCTGAAATTTTATCAACGAGCACTACCTTTTCCCCGTTCCTCTTTCCTACCCTGGCGTTGAAAATATTATCATGGCCGACAAATCCGGCTACAAACGGATTGACCGGCTTTTGAAAAACTTCAGTCAGCGTCCCAGCCTGAACTATTTTCCCCCCTTCCATTACTGCCACTTTGTCTCCCAGGGAAAGCGCCTCTTCCATGTCGTGGGTGATATGCAGAATGGTTTGCTCAAGTTCCTTGTGGATACGCCGCAATTCCCCCTGAATTCTTCTCTTGCTCTGCCTGTCCAAAGCACTCAATGGTTCATCCAGCAACAAAAGCTGGGGTTTTATTGCCAGCGCCCGCGCCAAAGCTACCCGCTGCTTTTCCCCGCCGGAGAGATTGATCGGATAACGTTTCATCAAATGGTCAATATTCAGGAATTCGCCCAATCTCCCAATTTGTGCCTCTATCCATTGTGATTCCCCCATTTTCCGCTTTTTCAGGCCGTAGGCGATATTCTCCTTAACTGTCAGATGAGGGAAAAGGGCATAATCCTGATAGACCATGCCTATGTTGCGTTCTTCCGGAGGCAATCCGGTCACGTCCTGTCCGGAAAACAATATTTGTCCGCTGTCTATTGGACGCAACCCGGCCAGTGCCTCCAGCAAAACCGTTTTGCCGGAACCAGTTGGCCCCAGGATAATGTAATACTCTCCTGCCCTGACTTTAAGATTGATGTCCCTGAGATTGAAGTCGTCCAACCTTAAATTCAAACCGCAAATATCGAGCATGTTATCCTTTATACATGGCAACTTGCTGTTAACCGCTCACATACTGGAATTATTAGTGGTAAATATGTTAATCAACGCAGGTTAATACATTTTTTGCCGCCGGCTTATCACCCTTAGGGTAAAAAAGATGATCAGGCAGATTGCCAGCAGAATAACCGCTACCGGTTGGGCATATTTCAGGCCAAAGGAATTGAAACGCTCGTAAATCAGAACCGGTGCAATCATGGGATGATAGGCCAAAATTACCACCGCCCCAAATTCGGAAATGCCCCGTGCCCACATCATAATTGCGCCACTGATGATATGGCGGGATGATAAGGGTATGGTAACATCCCAGAAAACCCGTGTCGGTGTTGCTCCCAGAGTGCGGGCTACCCTTTCCAGACGGGGGTCAATGGAGCGAAAACCTTCTTTGGCGGCATTCACCAGAAAGGGCAGGCTGACAAAACTCATGGCCAGGACAATCCCGGCAGTACTGCCCATAAAACCAATCCCCCAGGAGTTAAAAATTCGTCCCAGAAAAAATTTGCGCCCGAAGACGGATAACAGTGCAATGCCCGCGGCGGTATGGGGTACGATTACCGGCAGGTCGATCAATGCCTCGGCAAATTCCTTACCCACAAAATCGTAACGGGCTAAAAAATAAGCCAGCGGTAAACCGAAAACCAGGCCGGTAATAGTGGCGTATAAAGAGGCGCGCAGGGTCAGGCCAATGGAGGCCATAACCTCCTGCTCCTGTAGGGTGGTTAGTAAAATCTGCTTGTCCGCCGAAAAAAGGACTTTGAACAGTGGTAAGGTTATAAAAATCAACAGCACGACAGACAAAACGGCAAAAACAAAGGCCAATCCAGAATATTTTTGAATGGTTGCCATGATAAAATTTCCGTAGATAAATCAGCGTGTTACTGGAACGTCTCCCTGAAAAATCTCCTGGGGCAGCTTGCTTTTATCCCCAATAACCAAAGGCGGGGAAAACGGCGGCTGACCACTCTTGGCTAGGCTGTTTCGTCCTTCCGATGAAAGCAATAATTTGACAAAAGCCTGTGCCGCTTTAGGATTAGCAGAATTCTTAGGGATGGTTACCCCATAGGCGATGGCTGTTCCCTTTTTTTCCATTGTACTGCCGGGGGTGGCGCCGTTTATCACCACCCGTGCGTGTTGGTAATACTCCTCCCTTCTGTTGGATTTGAGGTTGATTTGTTCCGGTAAAAGCATATGTAACGCCTTTTGCTGTTCACAAACCGAACGGTAGATAAAAATATAGTCCAACTCGCCTGTTTCCAGTAAAGCGATCAAATCGGTTTCCTTTGGGCGGACATTTTTGGGCGGACACTTTTCTTGCAGTTTATTATACAATTTTGGTAACTGATAAAAATGCTCGGCTAACTGCCAAAGCATCATGGTGCGATAACCGCAAGGGTCGGCATCGGGATCAGAATGACCATATTCCACATCTTTGCGCAATAAAATCTGCGGCCAGTTCCGGGCATTGATCTCCCGCGCATATTTACTGTCCGGCCTATACATAATGGCCATTTCGTTACCGGCAAAACCGACCGCCCAAGCAGTATACCGGGGCATAAGAAGTTGCTCGATTATCGTGTAATCGGCTACGGCCAGTACGTCGCAATTACGTCCCAGTTCGGTGATTTTCCGGACTGAATTCAACGAACCTGCCGCTTCATTCAAAATGTTTACTTTCGGATATTTAGTTTTGTACATCTGGTAAATAACCTGGAATGGTGCGGCTAGTGAGCCGGCATGAAAAATCACCAAATTCCCGGAAATTTCCTCCGCCCTGCCGCCGGGGCAGAAAAGCAGGACAAAAATCAAAGTCAGAACACCGACCAGCCTGGAACACGATCTGAAAACGGCTGGAAAATACATCCTCATCCTCCAATCTTTCATTATTGGCCGTAATTGCTGTATCAAATTCGGTATAGGTATAATTGATGGTCTCGAAACAGGTCAACGAGTTAGTGGATATGTTACAACAGAATTTCAATTGGAACAAGGCCAGATTTTTGTGTTGTCGGGTAAGCCAGGGGGCAGCAATGCCCTCCGGCTTACCCGACAACACAAAGACGTTAAATCCCCTTCCCCCTAAGGGGCAATGCCATACCTGAGTTCGACACGAAAAACGTAGTCCCGTGGCTTTAGCCACGCATTTTCAGCCTTAGGCTGAGACTAAAGGCATGTTCAGTCCGAAAGGTGTGAATTAATTTGAGAAGATTTAACCATTTGTGAGTCGTTATTGCATGGCTTTGCCATGAAAATCAGCCCTAAAGGGCTGGGACTACGATTTTTCTTATTCCGAACTCAGGTTAGTTAAGGGGTTCTGCGCAATTCCCATTTCTTGTCATTCCCGAATGGTGTTATCCCCGATAAAAACATTCGGGGAGGAATCTGGTTTAAAAACAACACAATATCCCCGATAAAGGCATTCGGGGATGACAAAATGAGACATATAAACAGTTGCGGCACAGCCCCTAAAGCCCTGCGCTACGTTTTAAGTCAACCACCCCGGCCTAAGGTTTGAACGGCCAAAAGCACCCGAAAAACGATTTTGAGGGTGCGGGAAGATTTAGCAACTCCTGAGACTGATGCAGCAAAACCTCCGGTAAAATTTCCGGCTCCTTGATTTCTTTTCTGAAGGGCGGCAATTCCACCACTTCCGGATTAAGCGGCAGATCCTCGGCAGGAACACGTTTTATCGTGGAATATCGATCCAGATCAATCCAGCCGCCGATTTTATTGCCCCCGGCGGAGTAAGTGGACTCCCGAAGACTAAGCGCACCCGGCCCAAGCCCTGAATATTTATGTGGATCGGAAACATCCAGTTTGGCGCTTTCCAACAAATCGCCCTCCATTATAATCTGATTCAGATTCAACCGGCTGAAAATTTCATTGCGCAAGACCGTGGCCTGAGAGGCGTTTAACTCAAGCGCAACCGATATTCCCGAAGCGATCTGGTTGAAAGCGATATAGGCTTTGGAACCGCGTTTAATGGTTACCCCGTCGGCCGCGTTATCCACAATCTTATTTTCAATAATCCAGGCTTCCGAATTTTCATCTACACTAATCCCAACCGTTGTATTGTCAATAATTTGATTCTTTCTGATGATGGCTTTGCCGCCCTTGACAACCGGCACGCCGGTTAGTTTGTTTCTATAAATCATATTCTCTACTATCACCGCCTTGGCGCTATCCTTGGAAGCCACCCCGACCCCGTTATTGAATATCCGGTTGTTCTCAATTAAAGGCGACGCATTATCCGTGCAGGCCACCCCGGCATTGGCATTGCTGTAAATGTCGTTATCACGAATAATCGCCCTGGAGAACTCGCCCAGATTGGCGATTCCCGCTCCGCCGTTGCCGTATACCTTGTTGTGGACAATCAAGGGATTGGTCAAAAAGGTTTCCGAGTGAATGCCTATTCCGGTATAGCAGTTATCGCAAATCCAATTGTCCGTAATAAACGGCCCGCCCCTGGTGATCATAATAGCGTGTCCGACCCCGGCACCCCTTGCCCCGGTAATGGTAAACCCTGTCAGCAGGCAATTACCGTCAATATCGATAATCGGATCGGGCGCTCCGTCTCTGTCATCGGTAAGAATGGTCACATCCGCCCCGGAACCTACCAGATTGCGCCCGTCCCTCAAGATAAGATTTTCGTAATATACCCCCGGTGCCACCTTGATACTGTCCCCCCGATCCGCCAGATCGATAGCTTGCTGGATGGATTCATACTCCTGGGGGACATATAAAATTTTAGCTTCCAACGCCCCGCTGCATAAGATAAGCGTTAAAGAGAGAAAAAATATTTTAAATTTTTCAAACATAATCTTTCCCCCTCAATGCTGTTGACTTAAGATGTTGGTGTTGTCATCCCCGAATGCCTTTATCGGGGATATGGTGTTGAATTTAAAACCAGATTCCCGATAAAGGCATTCGGGAATGACAAAATGGGAGTTGCGCAAACCCCTTAAGTCAACAGCATTGCCCCCCGCAGATAATCACCTTTGCATATAAAGTATCACTTATGAACTATAATTTCAAGCCGTTATTCCCGTTAAAAAATCATTCTCCCGATTAAACTTCTGGAAATATCTTGAGTTATCAATTAACAAATGTTATATTTAAAAGTAAGTGGAAAAATATATTCGGGCCGGGGGGGAAAAAGGCCCCCAGACTATCGTTTACATTAAGGAGTTAACACCATATGCCGCGTAATAAAAGCCTTAAACGGTTGGAAAACCACCAAGGTTTTACTTTGATCGAATTATTGGTGGTTATGATTATCATCGGCCTGTTAGCCGCCCTGGTAGGCCCTAAAATGTTCGGCAAGGTAGGAAAATCCCGGCAGCAGGCGGCCAAAGCTCAAATAGAACTTTTCGGGACGGCGCTGGATGCTTTCCGTCTTGACACAGGCCGTTATCCCACTGCTGCCGAGGGGTTGGAAGCCTTGCGTAACGAGGGCGGGATAAACAATTGGGACGGCCCTTATTTACCCAAGGAAATCCCCAAAGACCCATGGAACAATGCTTATGTATACACCTCTCCCGGTTCCCATGGCGATTACGATTTGCAATCTTACGGTCGTGACGGGGCTGCCGGCGGAGAGGGAGAGGATCAGGATGTCAACAGTTGGTCATCCCTGGAATGACAGAGGCCTTACCCTCGTGGAAATGATCATTGTCATGATCATTGCAGGACTGCTTGCCGCTTTGGCCGCCCCCCGCATAGGCAGCAGCCTGTCTAATCTGCGTCTGAATACCAGCGCTCGTCATTTAGCCGCCGTTTTGCGCAATACCCGCTCCAAAGCCATCGCTGACAAAAAAACTTATCCGGTAGTCTTTGCCCCGGAAGGGAATAAATACAGTTACCCTGGCGACGCAAAAGAAAAGGAGGTCATTTTACCGGAAGACGTGCAAATTAAAGAGCTTAGGGATGAGGAAGGCGAGGATATTGCCGAAGCCGGCCAGATATTATTTTTCCCCAAGGGAAATTCCAGCGGCGGCAGGGTAACCATGACCAATGAGAAAGAACAGGTGTTTTATATTAAAGTGGAAACCATCAGCGGGCGGGTCAGGATTCTGCGGGATGAGGATGAGTGAACAAATAATTATGTTCACACAAAGACACAGAGACACAAAGAATAAAAGATAAAGATGGAAGGATGAAGTTTTTTGTTGTCTCAGCTTTTTCTCTGTGGCTTTGTGACTTTGTGTGAAAAAATAATATGTTTAAACTTCTAAAACAAAAATCCGGCTTTACACTGCTTGAGGTCACGTTAGCTTTGACTATTTTAAGCATCGGTCTGGGGATATGCTTGCAGCTTTTTTCCGGCAGCCTCCAGGCAGTGCAGAAATCGGAAAAATATACCGATGCCGTTTTTTTAGCCCAAAGCAAGATGGAAGAATGGACGCTGAAAGATCCCTTGGAAGAAGTGGCGGAAAGCGGCGATTTCGGCAGCGATTATAGCGATTTTTCCTGGCATGTTGAAGTGTCGCCCTATCAATACGCCGAAGAACCTATTTCCGGGCAGGTAAACAATGACTCAAAGGTTTCCATCAATATGATGCAGATAAAAGTCAGGGTCAGTTGGCAAGAGGGGGAAAAGGAACACGGGCTGGAATTAATATCTTTACGCACCTGCCTGGAAAAAGAGGCGGCTTTTCTTTAATGATTAAGGTAGTTGCAAAAGTATCTGTCATCCCCGAATGTCTTTATCGGGGATATGGTTTTTCAAGCAGTTAAAACCAGATTCCCGCTCAAAATCGTTGCGGGAATGACACTTCGGGGGACTTTTGCAACTACCTCTAATCCTCTTTGAATTAGGAATCGTAATGTGAAAACTTCTGCCAAATATCACAACCCCCAAGGCTTCACCTTACTGGAATTAATCATCGCTATGACCATTTTAGGCCTGATGATGGCGGTAATCATGGGGGGATTTCATTTGGGCATACGGGCATGGGAAAAAGGGGAGGCCAAAGCCGAGCACAACCAAAAATTACGGGTGGTTTTGGATAATATGCTGGAAGAAATTCGCTCCGCCCATTCTCTATTTATACAAAGTGACGAAAAAGTTAAATATCATGCTTTCTGGGGGGAGAATGACCGCATCAAATTCATAACCACCGCCTCCGGTTTACAGGGTGAAGCCAATATTTCCTATACCAGAGCGGTAACTTATTATGTATCGTCCGGAACCGGTCTGGTTATGAAGGAAACAGCCTGTTTAGGCGGCGATTGTTTTGAGGATTTGGAAAGCCGGGACGAGGTAGTCTTAGACCCCAACGTAAGCAGTATTCAATTTCAATATTGCTATATTCCCGAACCGAAAAAAGGTGAAGAGAAAGCCACTCAGTCCCAGGCAGAATGCGTATCCGTTTGGGATCCGACGGAAAAAGAATCCATCAATTTCGAAAAACAGGAAGCCGCGCCGGCAGAAGAAGAACCGGCAGGGCCACCGGTACAAAAATTGCCTAATTGGGTGGAAGTTACCATATCCTTAGAGTTCGAGGATGAAAATAAATCCCGTGAATTGCCGACCTTGAAAATACCGATTTATTTGGGAAAGGAAACAGCGGCGCCCAAGGAGTGATACCAATCCGCTTTCATAAATTGGAGATTGGCGTCAGGAGGTAACTCCTGACGCCACGAGCGTTGTGCTGTCAGGAATTACCTCCTGACAGTAAAATTGTAGGGTGGGCTGTGCCCACCATTAAGCAATGGGGATTTTTAAAGTACTCGTGAGTTTGATTTAATGGTGGGCGCAGCCCACCCTACAAATTGAAATATATGACAGAAGAAAAAGTCAAATTACTATTTAATAACAGTACTCAACCCCAACAACGCGGCGTAGCCTTAATGCTGGTACTCTGGGTAATGGCCATATTAAGCATTATCGTGGCGGAGTTTGCCTTCTCCATGCGCACCGAATTGAAAATCGCCGGTAATTATAAAGAGGAAGCGGAAAATTACTACCGTGCCCAGGCCGCCATCCAGCAAGCCCTGACGGAGATCCTGCATCCGGATGTAGCCTATCATTATGTCGATGGCGGAAAGCTGATTTTCGGCAAAAAGGAGCAGACTCTCGAAGGGGAAGCCCCCGCTCAAAAGGCGGAAACTGAAAACACCGTACCGCAACGAGGTAAATTACCCTTAAATAACGGCTTTTTTTCTTACAAAATAGAGGACGAAGAGGGGAAAATCTATCTGAATCGCTTTGCCATAGATAATGAACCCAACCGCCAGATTCTTTCCCGCCTGCTGGAAATGGGGGGAAACGTTACCGATGAAGCCGAGCGGGAGACGATCATTGATTCCATCATGGATTGGCTGGACAAGGATGATCTGCACAAAATTAACGGTGCCGAAGACGATTACTATAAGGGACTAGACCCGCCCTATGAATGTAAAGACGGCCCCTTCGATACGGTGGAAGAGCTTTTGCTGGTGAAAGGCATGACCCCGCAAATATTATTCGGCACTACAGACGAACAGGGCACCACCTCCGGCGGCATCGCCAAATATCTCACGGTATGGGGCACTAATCGCTTTAATCCCTATACCGCCGATGAAACCACCCGTGTTATCATGTTCGGGGAGGAACAGGCGGCGGCCATGGAATTATATGACGAAAACGGCAAGCCTAAAAACCGTGTCTTTTCCACCCGCTTTTCCATTATCGGTCGAGGCTATCCCCAAACCGGAGCAGGGCAAAGAATGGTCAAGGCCGTGGTAGTGCTCAACCGTAAAAACGGTGTTCCATCGGCACGGATAATGCATTGGAATGATAATCTGATAGGGTATCCCTGGGACGACAACCAAAAACAAAATCAACCAGATAGAGCGGAAAACTGATGTTCGCCACCAATCGCAGTCTTGGCATAGACTTAAAAGACAACAGATTACGCCTGGCTTATTTAGCTGCTTACGGCAAGAAAATCAAACTGCTCAACTATACCAGTCTGCCGCTGCCCCCGTTAAATGACGGGACTTTATCCGAATATGAAACCGCCTTCGTGGAAAGCCTGCGTAATTTTATCGGCAAAAACCATATCAAACCCAAGCAGGTAATCATCGGTCTGCCTCAAAAAGATATAATATTCCGCAAGATAGAAATCCCGGCGGTCAAGCCTGAGGAAATCAACCAGATTCTGGAATTTGAAAAACTGCGCCATATCCCTTTTGTCGACGGCGAAGTGAATTTCGATTATCAGATCATACGCCGAAAAGAACCGAATAAACTGGAACTGATATTAGCAGCGGCCAAAAAAGAACGCATCGCTTATCTGCTTTCATTATTTAAAAGCGCCGGACTAAGTTACAACCGGCTGGAATTGACCACCTTTGCGTTGTTTGTTGGGCTTCATCCGCAGCTAAACCAGATCGAAAATTATGTTATCATCGATGTGGGCCTGGAAGAAATAGAATTCGCGCTGATTCAAAATAACAAATTCGTCTTCTCCCATAGCGCCGACAAAAACACCCCGCCTATCGCCCGCCTGATAAAGATTGAAGCCGACACGGAAAATCTGGAAAAAATTCAAGCACCGATGGACGAAGAAATCCGCATTTTAGCGGATAAAATCAGCGAGGAAACACGGTTGCTGTTAACCGGCTGGCAGCAAAACAACAAAGATTTGTCCGTTCAGAATCTTTTTATCAGCGGCGCCGGGGCTAAAACCTTATTGGCCGATTACCTGGAAGCCTGTCTTGGAATCGCAGCTAAAATCTGGGATCCGGCGCTGGGAATAAACGCCGACGGAATAAAGCTGCCGCCGGAAGGGGCTGCCGCCGTGGGTTTGGCTCTGGAAGGGATGCCCGAATCCGTTCATGGGTTGAATCTTCTCCCGCCCGAAGAACAAACGGTCAGGGAAGAAAACAGCGTGGTAGCTCCCATCGTATTGGGAGTTATATTAAGCCTGCTTTTGGCGACATTGGGCGCAAGTTATCTGATTAAGGAACGCCAGGAACTGGAGCGTACCAACAAGCAAATCGCCGAACTGAAACCGCAATTAGCCGAGATTGAAAAACTGACGACGCGCTACCGGCAATTTGAAGAACAAAAGGGAAATCTGCTGAAGCTAACCCATAAAACTTTGTCGGTTTTGGAGGTATTGAAGGAATTGACCATCAAATTGCCGACCGACGTCTGGCTGGATAATTTCAAAATGACCCATAAAGAGGTGGAAATCGCAGGCTATGCCGAATCCGCTTCAAATTTAGTCCCCATGCTGGAAGCATCCAGGCTTTTTCGTGATGTGCAATTTACCTCAGCTATTACCACCGGGGGAATCACGGATGAAGGCAAGGAAAAATTTAAGCTGAAAATACGCCTGGAAAGCCAAGAAGACAGCGAAGCAGAGGAAGAAAATGGCGCTGCAAGATAGAGAAAAAACCATTATCTGGATTGGCGGGGTGATAATTCTGCTGATTATCGCCTATCGCTGGGGCATTACTCCGGTAATGGAAAGTCAGGCCGGGGTAAGGGATAAACTGGCCGCCAACAGCTTAATATTAGCTAAAAGCAACAATAAGATAGCCCGGCAAAAAGAACTGGAAACCCAAATTAAAACAGTCAATGGGGAAATAACTTTGGCGGAAAAAAATTTACTTAAAGGGGAAACCCCGTCACTGGCGGCGGCTGAATTGCAAAAATTGTTGAAAAACATAACCAATAAAGAAAATGTTAAAATCAGCAGCGAAAAAATAATCTCACCGCAGGACGCGGACGAATATCAAAAAATACCGGTGCAAATTGCACTCAATTGCCTGGTATCCGATTTGAGGAAGGTTCTGTTCCAAATTGAAAATTGCCCGACGGCTTTGATCGTCGCAGAAACCAAAATCAAGGTCAACGATGTGCGCAATCCCAGTAATGTGGAAGCCATGTTAACCGTTTTCGGGCTGATTAAGAATAAAATGCCGGAAGACGACGGGCAGCAGAAACAGGAAGCGCCGGCGTCTAATGGTAAGCGTTCATAAAATATGATTTTTATAGGCTTCAGGCTTTAGGGTCTGTGCCGGAACTGTTCATTTTGCATCAAACTCCCGATACCGTCATTGCGAACGACGAAGGAGTGAAGCAATCTCAATAAGATACAGGGATTGCTTCGCTTCGCTCGCAATGACTTTTTAGGTAAAATGTGACTTTTGATAGTTGCGGCACAGTCGCTTTAGGCTACGGGCTTAAGAAAATGCAAAAAATTTTAACCCGGAGCCTGAAGCCCGGAGCCCGAAGCCTATAAAACAACAGGTATAACTTGTGCGTAAAACCATTATCAATATATTATTACTGGCTTGCATAGCCTACCTGGGATTTTACCTGAAAAAATTCTGGGAAGTACCCTATCAAGGGGAGCAGACTGTCCTGGCGCAAGCCAAACCCAGACAAAATAAAGCTCAGGAAGATAATGAAACCGGCAAAAGGCAGGCAAGTTTAGCGGATTATAAGATTATCGGGGAACGGAATTTGTTCAGACCTGATCGGCGGGAATGGACTCCACCACCACCACCACCACCGCCGCCACCAAAACCGGCCGCGCCGGAGCCGCCTCCACCGCCACCGCCGTCACCACCACCGTCCTATCCGGATCCGATATTAATTGGTATAATTGACGATAATGGCGAAAATGCAGCTCTGATGCGCGGTCACAAGCGGGAGGAGATCAGTTCGCCGCATCAACAACAGGTGCGGGGATTTAATCGCTATGCGCCTCCGACGCGTTATAGGATAATAGAGGAACCGATGGGACGTTTTCACGTCGGCGATATTATTTCGGAGGCGAAAATCGTTAAGATCGATTCCGATCGGGTGGTGTTGGAACGCGAGGGCAAGGTATTTCAGGTCTTGCTGCGTATCACCAAAAAAGGTAGCAGCTCGTCAAGCCCCGGCCACAGCGGTTTTGTGCCGCCTCCGCAGCCCGGAGGCGATATGGATGCTCCCGATGAAAATCAACAAGACCCGTTCATGATGAGAAGACGCCCGATACCCCCGCGGATGAGGTAGCTTGTTACTTGATGTTTCGGCGTGTCCTCACGCCGAAACAATAAAAGGGGAACGTTACCCCTCGATAGTTTCGGTGTGGGGACACACCGAAACATCAAATGAAATTATACAAAAGCGACGTAGCGACGTAGTCCCAGCCCTTTAGGGCTGAATTTCCAGGGCTAAAGCCCTGGCACTACGACTACGAGTACAACGGGGGAATATTTTTTGACAAAACCAAGGTTAGCAGGAGATTTATAAGTATGGCTAAAGGAAAACATAAAACGCATTGGATACTATTGGGGATCTTTATTTTGCTGAGCGCTTGCGCCCCAACGCCTAAGATCGACTCTATGCTGCCGCCGCCGGAGCCAGGCCCGGCCCCTGAAGCAAAAGATTCGGCAACACCCGCTGCGCCTCCTGTACCAGAAGAGAAAAAGGAAGTCAAAGAAGAAAGCAAGGAAGCAAAGCCTGAGGATGCCGCCCGGCTTTCGCCGGAGGAAGTAAAGGAAACCGGCAAAGGCAAGCCCGGCGTGGAAATGGAGGATGACAAATATATCGTCCTCAACTTTGAAGACGCCGATCTGGACGTGGTAATGCAAACCATCACCGAACTGATCGGCATGAACTATATTCTGGGGCCGAAGGTCAAGGGCAAGATTACCATTCAGACCTACAAAAAAATCCCCAGGGAGAGCCTGGAAGAGGTCTTACACGCCATTTTATCTCTCAACGGTTTTTCCGCCGTCAAATCCGGTCATTATTACAAAATAGTCCCGGCGCCGGAGGCTAAGCAACATCCCATCCTCACAAAAATCGGTAAAGACGAGACGGAATTGAGCGACGAGGATGTGATGGTCACGCAAATCATCCCCCTGGAGCATATCAGCGCCAATGATGTATCCAACATCATCAAACCCCTGGTCTCCAAAAACGGGAATATCATCACGCACAAAGAAACCAATTTGTTGATCATCAACGAGGTGGAATCAAACTTAAAACGCCTCTTCAAAATTATTGATTTATTGGACGTTCCTACCGAGGAAAGCAGTGGGGAGAAGATTTACGTCTATTATGTGGAAAACGCCGACGCTTCCAAATTAGCCAATACCCTGAATTCCGTTTACAAAAAACAAAAAGGGGAGAAGAAAACCCCCGCTGCCACCGCGGCCGCCTCCGCCATCCAAAAGGCTAAAGAGGCGATACGCAAGAAAGAACCAGTCCCGGCTCCTCCGCCGGTAGGCGCACCCGGCGAGAGCCTGGAATCGGAAACGGAGGGGGAAATCAACATCATCGCCGACCCGGACATCAACGCCCTGATCGTCAAAACCACCCCCATCGATTTCAAACGCCTGATGGAGTTGATTACCAAGCTGGATATTCTGCCGCAACAGGTATTGGTGGAGGTGCTGATTGCTAATGTGACGCTGGATAACTCTACTAAATTTGGATTGGAATGGGCAACGGCACAACTAGTAAAAGATGAAAATGGTAATGTTACTAGCATTGGACGCCTGTCCGGCAATAGCAGCGTTTCCGGCTTAATCGGCGGAAGTGGGTTAACTTATTTGATGCAGCACACTAATAGTTTGCGGGCGATAATTTCTCTTTCAGCCAGCAAAGGCAATGTAAATATTCTTTCCAGCCCGCATATCTTGACCGCTGACAATAAAGAGGCAAGTATCAACATTGTTGACCAAGAGCCGATTCCCAAAACAACCATTACCGGAACCAGCGGAGCCAATAATCCAACCCAGTACTCGTATGAATATAAAGATGTGGGTATCAAACTGACAATTACCCCTAATATCAACGAGAAAAAATTTGTAGCGCTTAAGATTGGTTTAGAGGTTAGTGAACTAAAGAGTGGGGGTGATCCAGCAAAGAACATAGGCCCAAGTTTTGCCAAAAGGGATGTAAATACTTCATTGGTAGTGCAAGATGAGCAGAGTTTGATCATAGGTGGCTTGATTAAGGAAAGGCGAAGCACAACAAAATCGGGAATCCCTTGGTTAATGGATATTCCTGTTTTGGGCTATCTCTTTGGCAGCATCAGTGAAGAAACGGTTAAAAATGAGTTGGTTTTGATGATTACTCCACGAGTAATTAATAACAGCCAAGAAGCAAAAGCGCTAACCGATAAATACGAACAAGACATGCAAAAACTCAAAGAAATCATCCAGCAAAAGTAGGGTGGGCTGTGCCCGCCGATTCTATGCCGGGCAATTAATATTTAGCGGCAGAAATTGTGTAATATATCCATCTTTGCGGGTACGGGCAGCGCGAGAGGGGTACCAAACGGTGGGCACAGCCCACCCTACAGATCGATGTTTCGGTTTGTCCTCAGGCCGAAACTATCAAGGGGTAACGTTCCCCTTTACGGTTTCGGCGTGGGGACACACCGAAACATCAAAGATCAGCCCTGAAGGGCTGGGACTACGATATTAAAAAAAGGACACAAACATGGCAGTAATAAAAGGCATTTTCAATGGAAACACCGTAAAACTTCTGGAGCCTGTCAAGGCCAAAAAAGGGATGATTGTAGATGTAATTTTTAAGGATAAGAATGAAAAAGATTCCGCGTTTGAGACCGCTTTAAAACAAGAATTTGAACGTATGGATAAAGGCTTTCCCTTAGGGGGGGGGCCGTATTATCATTCAAGAAGCGAACTACATGACCGATAGGCTTTTTATTGATACTAATGTACTTCTTTATGCCTATGACCGGAATGCGGGAAGAAAACACGAAATCGCCAAAGAATTAATCAAAAAATGTTGGTTACAAACATCCGGGGTGATAAGCATACAAGTACTGTGTGAATTTTTTGTCCGGGCAACCCGCCCCAATAATACCATTGTGTATGCACAAGAAGCAGCGGCTATTATTAATAATTTATCTGATTATTGGCAAATAATTATTCCAGATGTTTTTATGATTCAAGAGGCTATAAGAGGCAGTAAAGTCTACTGCTTTTCTTTTTGGGATGCAATGATTTGGGCTGCGGCCAAAAAATCAGGAATCAAAAAATTATACACCGAAGATTTTCAATCTGGGCAAGTTGTTGAAGAAGTGGTATTTGTCGATCCGTTTAAAGAAGTGTAGGGTGGGCTGTGCCCACCGAATCCTACGCCGGGCAAGCATAACTTTAGCGGCAGAAAATAAATCTGTCCATCTTTGCGGGTACGGGCAGCGCGAGAGGGGTACCAAACGGTGGGCACAGCCCACCCTACAAATCGATGTTTCGGCCTGAGGACAGAATTTTAAAAACTGTAGTCCCGTGGCTTTAGCCACGCATTTTCAGCCCCAAAGGGCTGAGATTAAAGGTATGTTCACCTGAAACCGCTTGAATTTATATTGAAAAGGGTTTAATGATTTGTGAGGCTTTGTTGCATGGCTAATGCCATGAGGATCAGCCCTAAAGGGCTGGGACTACGAATATAAAGGCAGCCCAAAAGGGCTTTCGACTACGAAATTTAAACCATGGGGGGCAACCTATCATGATCTCATTGGCCTTGGCCATTCATAATCACCAACCGGTAGGCAATTTTGAGCATATTTTGGAACAGGCTTATCATCAGGCCTATTCTCCCTTCATCGAAATACTGGAACGCTTTCCCAACATTAAACTGACCTTGCACTATTCGGGGATTCTCTGGGAATACTTCCTGCGCGCTCATCCGGAATTCATCGCAAAAATACGCGGTTTAGCAGAACGCGGACAAATCGAAATCATGTCGGGAGGCTTCTACGAACCGATAATGGCCATCCTGCCCGATGCCGACAAACGTGGGCAGATTGAAAAAATGAACCGCTTCATTAAAGATCAGTTTGGAGTCGAACCCAAAGGCTTCTGGCTGGCAGAACGGGTCTGGGAGCCGCATCTGGTCAAATCCCTGGCCGATTGCGGTCTGGAATATGTGGTGGTGGACGATTCCCATTTTCACGAGGTCGGACTGGAAGGGGATGACCTTTTCGGCTATTATCTGAGCGAGGAAAATGGTGCAACCATTAAGGTGTTTCCGGGCAGTATGCGCCTGCGCTACCTGATTCCCTTTCATCCGCCGGAAGAAACCATCCAATATTTACAGTCATTAAAGCAAAGCGGGCGATCTAATCTCATAGTGCAGATGGGCGATGACGGCGAGAAATTCGGGGTCTGGCCGCATACCTATCATACGGTTTATACCGAACGCTGGCTGGAGCGTTTTTTCCAGATGTTACAGGATAATATGCAATGGCTGAAGATTTCCACATACTCGGAATTGATCACGGCGCATAAACCCTTGGGAAATGTCTATCTGCCCACTGCATCCTACAGCGAAATGATGGAATGGGCGCTGCCCACGCCGCGGCGGCGGGCCTTTGAAGAAGCCAAACACGCCGCCGAACATAATCCGGCCTGTCAGAATTGCTATCGCTTTTTAAAGGGCGGCTTCTGGCGCAATTTCCTGGTCAAATATCCGGAATCCAACCAGATGCACAAAAAAATGCTCTATCTTTCTCAACAGTTGCAGGACTTGAATACCAGGGACAAGGATACGCTGGCGCTGGCGCAAAACGAACTCTGGCAGGGGCAATGTAACTGCGCCTACTGGCACGGGGTGTTCGGCGGTTTGTATCTGCCTCATTTGCGCAAGGGTATTTATGATCATTTAATCAAATGCGGGATGTTGCTGGATCAAATGAAGCATCCTAAAGACAGCAATTGGATAGATGCGGAAAGCCAAGACTTGCTTTTAAACGGCACCAATTCCATATTAATCAATAACAGCCAATTAAGTTTAGCCGTCAACGCCGATTTGGGCGGGGCGCTGTATTCCTGGGATTATAAACCGGCGGGACTCAATTTTGCCAATAACCTGACCCGGCGCCCGGAAACCTATCACGAAAAGATTAAGCAATTAATCGCTCAAAGTAATCAGCCGAAATCGGGAGCGCAAACCATCCACGAGATTCAAAACCTGAAAGACCAGGATTTGGATAAGTACCTGTCATACGATAATTATCAACGGCTTTCGCTGATCGATCATTTCTTCACGCCCCAAACCGGCCAACAGGACTTCTGGCAGGGGAATTACGCCGAGTTGGGGGATTTTATCAATCAGCCCTATAATTACCAAATCAAGAAAAATTCCGGTAAAAACGGGCGCAAAATTGTGATCGATCTGGAACGTTCCGGAAGGGTCTGGAAGGATAACGTCAATTACCCGCTCCTGTTGAAAAAGAGCCTGACTATTGCTGCGGATTCCGGCGGGATGGAAATTCAATACCAAATCAGCAACCAAAGCGACCAGGAACTGGAAATCTGCTTCGGCAGCGAATTCAACATCGCCCCGGCATATCCGGACGGCACCTATTGGCAAACCCCGGAGGGCGCCGGCAGCCTTTATGATCCCGTATCTGTCGCAGCACAAAAAGAGGTAAAATTCATCATCAGCTACATCAAATTGAATCTCAATTTTACCTTCGATCGGGCGGCCAACCTCTGGAGTATGCCCCTCTACACCGTCTCCCAGGCCGAAGACGGCTACGAGCGCATCTACCAGGGGCAGATTTGGTTATTCTTCTGGAAGATCAGAATACCGGGCGGTGGCAGGTGGGAGGTGAAGGTTCAGCAAGGAATAAGTTGATAATTATTATCTCCCCCCTTCTTGACACCATACTATCCGAAGGTTATACTTAATTTGTCGAACCAATAAAAATTTTTAGAGGGTTTTGTTATGCCCAGTGTAAAAGTCGGCTTACGCCACCAAATTATTATTCCCCATAATATCTTTGCGGAACTCAAATTAGTGGCAGGTGATTCTTTTGATTTGAATCTGGAAAATGAAAAAATTGTCTTAACACCGATTAAAATAGCCCATAAAGACAAAACATGGTATTCTAAAAAATGGCAACAGGCTGAAAAAGAAGCAGACGAAGCCATTGCAAGAGGAGAAATAGTCGGCCCTTTTGATAACATAGCAGATGCGCTAACCGCCCTAAAAAAATCGAAAGTATGAAAATCCTTTTTACCAAGCCTTTCATCAAAGACTATCAATTTTTACCTGCAAAACTGCAAAAACTGACCGACAAACATCTGGAACTCTTATTTTCCAACCCCCAACATCCTTCATTAAGAATTAAAAAGATGGAAGACCCCAGAGAAATTTGGGAAGGGCGAATCAGCTATTCCTATAGATTCACTTTTCAAAAGGTAGAAGATACGTATATTCTAAGGCGAATCGGCAGCCATGATATTCTCAAACATCCTTAATCTTCTATCCACCCCATGAAAAGATTTATCTTTTTGATTTGACATTAATTTCCAGTTTATACTATCATACACACGCCATGAAAATAACCTTAGTAAATCCGCCTTCACTACATTTAAAATACGAACCGCCTTTGGGTTTGGCTTCGCTGGGGGCTTACCTGCTCCGGCACAATATCGACGTCAAGATTATTGATGCCGAGGCATTGGGTCTGTCCCACGATCAGATTCAGGACGAGTTAAAGCGCCAGGCTCCGGATTTTGTCGGGGTGTCGGTTTTTACCTTCAACCGCTTCAGCGCTTTCAAGGTGGCTGAAATCGCCAAGAGCCTTGGAGCTAAGGTAGTGGTAGGCGGGCCGCATGTCAGTTTCACCCCGCGGGAAACTCTGGCAGAACTGGCATTTATCGATTTTGTGGTTATCGGAGAGGGCGAATTATCGTTACATAATTTGCTGAAAGCACATCAGGAGAATACGCCGCTTGGGCAAGTCGACGGGATTGCCTTTCGGGGGAAAAGCGCTATCACGGTCAACAAACCACAAGCGTTGATTGAAAATTTGGACGATCTGCCTGATCCGGCCTGGCAACTGCTGCCGATGGAGGAATACCCCTTCCATGCGGTGATGGGGGCGCGCGGCTGTCCCAATACCTGTATTTTCTGCGCCAGTCCCTTTTTGTGGAACAAACGCCTGCGCTTTTTATCCGCTGACCGTTTTCTTAATCAAATGAAGCAGGTTTTGAAGGATTACGGCAAAAAACGGGTGCATTTTAAAGACGACACCTTTACCTGTCATATCAAACGCGCTAAATATATCTGCGAACAGATCGTCAAGGACGATTTGAATATAACCTGGGATTGCTTGGCTCGCGTCCATCCCATCGATGAAGACCTATTGAGATTAGCGCAAAAGGCCGGCTGCGATAAAATCCGTTTCGGCATCGAAGCGGGTAACGAACAAATCATGAAGAATATCAAAAAGAATATCACTAAAGAGCAAGTACGCCACGCGGTCAACACTGCCAAAAAGCTGAAATTCAAAAGCATCGGGACGCTTTTCATGCTGGGGCATCCCGGTGAAACCATGCGGGAGCTGGAGGAAACCTATCAACTGTGCCTGGAATTGCGGGTCGATCACATCAGCTTTGCCCCGGCCATGATTTTCCCCGGTACGGAATTATACGAAATCGCCAAAATAAACAAAATGTTACCTTCGAATTTTTCCTGGAACAAAACCGGTTATTTCCAATCCGGCTTCGACCATATCACCATCGATGATGTACCGCTTTATTCAACAAAGATTTTACCCGGACGCCTGCTGGAACAAACCTCCAAGCGCTTTTATGCCCGGTCTTTTTTCGCCAGAGCCTTTGACTATAATTCTGTGTATGATTATAGATACCTGTTCGAAACCGGGTTAGGCGTGGCTTTCGACGCTGAGGAAAATAAAGGCATCATTTCGGAGACTTTCAAGAACGCGCTGAAAAATCAGCCAAGCATTGCCAAAAAACTTTGGGGTTTTATCTGCCTTGCCCTTTATATCCTGAAAGCGCCCAAGGTGCAGCGCCGGCATTTCTTTGCTTTTATCGGGGAAGTGTGCAAGAATGGCATAAAAAAATAAGGGAGAAGATTCCATGAAAACAATGGTCGAACTTGATGAAAATAAGTTAAATGAAATAGTCATTCTTACCGGCGCCAAAAGCAAAAAAAAAGCTATTTTAGTGGCTATTGACGATTATTTAAAAATGAAAAAGCGGGAGGCTTTGAAATCTTTAATCGGTAATTACGCGATTGATTTAGATTTAAAAGCCTTGGAGAAAATCAGAAGTGAAGACTAAAATTCTGGTAGATACCTCAGCCTGGATTTGTAGCTTCAAAAAAGAGGGTTTTGAAAAAATAAAAGAACAAATTATAAGTGCCCTTGACGAGAATTTGATAGTTACTTCCGGTCTTATTGTACTGGAATTGCTTCAGGGGGCTATCAACCAGAAAGAATATGTCAACTTACAAAGTTATTTGGAAGCCTTACATTTCCTGCCAACCGATGATGATATATGGTTTAAAGCTGCACAATTGGCCTTTTCCTTAAAAAGAAAAGGCATCACTGTTCCAGCCACCGATATTCTTATTTCTGCCCTGTCAATCGAACATAACTGCCTGCTTTTGCATTATGATAAACATTTTGATTTAATTGCCCGCCATTCGGATTTAAAGATATTAACCTTGAATTACAACGAGAGGTAACCGTGTGCGGTATTTGCGGCATTTTTAATTACGCCGATGTGGATTTTGTAATAACCGAGGATTTATTATCCGCCATGTGCCAAACCATGGCGCATCGCGGCCCGGATGATCAGGGCGTTTACATTGATCAAAGCCGGGGCATCGGGTTGGGGCATCGTCGTCTGAGCATTATCGATCTTTCCACTGCCGGGCATCAACCGATGTGCAACGAGGATCGATCGGTTTGGGTGACATTCAACGGTGAGATTTATAATCATCAAAAAATTCGTCCATCGCTGGAACAAGCCGGACACCGCTATACCTCCCATACCGATACGGAAACCATCCTGCATCTTTACGAAGAAAAAGGGGTGGATTGCGTTCAAAGCTTTGAGGGGATGTTCGCCATCGGTATCTGGGATAAGCGCCAAGGCCGGCTCTTTTTGCTACGCGACCGCATTGGCGTCAAACCGCTTTATTACACCGTTCACAACGGGATGTTGATTTTCGCCTCGGAAATCAAGGCTATCCTGGCCTGTCCTTTCATCCGGCGCACATTGGACGAGACCGCTCTTTTTCAATATCTGACCTTTACCAGCGTTCCCCCGCCCCTGACCATGTTCAAGGGAATTTACAAGCTGGCTGCCGGGCAGTATCTGATTTGCGATCGCCAGGGCAATATTAAAACCGAACAATATTGGGATGCGATCGTACCTCATATGGAGCAGCCCCAGGATGAGGGCTATTACATCGGGCAAATCCGCTCTCTGTTCGACCAGGCCGTGGAAAAACGCATGATGAGCGATGTTCCCTTCGGGGTGTTTTTGAGCGGCGGGGTGGATTCCAGCCTGAATGTAGCCTTCATGTCCCGCATCATGAACCGTCCGGTAGATACTTTTACTATCGGCTTTGACAACGTCCATGGCCGTCAGGAGTTCCAAAGCGCCCGTGAAATTGCCCAACTCTTCAAGACCAACCACCACGAGCGTCTAATCAGCAGCCAAGACCTGCTGGATTTTCTGCCGACCCTGATCCATCATCAGGATGAGCCGATCGCCGATCCAATGTGTGTCGCCCTGCATTTTGTGGCCAAACTAGCAAAAGACAATAATACAATTGTTGTGCAGGTAGGGGAAGGCAGCGACGAGCTTTTCTTCGGCTATGAGGGATTTGCCGAACTGCTCCGGGTTTATCATCAATTCTGGCGCAAATTTACACCACTGCCGGGCTTTATGAAAAACCTGGCATTTCAGATGGCTAAACCCTGGCTGGACATCGATCGCCTGGATATTGTCAACCGGGCGCGGCAGAACAAAGAGCTGTTTTACGGCGGGGTGTATGTTTATGGAGAGTTGGAAAAGGCTAACTTGCTGAGGAAAGAACATTACGCCAAAGCCCTACAGGTTGATCCGTATGACGTGGTCAGACAATACTTCCATAAGCTTTGTTCGCAAAAACCCGATGTGGATTTCATGGAGAAGATGATTTATCTGGAATTGAAAATTCGCCTGCCGGAGCTGTTGCTGATGCGGGTGGATAAGATGTCCATGATTAGTTCGATTGAGGCGCGGGTGCCGTTTCTGGATCACAAGCTGGTCGAATTCGCCATGAATGTTCCGGCGGGATTGAAGTTGAAAAACGGTATGGGAAAATATATTTTGAAAAAAGCGGCGGAGGGTTATCTGCCGAACGAGACTGTTTATCGGCGCAAGATGGGCTTCGGCGGCCCCTATAAGGATATGCTCTCGCCTGAATTTTTACGCTACGCCGAAGATTCGCTGGTTCATTCACCCTTTATTCAGCACTACTTCCAGGTGGATTACATCCATGAAATTTTCCGCCGCCACCGCCAAACCGAGGCGGAAAACAGCCTGCGTATCTGGAATTTGTTTAATCTGCTGTCCTGGTATGGCCATTGGATTGGAACATAGTTTTTGAGGGATGGGGGATCACCACGAAGCACACGAAGGGCACGAAGAAATTTTTTGTTTGTATTTCAATTATCCTCAAAGTAGCACAAATATTTTGGTCGCGTTCTCAACAGAAGACCTGAAGCGTCATTGCGAGCGAAGCGAAGCAATCTCCATGCGTGCGGAGAGATTGCTTCGGCGATAAGGCTGCCTCGCAATGACGCTTTGGGTGTCTTATTGAGAACGCTACCAAATTTTTAACCTCTTCGATTGTTCTTCGTGATCTTCGTGTGCTTCCTGGTAATTAACGGCCTACGCCTTCTTCTCGCTCAAATCAAAGCGGTAATTCTCAATGGTCGTATTGGCTAAGAGCTTGCGGCACATTTCATCCAATTGAGTTTTGGCACTATCCAATGAATCGGCGGCCAATTCCAGTTCCATATATTTACCCAGACGCACGCTTTGTGTCTGCTCATAACCTAATGATTTAAGGGCTTGCTCTACCGCCTTGCCTTGGGGATCGAGCACTCCCGGTTTTAGGGTCACATAAACCTTAGCCTGCCACATTTATTTTTCTCCTGCATGATTTACCTGAAAGTAGCGCGGGGGTTTATCCCCCGCCTTTGACGTAGGGGTAATATCCCTGTGTCTGCATGTTGGGGATAAACCCCAACGCTACTGTTTTAATTCATTATCCCGTAATCCGCCGGCAAACCTCCTGATAAGCCTCTTCCACCTTGCCTAAATCCCTACGGAAACGATCCTTGTCCATCTTTTCGCCGGTTTGAGCGTCCCAAAGACGTGAGCCATCCGGGGTGAACTCATCCCCTAAGAGAATTTCCCCCTGATGGGCGCCGAACTCCAGTTTGAAATCCACTAAAAGAATCCCTTTCGCGAGCAAAAAGGCGGACAGAATTTGATTGACCTTTAAGGTCATCTGCTTAATCTGCTCCAATTCCTGAGGAGCCGCCCAGCCGAAGGCGCGGATATGGTCTTCGATAATCAGGGGATCGCCTAGGCTGTCGTCTTTATAATAAAATTCCAGAATGGGAAACGGCAGCGTCCGCCCCTCTTCCAGATTAAACTTCTTGGCCAGACTTCCGGCCAGGATATTGCGCACCACCACTTCCAGCGGAAAAATCTTCAGCCTTTTAACCAGCATTTCCCGCTCATTCAATGTTTGGACATAATGAGTCTTTACCCCCTCCCGCTCCAAAAGCTGAAAGATAAAGCTGGAAATCTGATTGTTCAAGATACCCTTATTAACTATAGTCCCCTTCTTCAGGGCATTAAAGGCGGTGGCGGCGTCCTTGAAATACTGAATCAACAAATTCGGGTCATCAGTCTCATAGAGAATCTTGGCCTTGCCTTCGTAAAGTTTGGTTCTCTTTTCCATTGTTACTCCGATTAAATTATTATCTAAGCAAAAAGCTACACAAAAAATTATACTTACTCATTGTCATTATTTGCCTCATGAATACGAATCCTTCCCATTTCTACAATCCATAGCTTTCCCGTAACCGACATTTCTGAAAGAGCATTCAAAAATTGCCTTACTAACAGCTCCAGTAAGGCATAGCGGTTATTGCGCGAAATTCTTATGACCACAATTCCGTAGCTACGTGATGGAGGAAACCGCAACACATCGGCAAAATCCAAATCCAGTGTAATCAAGCAACGTTGCTCTGCATAACAAACTTCGTAAAGATTACTGTCTGAACATCCGCTTAATCTTTGGCTAAGAACTGATTGGACATCGTATCCTTTCGCTCGAAAAAGCTCTTGTGTTCTATTGCCGAAATTTTCATCCAGTTTGAATTTCACTCATGCGCCCCAACCGGAATTTCAACATATCGTTCCCTGGACATCTCGGCACCGTAGGCGATAGCGGCTCTAATATCTTCCTCAGTCAATTGCGGATATTCTTTCAATAGCTCGTTAATGCTCATGCCGTTTGCCAGAAAATCCAGTATAAGCGAGACCCAAATCCGTGTGCCCCGAATACAGGGTTTTCCAAAACAGACATTTGGGTCTATAGAAATACGCCGCAAAAGCCCCTTCATCTCTTTATCCTTTGTTTATTTCAAACCAAATGAATTCTCTGCCCAATCCGATCCTGGCTGGCGATGGAATAAACTACCTCATGCGATGCGCAGTCGGTTAACACTCTTTGCACCACGTTGCGCACCAGGCTTTCCTGATTATTGGTCTCACTGAGATGTGCCAAAACCACATGTTGCAGCTTCGGATGACATAACTCCCGTAGTAACGATGCGCTCTCAGCGTTGGACAAATGCCCCTGCCGTCCCCAGACCCGCTGCTTCAGCGGCCAGGGGTAGGGGCAGTTTTTCAGCATC
This sequence comes from Candidatus Schekmanbacteria bacterium, assembly GCA_016235675.1. Classification (GTDB taxonomy): domain Bacteria; phylum SZUA-182; class SZUA-182; order SZUA-182; family SZUA-182; genus JACRJN01. The sequence continues at coordinate 46,045 of JACRJN010000069.1, forward strand.
TCCAAGTCGTGATTGGATTCCAGCACCAACAGATCGGCGGCTTTCAATTTTTCCCGCACCAGATTGGTAACATAGCCCAGGTCGGTGGCTATGGCTACTTTATGGGTGCCGTTATGGATAACATACCCGACCGGATCGACGGTATCGTGGGAAATGCTGAAGGCTTCGACAGTCAGATCGCCGACGCGGAACCGCTCGCCGTTATTGAAGATTTCCCAGCGGGACTGCTCAGGTAATAAATCGCCTGCGGCCTGTCTGGTTGCCTGATTAAGGTAAAGCGGGAGGGGATAATGCTTGTGCAAGACCTTGATCCCGGCCAAATGATCCCGATGTTCGTGAGTAAGCAGTATGGCATCAATTTCACTTAAGCGGACACCGATCTCCGCCAGACGCCGCCCAAGCTGCTGCATACTCAGTCCGGCGTCGATCAATAAGCTGGTTTGCCCGCTGCGCAGGTATATGGCGTTACCCTTGCTGCCGCTGCCTAAAACGCATAGTGTGATACTGATTTTTGTTCCCCCCACTTTTTAGGACTGAGTAATGAGGACTGAGTTAAATACTCAGTCCTGCTACCTTCCCGTATGCCCGAAGCCTCCGGCATTCCGCTCGGTTTCATCCAGCTCCGCCACCAGACTCCATTGTGTCTGACAAACCGGACTGATGACCATCTGGGCGATACGCTCGCCGCGGCGCACTACAAAAGTATCCTTACCGTGGTTTACTAAGATTACTTTTATCGGGCCGCGATAATCGGCGTCAATTGTTCCCGGACTGTTTAACAAGCCGATGCCGTGCTTTGCCGCCAAACCGCTGCGCGGGCGGATTTGCGCCTCATATCCTGCCGGCAGGGCAATGGAAATCCCCGCTGAAATCAGACAACGTCCGCCGGGAGCCAGGGTGGTATCCTGTTCAACCGCGGCATAAATATCCATCCCCGCTGACTGTGGCGTCATATAAGCGGGTAACGGCAAATCTTCACACCCCGGCAATTTTTTGATCGGTATTACTGGTTTATCCATGCAAAAATCCCTATTATTTCCCTCGCAGTTCCAAGGCTTTAGCCCTGGTTAATCACTGTGCCCACCAATTGGTAGCACAGGCATCTTGCCTGTAATGTGGGCAACGCCCACACAAAAACGGCACAATTAGTGGAAGTTGTCGGTTAAATCTAAAACTTCCATTTTATGCCGCAACATACAGGCAAGATGCCTGTGCTACCGAAGATGAAATAAAATCAACTCGCATAAAGCCGATAATTAATATCGGGGAAAAGATTATCCTTGCTTTCTACATCCCACAACCATTCCTCTACTATCTGATTTTGCTTGATGTCGGCATACAGCTTGTTGAAGCGCCAGAGATGGGTCTTGGTACGCTTTACCGCGTATTCCACCACCGTCCCGGTTTTCATGATAAATGCCCAATCGCTGCTTTGCGCCAAAAGCAGTTCACGTGCCGCCTGCTTGAGCGCCCGTTCCAATAACCCGTCAGCCTGAGGATAGGTATGGGCAAGCTCCGTCATGCGCTCGGCGGCTTTGTGCAGATGCCGGTAAACCCAATCGTTGCTGCCCTCCAGCCACACCTCGCAATAACCTTTGTACCCCCAACTCGATAGCGATGGACTGCAAACCTGTCTGTTGGGATAGCGCTCTAAATATTCACTGGGGGTAATCGTGCGATAAACATTTTGATCGTAACAGGTCTTGCGGAAAAGCATGTTAATCCACTCCGGCCCCTCATACCACCAATGACCGAACAGCTCGGCGTCATAAGGCGCCACCACTAACGGCTTTTCTCCCATGGCGCCATAAAGATGTTCGACCTGCCGCTCCCGGTTGAACATAAAATTGCCGGCATGTTCCGCCGCTTTTTCCGCAGCCCACTGCGGATTATAGGGTTCCTTGTGATTGGTTTTGCCGGTAATGCGGTAATATTTTATGCTGGTATTGATTCGGATGCCGTCTTTGTGGATATAGGGCTTAATATAATCGAAATCCAGATCGAAACCGATGTCGCGATAAAACTCCCGGTAGTTAAAATCTCCCGGATAGCCTTCCTCGGAGCTCCAGACCTGCTTGGATGATTCCTGATCCCGCCCGAAGGCCGCCACTCCCGACGGGCAGATGATCGGCGCAAAATTACTGTATTTGGGGCGGGGTTCGGCGTATTGAACACCGTGCGTATCCACAAAGAAAAATTTAATCCCCGCCTCTTTCAATAAATCGTCCACGCCGGGGGTATAACCGCATTCCGGCAACCAGATGCCGCGGGGCGTTCGCCCGAAATGCTGCGTATAATGCTCGACCGCCGTCTGAATCTGGACACGCACAGCCTGAGGCTGAACCATCATCAGCGGAAAAAAACCGTGGGTCGCTCCGCAGGTGATGATCTCCAGAAAACCAGCGTCCTGAAATTTTTTAAAAGCGTTGACCAGATTATAGTTGTACTTATCGACAAAGGTTTCCCTGACCTTCAGAAAATTCTGGTGATACATTTGCGCCAGATACTGAAAGTTTGGGTCTGACTTTTTGGTGCGCTGAATTTCCTTTTCCGACAACTCAATCAACGATTCCAGATGGCGCAGGTAGCGGGATTGCAAGAGCGGATCAACAAACATGCTGACCAGGGTCGGACTCAAAGACATGGTCATGCGAAAATCGACACCGTCCCTAACCAGTCCCTCAAAGACATGGATCAACGGAATATAGGTCTCGGTAACTCCTTCAAAAAACCAATCTTCTTCCAAAAACTCTTCATGCTCCGGGTGACGAACATACGGTAGATGCGCATGGAGCACCAGCATCAAATAGCCTTTCTCCTCCATAACTTTTCTCCTTATGGCCTAAATACCGTTCCCTTAACGTAGCGCAGACCTTTAGGTCTGCTCCTTCGTTCCCGCCAAAGCCACCCCATAAGCAAGGCTAAAGCCCTGCGCTACGTTAAGTGAAAAGTATTGGCCTTAAACCTTCATACGGGAATATTTTGAGTTCAAACTTACAAGAATATATTAGACCAATCATACCCAGTAGCGCGCTAAAAAGCAACCCCTTTTATTTTTCCAGGCGGTTGTTTGATTAATTTTTACAGGTAAATTTATTGTCGTAGCGCAGACCTTCAGGTCTGCCTCTTGGCAGGACTGAGGGATGAGGTATGAGTAAAATAACTCAGCACTCAGTCCTGCTTTAGTCCCGCCTCGCCTTAAGCAGACCTAAAGGTCTGCGCTACGTTAATATAATTGAGTTTACTTGTTTGCAGGCAAACAGGGCAACCTCATATAAATTTAAGAGCAAGAATCTCTTTTAAAACATCATTGTCCCAACCGGCTTTTTTCCGTAACCCTTTAATTGATTGACGTTTCTTTTTTACACTGCGTAGCATATTCAACGCCAAATGGCGAATA
>JACRJN010000072.1 GCA_016235675.1 Candidatus Schekmanbacteria bacterium
GTAGTAGTAGTAGTAGTAGTAGTAGTAGTAGTAGTAGTAGTAGTAGTAGTAGTAGTAGTAGTAGTAGTAGCACGGGGGTTCATCCCCCGTTTGCAGCGCCACAAGCGGGAGATGAACTCCCGCTCTACATTAATCATTAATAGCGAATTAGTATGAGATGGTTATAAACTGTGATTACTCGATCTGGTAAATTAAAAATTAAAAGTTTAAATTTAAAATTCAAAAAGATTTTTACGTTGGATGGCAGCACAGACTGGAAGCCTGTGTTACCATTAAATTATTTTAGCATCACCTGAATCTTAATTGCAAGTAATATCGTTTTCTAGTTGTCATTCCCGAATGGTGTTATCGGGAATCTGGTTTTAACTGATTGAAAAACCATATCCCCGATAAAGGCATTCGGGGATGACAATTTGTCGTATCAACTAGAAAATGATATGGTTTAACCGGAGAGTTGATGGTAGATATTTTCTATCTGCGCTACATTGTTATTTAAGTCGAATTCCCCTTCCGCCTTCTTTCTGGCGGCTTTTCCGAATTTCAATCTTTGTTCGTCATTTACCAGCAAGCTTATAATTGCCTCCGCCAGGCCGGTTGGGTCTTTTAGCGGCGTCAAAAACCCGTTGACGCCGTTTTCGACCTGTTCCGGGTTACCGCCGGCTTTGGTGGCTACGATCGGTTTGCCGCAGGCCAGGGCTTCCAGAAGGGTACGCGCCAATCCCTCCCAAAGGCTGGGGAGGACGAAAATATCCAGACTGTTCATAACTGCCGGGATGTTTTCCAATGCCCCGGTAAGAATAACATCCGGCCCGATGCCCTCTTCCTCGATGATCTGCTGCATCTTGTGCAGATAATTTTGGCGTCTGCTGCGATCTTCGCCAATCACCATCAAGCGGAAATCGGTGCAGTGCTTTTTAATCAGCGGGACAGCCCGCAACAGGTACTCCACCCCTTTGCGCTCCTCTAAAGAGCTAATCGTCCCGACCAGTTTAACCTGAGCGGAAATATTGAATTTGCGCCGCAGAAAATCATTGGGCCGGGGGCGGAATTCCTGCAAATCGATACCGTTATGTACCACCCGCACATTGGGCGGTATCGCTTGGGGAAACATCTTGTCCCTGGTGTCATAAGAAACGGTTACGATTATATCCGCCAAACGCTTTATCCAGGGAAAAAGGCGCTTGCCGCGTTTACTTTCCGGGTCTTCCCGCACCAACCAGACTATGGGGATACCGCATAGTTTGGCCGCCAGTGCCGGATATTTATAGTAAGAGGTCAGTGTGTTTAAATGCAGCAGATCGATTCTTTCTTTTTTAAGAATTTTATAAAAGCCGCCGATATAACCCAGTCCCAACCAACCTTTTTTATCAATAACATATGAAGTGATTCCCAGAGAGAGCGCACGTTCTAATATCGGCCCCTGTTCGCCGCTGACAAATACCGGGGTGAATTTATCCCGGTTGAGATTTTTCATCAGATTATAACAGCTTATCGGAGAACCGCCTAAGGCCGCTCCGTGGGAGACAAAAAGTATTTTGGAAACAGGCATTAGATCTTTCCCCTGACTTTTAAATATGCCTTGCTTAGTTGAGGGCGGGAATAGATAAACAATTGGCGGGTAAACCAATTCAAATTGCCTTTTTTCACTACACAACGCTTGAGGCTCAGCAGATCGCAGCCGGGGGAATTTGCTCCCCGCTCGGTGGTAAATGCCGCCTGATAACCCAGTTCCCGGGCAAGTTTTATCAGGCGATTATTATAGCCACCCCACGGCCAGGCAATAGATAAACAGGGTTTTTTCAGATTTTTCTCAATTGCTTGCCTGCAAACCGCTAAATCCTCTTGCACCCGCCGTTCATAATCTTCCATTTTTTCCCAAGTCCCCTGTAAACCGTATTGCCTGATGAATTCTTCACTCTGTCGATACAGTTCTTGCTCCCAATCCTTTTTAGGCCGGGTGAAAAAATTACTTCCCCCGTGTTCGGACACATAAACGGCCAGATGATCCCGCAAGCGCAGATCATCGAAGTAGCGTGTTTGGACCAGCGCCGGTTTTTTCTCATAAACCGGAATACCGGGACGGCAATCCCCGTCTGTGACCAGCGCCAGGCGGTTATTGGCGTTGGTGTTGAAGCCCACGATTTTATCAGCGCAAAAATATTCCCCGTGAAAATGCCCGTGCGCCTGGATGTCGAAAGCGCCGTCGGCTTGCATCTGCACCAGTTCCGACCAGCGCACATAACAGCCGGAATTCCTGTCAATCCTGACCGATTTATAATCAAAGTCGTTATGCTGCGGAATGATGGGCAATTGCCGGTGCTCGATCTTGCGCTGCCAGACTTGCCCCAAATGAGGTCTGGGGGCGCCGTCGATTTCCACAAATCCGGTCACCAGAAATAATACCGCTTTCAGTCCGTAACGATGTAAAATGGGATAAGCATAGACCCAATTATCCAGAAAACCGTCATCGAAGGTGAGCAACACTTCCCGCCCGTGCAAAGGCCGACCCCCGCGCAAATAAGCCAGCGCCTCAGCCATATTCAGGGTTTTGTAGCCTTTATGCGCCAAATAGGCTATTTGCTTTTCGAAATCCCCGGGGCTGATGGTTACCAGGTTGCGGGTATGATTATTAATGTGATGGTACATTAATATGGGCAGAGAATATTTGGCCAATTTAACTCCCGAAGATATTGGTCAGCAGGCTCCGATACAACCTCTCAGTATTTCCAATCATCTGGTGATAATCGAAATTTTCCTGCACTGTTTTTTGCCCCGCCAGTCCCATTTGTCTGGCCGTTTGGGGCTGATTCAGCAATTTGATAATCGCCCCGGCTAAGGCGTTGCTGTCCTCCGGAGGCACCAGGAAGCCTGTTTCCCCCTCCCGCACCAATTCGGGAATCCCTCCCACCCGGCTGGCAACTACCGGCAAGCCCGCCGCCATGGCTTCGATAATGGCCTGTCCCAGCGCTTCCATTTGAGAGGGAAGGACAAAAACATCCAGGCTGTTGAGAACTTCCGGAATATCGTCGCGTTTCCCTGCCAGTATAAAATAACGATCTAATTTTTTTTGGGCGATTTCTTCTTTGATTTCCTGCTCTTTTGGCCCGCTGCCCACAAAAACGAATTTTGTTTTCGGGTGACGGTTTAAAATGGCCGCAGCCGCCCGGATTAAAAAACGATGCCCCTTCTTGTTGCGTAGTACAGCGACAATCCCGATCAGTTTTTCATCCGGTTTAACTCCCCATTCTGCCCGCAAGCTTAGAGGTTTAGCGGCAAGTTGAAATCTTTTGGTATCGATTCCACTGTAAATTACCTGAATTTTATCCGCCGGAATCCCTTTGTTCAATATCATATGTTGCTTGATGTCCTGACTGACGGCTACTATAGTATTACATAAACCGGTATAGACAAATCGATTGTTTATCCCGCCTTGCAGATGGCGCACCCGGACTATTATCGGTTTATGTGCGGCAAGAAGCGACGACCAGCCGGTAAGCCAACTGTCTATAGAGCTATGGGTTACCGCGATGTTTACCTGTTCTTGCTGGAAAAGTTTCAATAAGCAGTTAACGGCGCTCAGGCTGAATGCAGTACTCATCTTAACGGGAAAACAAGTAAAGCCAGTTTTGGTTGCTTCGCGTTCCAGACCGCTGCCCGGTTGACAAGCCATAATTACCCGCCAGCCTTTATCCCGCAAACCGAGAGCTTCCCGTAAAATTCGTCCTTCCTGTCCGCCCCAGCCCAGGGATGATTCGGTATGTAAAATCGTGGGCATATGGCCTTTCATAAAAAGGGTGAAAGATTAAGTTTTGCCCTTCGAATCCTGAAGTTCCCATAACTTTGCGTATTTTGCAAAGGTATAAGCGGTGTAAAGTCCGGCCAGGACTAATCCATAATAACCGTCCCGAAAGCCCATTTTAAAAAAATACATCCGGAAAAAAGCCGCCAAAGGATGCAGCAGCAAGCCGGAGATGCCGGCCATTCGTCCCTCCTGATACATTTGCTGTGCCGCCAGATTTGAGTAGCGCTCCATCCGCTGGTAATAGTCGCTTACACTTTTGTAGGTGTAATGCTGAAGCGGATTAGTTAAATATCCGCCGTTACCGTTCAACTGAACGGCCTCATGTACCTGGCGTTCGTTAAATTTACCTTCGCGGCGGTTAAATAAGCGCAGGTTATAATCCGGATACCAACCTCCGTACTTAATCCAGCGCCCCAGAAAGAAATTTTGACGGGCGATATAATAACCGTGATAAACAGGTGCGCATTTTTCTGACAATTTGCGAATTTCGCTTTGCAATTCAGGAGTCAGCCGCTCATCGGCGTCTATATTCAATACCCAATCATGGGTACACTGCGAGACGGCAAAATTCTTTTGCCTGCCGAACCCCGGCCATTCCTTTTGGATAATCCGGCAATTAAATTCCCGGCAAATCTCCCGCGTGTTATCCAGGCTGCCGCTGTCCACTACCACAATCTCATCAGCCCAGGCAACGCTTTCCAGGCAGGCGCGGATATTTTCCTCTTCGTTGAGGGTTATTATTGCGACAGAAAGGGGGATGTTGCCGGAAGCCATAGGGGTTTCCTTTCATTAGCCAGATAAATATCGATCCACAACCGCCTTTACCTCATCCACACTAATATCTTCCAGGCACTTGCTGCGTTTGCTGCCGTTACATCCGTCTTTCCCGCAGGGACGGCAGGGCATGCCTTTGGTAATCACGGTGTGCCCATCTCCCCACGGCCTCCACATGTGTTCACCGGAAGGGCCGAACAGCGCCACAACCGGCGTGCCTACCGCGGCGGCGATGTGCATGGGGGCTGAATCCATACCTATAAATAAGCGGCTGCGGGAACTTACCGCGGCAAGCTGCTTTAAACTGGTGCGTCCCGCCAAATTCAAAGGTTTGCTCTGGGCCAGGCGGAGAATGTTGTTTAGTTTGTCGATTTCTTTGGCGGCGGGGCTGCTGGTGACTACTACCTTGTACCCTCTTTCCAATTGCAGATAATCCAATAATTGAGCCGCCGCTTCATCCGTCCAGCATTTGAATAACCAATCCGATGTAGGATGGAAATGGATTATTTTTTTATCCGGCGGAAAGCCTGCCCCCGCGAGCCATTTATCGGCCTGAGTTTGATCTGCGGATGAAATATTTATACTGACGCTTTTATCTTTAGGGTCAATTCCCAAAAGGCGCACCACGTCCAGATTGCTTTCGACGATATGCTTTTCCTTGCCGTTGAAAGGGACTAATTGTGTGTAAAGAAATTTCTTGCCGAAAAAACCCTTGCCCCGCGGATCATGTCCTATCCGATACTTGGCCCCGCTTAAAGCGGCTATTATTGCCGGGCGATCGCCGCTGGTTAAGTCGACAATTATATCGAAATGTTTTTGCCGTATTTGCCGGATCAAATCCCATTGGGCGGCCAAAGATGACAAAAAATATTTCTTTTTAACCGCACGGTCGAAGATTAAAACTTCATCCAGCCAAGGATTGCCGCTTAACATCTCCTCGGTGCCTTTATTGACCAAAGCGCTGACGGAGCAATCCGGCCAATGTTCCTTGAGCGCCCGAACCGCGGGAACACAAAGCAGGACATCGCCGATTTTACGTAATTTGATAACCAATATTTTTTTCATATCTTCTTTATTTATTGAGATCGCCGGGGCAGTCTATAGGAGATTACCTGAAAAATCAAAAACAGTAAAGTACAAAGATAATAGGCGATAATTTCCTTGTTGAAAATGGGGTGGGCAAGCAGCGGCTCCAGAAAAAAAGGCAATCCGCATAATAATAAGGTTCGATTGAAAATCCTCACCTCCGCAGAAGTTTCCTGAGGGGGCATTAAATAAATCCCAACCGCGGCCAGAATAAAAGACCAAAAGAAAACAACATCCGGCGGGGTTGAAAAACGTTCATAAAATATGTAAAGCATAAGATAAATCTTTTTTAAAAAAACCTCCGCGATAAACAGGGGGTCATGTTTAGCGATATTTAAAGTCTCTTTCTTTAAAACCTCTTCATAATCGAAGGTGTACATATTTAATTTATCGCCGAGTTTATTGTAAGGGCTGATTAACGCGTGCTTGTATCCGCAGGTGTCGACATATAAAATGCCGTATTTATTGGGATACACCCCTAACCCTACATATACGGTATGCCAAAAGGTATGTTCTCTGGGTTTGCCTTGATATTTGGGATGTAGTGATTTGTCTAGTGAAATACGCACGATGAAAACCGAAAGGAAAATAAAAACAAAGGGTGCGAAATAATTTATGATGCGCCGGGGGGAGTAAAAAATCTTTTTTCTGAATATCCAGGCCAATATCAGGGCTAAAAGCCCGATGCCGATTATTTGTATTTTGACGGTGGCGCGGCAAGCCAATAAAAAAGCCAGGATGCCGCCGACTGCCAAATCCGCTAACCAATCCCACCAGCGGCGATCATATTGCAAAGAGTGATAAATTGAATAGAGCCAATAGAACATAGCCGCCAAGGCAATGAAGGGAATACCATGCGGATCGTAACTGTTTTGACCGGTAAAACCGGAAGCGGTAAAAAACGCCAGGGTAACCAGATAAGCCAGAATTATTAAATCAGAAAGCGGGTTTTCCCGGAACCGGATTAAAAAAGCGCTGATCAAAATTATAAGAATCAAGATCATAAGTTTGATCAGGGAGTCGATTTTCAGGCCGAACCATTTGACGGCTATTCCGGCATAAATCGGAGGACCGAAATCATCCCCACATAGTCTCCCTAAATTTTTTTCGCGATAATCCGGTTTGAGAGTCAACGCCTTTTGAATTAACCGATCATCGATTACATCATACCCTTTAACGTTACTTGCATTTGCCTCTAAAAACTTATACAGCGAACTGCTGAAGATTAATCCGGGTTGCCGATGGACATTTTGGGCGATCGCGCAGGCGATGTTGATTATATTCCGGGAACTGGCAATCATGTATCTGGGGGATTGAATATAGCGGATGGTAATTAAGCAGAGAAAGAATAAGAAGATAAATAATTTAAAGTAAAGTCTTTTTTGTTTCAACTTGGGATTTAACCTGAATAATTTTGAGGCTCATGGCGACAAACTGTGGGTAAATTTACAATTTTTTCTTCGTGGTCTTCGTGTGCTTCGTGGTGAAAAAGCCGTAGTGCCGGGGCTTTAGCCCCGGAAATTCAGCCCTAAAGGGCTTTAGACTACGGAATTCAAGATGCAAACCAAAAGGTCTCCCTCTTTCTACGCCAAGAGGCAAAATATTATTTATTTCCACCTTCTTCAGCTTTAGCGGGAGCGGAAGCGGGCGCTGCCTCTGAAGGGACCGGAACTGCCGGAGCCGCAGAAACCGCAGGAGCGGAAGTCAGGTGGCGCTCGATTTTGGCCGTCTCTCTCAATTTACCGGCAAATTCCTTGACCTTTTCCTCTACCTTCATTTGCTTCATATATTGTTTAAGTCTGTCTTTGATTTCTTCGAAGGGCGCGGTAGCTTCGGGTTTTTTATCGGTAACCTTTATTAAATGATAGCCGAAATCAGAGGTAATAATATCGCTTACCTGATCTTTATTTATGGAAAAAGCGGTATCTTCAAAAGGTTTAACCATCCGTCCCCGTCCGAAATAACCCAAATCCCCGCCCTGTTCGGCACTGGGACATTGAGAAACTTCTTTAGCCAAAGCGGCGAAATCTTCTCCCTTTTTCACCCGTTCCTGGATTTGTTCAATTTTTTTATGAGCGGCGGTTTTTTCAGCCTCATCGGCGGCCGGCTCCACTTTTATCAAAATATGGCTGGCTTTGACCTGTTCCGGCATTTTAAACATTTCCTGATTTTGATCATAATGTTTTTTGGCTTCTTCATCGGTTACTGCAACTTTAGAGGCGATTTCTTTTTCCACGTATTGTTGCAGGGTCAAACCTTCCTTGATTTGATTTCGTAATTCTTCCAAAGACAGATTGCGCATGGCCAAAGCTTCTTTAAACTTTGCTTCCTCGGGAAAGCGCTTTTTCATCAATTCAATTTTCTCATTAATCGCGGCGTCTTCAATTTTAGTACCCGCTTTTTGGCTTTCCTGCAATAGCAATTCCCGGTCGATGAGCGTTTCCAGCGTTTCTTTTTCCAGCGCGGCCATTTGAGACTCTTCCAGGCTGCGCCCGCTGAACATCAATTGCATTTTCGCTTGTTTTAAAGCCATCTCCATTTCAGCCTGGTAGATTGCCATGCCGTTTACAGTGGCGACTTTTTGCGAGAGGTCTTTTGGTTTATCCTTCGGCGCTCCGGTTACCGCTTCCTTTTTCTCCTCGGTTTTTGTTTCCTCGGCTATAACCGGGAAAGATTCCATCCCAACCAAAACGATTAAAGCCAGAAATATGATTCTTTGTAATATAAACTTCTTGGCTGTCGACATTATAATCTCCTTTACAGGTGCCTGATTGATCAGTATAGGTATATTTTATTATCATCTGCTGCAATAGTAAATTCTGGAACCGGAAATGTCAAGCGTTTAGGCTGACAAAATTATATTTTGGGAGTTTTATTGCAGGAAAAGGAATATACCTAATTTATTTTGATATAGCAGGGCAACCTCATATAAATTTAAGAGCAAGAATCTCTTTTAAAACATCATTGTCCCAACCGGCTTTTTTCCGTAACCCTTTAATTGATTGACGTTTCTTTTTTACACTGCGTAGCATATTCAACGCCAAATGGCGAATA
>JACRJN010000073.1 GCA_016235675.1 Candidatus Schekmanbacteria bacterium
CAGATCTTTGACCGTCAGCCCTGCTGCCTGGATCTCGCCGATCAAGGGATAGGTAATCTTACCATCGGGACGCACCACTATCTGCTTGGTAAGTTCCGGCTCTTTCCAGACCGAGATTTCGATAACATCTTCCGGCCCCAGTGAATATTTATCCGCGTCCGGCGGCAGAGCTTGAGCCGCTCCCGCCTGGGCTGCGGTTGTGGAACTTATCCCCGGTGCACACCCCCAACCCGTTGCCAGAAAAGCACTTACCGCGATTGAACAAATAATTTTTTTAGAAAACGCTTTCATAGTACCCACCGTTTAGCATTAATACATCATCCCTATCCCTGCCGGGGGCTGCCCGGTCCATTTTACCATTGAATTTATTGGCTTCAATTTTTTCCTTCAAGCATCCCCTAGACAAAATTTTTTAACTTAAGGTTCATAATGTTGAACATTATGATAGATAGTGACAATCATTCGACAAAAACCAGTTTTATAGATAATCGGCATTCTCCACTCTCAAAGAGTCTCCCAGCCGCTGTTCCCATGGCCGGAAATGGCTGGAAAATCCTATGGAACTTAGCAAGATCAATGGCATTATGGATTACTCATATGCAAATTGTCAACAATAATTTGTGCTCCAACAGAATTATTAAAATTAGGATACAAGTTTAAGGGAAACCTATGGAGAAATTTAAAAGGGAATCTTCTACTGAGATCGGCCTCTGTTGTGATCAGAATATTGAATAATCTCCTACGGCATCATCTTTCGGTTTTGTCTTTCACCCCGCGGACCTGGTTTTACTTTAGCATGGTTCCATGGGCCAAGCACCTCTCAGAATAGAGGGTTCGATATTCTTCTTCAGCCCTCCGAACGGTTCTTCCTTCTTGGTCAGAAATCAATCCGTCTTCTATGCCTGAAATCCTGTTCCATCCAGTAAAAATGTTGACCACATTGAACAATGATATCATAAGTTTCTCCCATTCAAATCTTCCTGCCCAAATTATCTCGGCCGAGAATGGCCGAAGCATCCGGTTAAAGGCCTTTAGCTTGTGTCTCTAAACAGAGAGTGTGGCATTCCTCAAGAACATCACCTTAGATTTGCCGGGGGAAGAGGTTCGACCCAGAATTGGCCTACGCCCCATAAAACTCTTGAGCCCCGGTATAAAGATGAAGATTTGCCGAAGGGCAAAGGGGTAGGCGGATGGATTAGCGATTATGGTTGAACGCAGGGAACGCATTTATTAAGGAAAAACTCAAAGAAACCTCTGAGAGGGGGTGATGGTGTGGCGGAGCCGGGGTCCTGGGGACTCTCCTTTTCCTCACCCCCCCTCCCTAACCTCGTCTACCCTCATAGAATTGGCCGGTACCTGGTGCCGGGGTGTCCGGATTTTTGCACCTTGTTGGGATTATTTACGCCTGGAATAAAATTTAGATAAAATTTCTATCGCGTCGGCTGCGAAACCAGTTTCGCCCGGTACGGGGCTGAAACGGTTGATGTCTGCATCAAGGCTAAGGAGTCCAGTCAGCCTTTCAGCGACCTAAACTGTGGTCTGACCATCCCGGGGCGATGTGGAAGCCAGAGCGGCCATCACCTGCACTCTCTCCCTCCTTCTCGATAAAATAATATCCAGTCATAAATTTAACGATGCAAGGATATCCTCAGAATACCCGGCTCCCTGCCAAATTTGGCAAACTTTTGAAACAAAATGTTCAGAATTTTGGTAAGTTATCTTAGATAATTAGATAAAAGAAATAACATATTAGCAAGTTATATTGCAAATCCCGGTGGTTAAATCAATGGCATTTTCTTTGCAGCTTCCTGTATCGATTTCTGTTTGTGGTTAAACAACCAAATTTGGTTTCTGGAAGTTATTATGGATATAAGTAATATTATACAAGATGAATTCAACTACTTAACTGTTAAACAAGTGGCGGAATTACTCGGGTTTCATCCGGAAACCATAAAGCGTTGGGCTCGGGAAGGGAAAATCGAGGTTCAACAAACAGGCCACTATGGGCACATCCGGGTCAAATGGCCCCTGGAAAAGCCAGGGTTTTCCCCAAAGAACAACAAACTGCTACAAAGAGGGGCTTGACTAGTCTTTGGGAGCTTCTTAGCATAATTTGCAGGAGATTTGCTGGCAATTTCAGTATGTTTTGTAAACAAAAAATATCATAAAAATATTTCTTGACATTATTTTGCAGCTATGGTTATGGTAGCGTATACACTTTCTCTGCATACTGCTGATGCGCATTCTTTGGCGAGCTTAACGGATAAGAGCCAAGGAGGAGAAAAAAGAAATCAAAAATTGATTAACACATAATTTCACAAGCTTTATCTCCCCCCCAGATAAAGTTAAAGCCAAACCCAGCGCGAGTTGGGGACGGAAAGCCACGGATCTCAAAGGTTTTTGAGAAAGCCGGGTTACCTTTCGGGAACGGGTAACCCGGCTTCTTAATTTTCCTTTTTTCGAGAGCGCCGGGTTGCCTGATCGGGAACGGGCAACCCGGTTTTTTTATTTTACGAATGGGGGAAGAGAGGTAAAGCAGAAGAGGCAAGGCGGAGGCAGGATTGGAGATACTGTCGGCAAACATCGTTTGTGCTTGGGGGTTGAATATTTTTTGCCACGCTGGCATGTAACCTTCATCTCCCCGCGATTTTAGGGGTGAGAAGAGTCGGTCCTGGAATTAAGGAGTGATCATCATGAAAGCCAAGTTTTTCATCATCATGGCCGTTCTGGCAGTGGCGTGCTGGGCGCCGGGGGCGTCGGCGACGACAACCTTCGGTTTTTTCTGTATCACCAACAATAGCGCAGTTGATGCCGCCACCGCGGGCCAGTTTTTCGTGGATGTCTCAGATCCTGCGGGTGACCACAATGTCTTGTTTACCTTCAGAAATGTCGGGCCGGCGGCTTCTTTTATTGATGGCGTGTACTTTGATGATGGCACCTTACTCGGTATAAGTGAAGTTAATGTCGGCAATGTCGTCGTCCCTGGCGGGAGTGTGGCATTTTCTCCCCTTGCCAATCCTAGCGATCTGCCTGGCCGCAACAATATTTCCCCGGCTTTTCAAACTACCCAAAATTTTTCTGCCGACAACGATCCGGGGGCTGTTAACGGAGTAAATCCGGGAGAGGCATTTGGAATTCAATTCAATCTGATATCGGGCCAGGGATTTGTTGATACCCTGGAAGCCCTGGCAAACGGCACTTTACGCATCGGCATCCATGTTCAGGGTTTTGAGGGGGGCGGCAGCGAGAGCTTTGTAAATAAGGTTCCCGTCCCACCCACGGCCATTCTTTTGGGCTCCGGCCTGCTGGGCCTGGGTCTTCTGGGCTGGCGGAGAAAGAAAAAATAACGCTTAAATCAAGATAGGCCTGGATTGCCATAACGAGGTAAGCAAACCCGGCCATCGACCAGGCGAGGCCTCTTCTGAAGGAAAGCGACCAATACCTTGACTACCCAACCATTGTAATGGAGTTGAAAGACAGCATGGTGAATCATTCAATGGAGAATATAACACAATGGACGAACTGTATGGACAATTAGTTAGGGAGGAGGCTAACTAACATAAAATATCTCAGTGAGCGTATAACAAAACGTGGATCAGGCGAACGAATTAGAGTTGGAATGGTTCGTTTTGCTATTCAGCAACAAATTGGGGGATGTGTCCCTGCACAACAAATTAAAGGAGGGGTTTTATGAAAAAGATGAGGTTCTTAGCAGTTGCTTTGTTTGGTCTGCTTCTACTG
>JACRJN010000006.1 GCA_016235675.1 Candidatus Schekmanbacteria bacterium
ATTAATTCTATTTCTTATTCCGAACTCAGGTTTCTTATCTCAAACCTGCCAAGCCTTGCCAATCGGCCCGCCGCCCTTTAGGGTTTCGGTGTGGAACACACCCGAAACATCCAGGATAGTAACTTTGCGTAACATGAGTTACTTACAACAACGAAACCCATTATCGGCTTTATGGGCGAAAGGCATCGCCCCTTGACGGGCGTTACAACCGGCGTTTTGCGCTTTGCTGTTGAAGGAACCGCCTTTGATTACTACAGTACGAAGATCCGGATCGTCCCAATCCTCGATCCATTCATTGGCGTTTCCGCACATGTCATATATCCCTAAAGTGCTTTTGCACTCGGCACTATCCCCGCTCGCAAGAAGTTTGCCGCCTTTATCGGAAGCGACATTGCATTTGTTGGCGTCGGTACCGCTGCAAGCCTGTTCCCATTCGGCTTCGGTGCAAAGGCGCTTGCCCTGCTTTGCGCACTCCTCTTTAGCCCCGAACCATTCCATTTTCACCAGAGGGCGCGCCCCTTTTTGGTTGGGATATTCATATTGATCGACACAATATTCCTCAAGCTTAACCTTTTTCCCGCTTGATGCGGTAAATTCTCTTGCCGCGACTAAAATCATACCTTCAGGGCAAGTGCCGGTTTTACGTTGCGTCAGTTTTTCCCGCTCCGCCTGTTGAATTTTTCCCACTTCCTTTTCCTCTGCCTGTTGTTGTGTTATCCTTCTTTGTTTAACCTGTTCCTCGGTTTCGCCCGGCTTGGGAAGCCAGGAGACCGTTTTTTTGGCTAATGCCTGAGCGCAGTTTAATAACTCTTTATCGCTCTTACAGGTTTGGGTTGCGGTAAAATCTATATCGCTTTTATTTAAATTAAACAGCTTGACGGTGATTAAATACAGGTCGCCCTTTTTGTTAATGTTGCCCAATATGGTGTTGTCGGCTTTCACATCGCGGCCGACGCGCATCGCGCAAGGGGCATCCATACAATCGGCTTGATTTAATTTGATTTGCAACATCGTATCGACTCTTTCGAAAGACTTTTCGATTTCATCTCTGGGAATAATGTTTAAATAGGATTCCCTGGCCAATTGCTGACGGAAGGCTTCGGTTGTTTCTTTACTGTCTTTGACGTCGGTCGCCAGAATGACGAAATCGACCACCGCCAAAGTGGTTTTGTCCGCCGCCCAAACGGATGGACTGCCAATAAGGCCGGATAAAAGCAAACTACCCAGAGCGCTAGCGCGTAATAATTTTCGCATTCGTAAACTCCTTGCCGGTAAAATGGTGTGATTTTTAAATTTTCACCGCAGAGGCGCAGAGGGCGCAGAGAATTTGATTATAAGAATTCAGAAGTTGGATGTTTCGGCTTGTTCTCAAGTGTAGTACCAATTCGCGGTCAAATATTGAAGAATAATCTGTAGCGCGGGGGTTTCATCCCCCGCTTGCAGACGAACGTGTTGGGGATAAACCCCAACGCTACATTAATCATTGAAAGCGAATTAGCATAACACCGTGAATGACGTTAATTATTCTGACTTCTGACTCCTGTATTCTTAAGTCTTCTTTGCGGCCTCCGCGTCTCTGCTAAATATCAGTTAATCAGGGATTTCCCTGTCAGTTCGTCCGCCGGTGTCTTTGGCACAGCGGAAACCGACATCCTCATAACTGCTGTCAGGGGAGAATTTAAACCGGGTTGACCCCATGCAATCATATTCCGGATCGGTAAATGATCCGCCGCGGGCCACTTTCGGTTCGGTCAATCCATAAAAAACATCTTTAAAAGGGTTGCCGGGATAATCTTTAAAGTTGTCAGCCGTCCATTCCTTAACATTCCCGGCCATGTCGTAGGTGCCGTATTCGCCCCGGCCTTTTTCATATTTACCTACCGGCGTTGTCGTGCCCGGTCCCCCGTTAGCGGAATTGAGGATGTTACGTTGAAAAGTATCCCCCCAGGGGTACAGATAAGCACCGGAACCGCGGGCGGCTTTCTCCCACTCGGCTTCGGTGGGCAGTCTTTTCCCGGCCCACTTGGCGTAGGCTGCGGCATCGTGCCAGGTTACCGATACCACCGGATGGCTTTCCAGCCCGGCAGGTATTTTCCCATCCTCCCAATGTTCCGGGGGCTTGTGGCCTGTGGCATCGACAAACTTTTTGTATTGGGCGTTGGTTACCTCATATTTGTCAAGATAATAGGTCGGTAAGGTGATCTTTTGGGTCGGTAATTGATTCCGGAAAAAGCGTTCCTCGCCGCCGATTTTTTGAATAATCCATTTGGTGTCCCCCGGATTTAGTCCCATAGTAAATTCACCGGCCGGTATTAACACCATCCCGCCGGTTTTTTGGCCGGACTTCATCAGGGTAAAATTCATAGAGTAGGGCTGTCCCGCTTCGACTTCTATCTCCCGCTGTTCCGGATCAAAACCCTCGCGGGCCAATTTAACCGTGTGTTTGCCGGTTTTCATCGCGGCAACATATTTTTCGGAAAAACGCTGCTTGTTATTCGGGTCTTTCTGCAATTCCCCGTCGACATACAACTCCGAGGCCGGGCTGACAAAGATCCGCACTATCCCGTCAGTTTCCTTGTTCCAAAGGACGTCTTGCAGTTTTGCGGCCTCTTTCTCCTTTTTAGGCTCCGTCTTCTCTGCCTCGCCGCCAAAACTACCCATTCCCCCCATCCCGGCACTGGAGATACCGGCACGGCTAATCAAACACAATAAAATCCAGGATAATATGCCTTGAATCAGCAATTTTTTTGGCATCTTTTCACCCTTCCTTAGTGATAATATAACTGCACACCGGATCAATCTGTGAACCGGCAGAAAAAACTAATTTATACGGTTTGTTCCATCTCTTTGATTAACCGTTTTAAAACCGGCAGATCACGCTCAATAACCTCCCATACCTCCCCTAAATCTACGCCAAAATATTCATGCACCAGCAAATTCCTCATGGCCACTAACTGAGGCCAGGGAATTTCGGGATGTTGCTCATGGAAATCACGGCCAAGTTTTGCGGCAGCTTCGCCCACAATCTCAAGATGATGAATTATCCAGGTCTGGATCAGTTCATCACTTTCAAATGCAGCTTGCCCCCTGGCGGCATACCGTTCTATGCGGTCAATGGCTTCCAATATATCCAGCAGTCGCTCCCGCTGGTCTCTCATAGCGCAACCGCCTCCCGAAGCACACGCTCACGAACGCGCGGCTTAATTCCCCGGTCACTTATCACGTCTACCTTACAACCGAGAAAATCCTGCAATTCCAACCAGAGGGCGGCATGATCCAACAGACTTCGCCCCGCCTCCATCTCCACCAAAAAGTCTATATCGCTACGCTCGTCCGCTTCCCCCCTGGCCACAGACCCGAACACCCGGACATTGCGGGCGCCATGCCGGGCGGCAATACGCAAAATCCCATCCCGTTTTTCCTTTAAGAGTTTATAAATATCCATTCTGCAATTCCTGATAGATTATCTTTCCTGTCACTGATGCTTCCAATGAATATCCTCTATGTTCCCAAAATGAGAAAGGACTTGGAAGGCTCGAAAAATGGTGTAATTTTCCGGTATAACGCTACGCACATAGTCTTTTGTTTTAATGACGGTAAATATCTCTTCCAATAATTCGCTAATCAACTTTATTTGTCCGCCACCTATGGTTTGGTGATTTTTATTGCTTGCGAAACCCAATAGAGCTATTTGTTCAATCTCAGAGGGCAGGTCAAACCCCTTAAACAATTCGGGAATGTGATCGCGGCCAGCCTTAAACTTGTTTGAAAACCTTTTTTCTCGTTTCGCCCAACTATCAGCGTCCATTGACGGCTCAATTTGAAGCAAGTGTTTTTTCTCTGGATGAAAAGCTACAATGTCAAGTTCACAACAATATCCACCATTAGGAAGCTTCCCAACTAAAACATTACGCCGAATAAAATATCCCGCGTATTCATACCATTCCGCAACAAGCTGTTCAAGAAAGTTTGAAGCCATTCGGTTTATCTCTAATTTCTTATTCTCAATACGCGCAACGGAAGCCCACGTTATCATCGTCGGTCTGGGGAGTGAACTTGCTACGGGCGCTTGTCTATTTCAGACCCAGCATTAATTTTCTGACGGCGGCAAAAAATTCCTTTACCGCATCTTCCGGTTTATCTGACAGATTGCTCTCTAAAACATTTTCTTGCGTTTCCCAATGACAATGTTTGGGAAATGTTCTTACATAATTCCATTTCTGATGAGGGGCGTTATCGCATCTATAAATCCAGTCGCTAACCGGCTCTTTGCTCCAATGATAGGCATAATCGCCGTCTTCTGAATACCAGATGTCTACAAAACTCTCATCAATCAGAAACGCCCTTAATTTCCTGGCTCTCCCTGTATAGCTATAAATGATTTTTGTATCATTTACAACATCGGAAAATTCTGTACAAATTATCCTCTCAAGCCTTCTGTAAAGACTTAAGATCATTTTCTATTTCCTTGATTTCCTTGTCCAGGTTTTTCACCTCAATTAAATCCTCCCAACCTGGATGCTCCATTATCTTTCCCGTTTTAATCCCTTCCGCTATATCCCTGACGGACTCCGCCCCGTATCGGCGCAAGATGTCCAGCCGCTCTAACATATATCCGCGTTTCCGTTCTTTCAAAGTAAGCCGCATCGCTTCCCTGGCAAATTCTTCCTGAGAGAGAGAATATTTTTTTGAAACCTTTTCAAGTAAACCTGTTGATTTCATATCATTTCCTGCTATTTTTTAATAGGCGCAGCGAAACCCGACATTATCATCATCCGTTTGCGGTGTAAACTTGCTGCGGATAAAGGTTAGGGCGTCATAATTTAAATCGGCGAAAGACCCGCCGCGCAGCACGTAGCGTTCTTTACCGTAGAACTCGTCTGCATAGGTATTGCCGGGATAGGGCAGATAATAATCCGCCGTCCATTCCCAGACATTTCCGGCCATATCATACACCCCGTAAGGGGATTTTCCGGCCTCATAGCTGCCGGCGGCAGTGGTTGTTCCCTTGCCTGACTCATCGGTATTGGCGGCGCTTTTTTCAAATTTGTTGCCCCAGGGAAAATAACGGCCATCGGTTCCCCGTGCGGCTTTTTCCCACTCGGCCTCGGTCGGCAGACGCTTTCCCGCCCATTTGGCATAGGCGGAAGCATCCTCCCAGGTAATGTTGACTACCGGATGCTTAGCCTTACCTGCGGGGAAATTGTTGCCGCCCCAGGGTTCCGGCGGCGTATGATTGGTGGCATCCAGAAATTTTTTGTATTGCTCGTTAGTCACTTCATATTTATCGATATAGAATGCGGGCAAATTAATTTTACGCGACGGGGTACAGCAATCAAAATACTTGGGCATGGCTCCCAAGGCGTCGCTGATTGCCGGAACCTCATCTTTACTGAGACCCAGTGTAAATTCACCGGCCGGAATAAGCACCATGTCTTTTGTCAATTCAGCCGGGGGCGTTTTGTCCTCGGCGGATACTATAGTTGTAAAAGTTAGCAGGCTTAATCCTGCAATTGCTATGATTACGGGAGTACGGCTCACGGTTTTTTCTCCTTTTGCGGATGGGGTGGATTTGGCTATGGGCTTTAGGCTTCGGGCTATGGGCTTTAGGCTAAAGACAATTTATCTTGATTTGTCGAGACAAAATGTATTTTGCCTTTTGCTTTTGGCCTAAAGCCCAAAGCCCAAAGCCCATAGCCTGTTTTTTAACTACTTCGCATCTTTGGCGCAACGAAAACCGACATTCTCGTCGGTTGTGATCGCGGTGAACTTGCTGCGCAGGATGCTTAAGGCATCATTCTTTAAATCCGCAAATGACCCGCCGCGCAAAACATAGCGCTCTTTGCCGTAAAATTCATCGGGAAAGGTGTTGCCGGGGTAGGGCAGATAATTATCAGCCGTCCATTCCCAGACATTTCCCGCCAGATCCCAGACACCGTATGGAGATTTGCCTTTTTCGTAAGACCCGACCGGTACGGTTGCGCCTTTCCCCGCTTCATCGGTATTGGCGCAGCCCTTCTCAAATTTTTCTCCCCAGGGGAAAAGACGTCCGTCGCCGCCGCGTGCGGCTTTTTCCCATTCCGCTTCGGTCGGCAGACGTTTTCCGGCCCATTTGGCATAAGCTTTGGCGTCTTCTAAGCTTACACCGGCCACCGGAAATTTACCTTTACCGGCCGGAAAATTGCCGTCCTCCCAATCTTCCGGGGCAGCATGACCGGCAGCACCGATGAATTTTTTATAGTCCTCGTTCGTTACTTCATATTTATCAATAAAATAAGCCGGCAAATTAACTTTGCAGGCCGGAGTGGCGCTTTCCAGATACTTAGTCATTCCCTCCACACTGGTACTGATTTCCTCTAAACGTACAGCATCTATCCCCATGGTAAATTCACCGGCGGGAATCAAAACCATGCCCTCCGGGCTATCCGCCGTCACTTCTGCTTGTATACTTAAAACGGCTATGCTGGCTATCAACCCTGCCAGCACCAGGGTATTTTTTTTCATAGCCTGAAATCTCCTTTAGTAGTAATGAGTTGCTTAAGTCCACAGTCCTTACTTCGCATCCTTGGCGCAACGGAAACCTAATATTTCATCGGTGGTTTGCGGGGTGAACTTGGAACGAAGGGTACTGACGACGTCGTTTTTGGCGTCATCCCAGGAGCCGCCGCGGACTACAAATCTGTCGTTGCCGAAAAATTCATCCTTGCAGACGGAGCCGGGATAGGGCAAATAATTATCGCTCGTCCATTCCCAGACATTCCCCGCCAGATCGTAAACCCCGTAAGGAGATTTACCCTTATCAAAAGAACCTACCGGCGTTGTTCCCTGCTTTCCCGCTTCATCGGTATTGGCGCAATCCTTTTCATACTTGTCGCCCCAGGGGAAAAGACGTCCGTCGGTTCCTCTGGCGGCTTTTTCCCACTCGGCCTCGGTCGGCAGACGCTTTCCCGCCCATTTGGCGTAAGCTTTGGCGTCTTCCAGGCTTACCCCCGTTACCGGATGTTTCCCTTTGCCTGCGGGAAAATTACCGTTCTCCCAATTTTCCGGAGCGGCG
Organism: Candidatus Schekmanbacteria bacterium; assembly: GCA_016235675.1. Lineage (GTDB taxonomy): Bacteria > SZUA-182 > SZUA-182 > SZUA-182 > SZUA-182 > JACRJN01. Next base: position 7,055 of record JACRJN010000006.1, read on the forward strand.
GATTTGGTAGCCTCCAGGAATTTTTTATACTCCTCGTTGGTTACTTCGAATTTATCGATATAATAGGCAGGCAGATTGACTTTGCGGGCCGGCATGGCGTTACTGTTTTGTGTCACCGAACCGCCCAGTTCCTCAACAACGCCTATTTGAGTTTCGTTCAACCCCTGGGTAAATTCACCCGCCGGGATTAAAACCATCTCGCTTTCAGCCGCCGCCGTCGGCACGCCGAACGGCACGCCGCCGATACCGATACAAAGTCCGGCCAATAATAGCAACCAATCCTTTTTCTTCATCACAATCCCCTTTCATCAAAGGTGCACTTGCCAAGAGTGCGTTAATTTTGCCTCAACTACCTAAAAAATCTACATCAAAAGCCTTGGGCTGTCAAGGGAAATCGGGCGCTGATACAAATAGATTATTTTCTTGAAAAGAGCTTTGATTTAACCTACAATAAACTATAAGGAGGGATTATGGCCCCGGATAATTCAATAACAGAAAAAGCCCGCAAAATAAAATTACTGATCATGGATGTGGACGGTGTTTTAACCGATGGGCGGATTATTCTTGGGAACAACGGCGATGAGTTTAAGGTTTTCGATGTTAAAGACGGTTTCGCTATCCGGATGGCGCAGCGGGTGGGTTTAAAAACCGCGATCATTACCGCCCGAAACACGAAAATTGTAGAAATGCGGGCCAAAGAATTGGAAATAACGGCGGTTTATCAAAACGCCTTAGTTAAAGCCGAAGCCTATCTAAAACTGATGGCTGATTTTCAATTGCAACATGAGGAAGCAGCCTATCTCGGCGACGACTTGATAGATTTGCCGGTTATGCTGCAAGTCGGCTTGGCCATAACAGTACCTGAGGCGGTGGAGGATGTCAAACAACGGGCGCATTATATCACCCGGCATTCCGCCGGAAGGGGAGCGGTCAGGGAAGCCGTGGAATTAATCCTTAAGGCTCAGGATTTGTGGGGTAAGGCGACGGAGCGGTATTTTATAAAACAGAATTCCTGAATTTCGTAGTCTAAAGCCCTTCAGGGCTGAATTTCCAGGGCTAAAGCCCTGGCACTACGGCTGTTTGTAAAAAATGGATAATTGATAATGGACAATGGGGAAAAATTATCCATTTTTAAACTGGGGGTTTATGCAAAAATTAGTAATCGCAATTGACGGCCCGTCGGCGGCCGGAAAAAGTACCGTCGGAAAAATGTTGGCTAAAAAATTAAATTATATTTATATTGATACCGGCGCTATGTATCGGGCTATTGCCTTGAAATTACAGCGCAATGACATATCTTTAGATGACCTGTCCAACATAGAAAATATTCTTAAGCATAGCACAATAAACTTTATACGCAAAAATGACGAATTAAGAATAATACTTGACGGGGAAGATGTCAGTCCGGAAATCCGCACGCCCCTGATAAGCAAGATGGCATCCGATGCTTCAGCCGTTCCGATTGTGCGTACCTGTCTGGTAAAAATGCAGCAAGAAATGGGAGAGGCCGGAGGGGTGGTTATGGACGGACGGGATATAGGGACGGTGGTTTTCCCAGGTGCCGAATGTAAATTTTTCCTGGACGCCTCTTTAGATGAGCGCGCTCGCCGCCGCTTCAAAGAATTACAGGAGCAGGGCTTAGCTGTTGAGTTTTCCCAGGTTCGCCGGGAAATGGAACAGCGCGACCATAATGACAGCACACGCGCCCATTCCCCACTGCGTAAAGCTGTTGACGCGATTTCTATCGACACAACCGATCTTGAATTGGAAGCTGTTATCCAAAAGATGTGGGATTTGATAATATCAAGATACGGGATACGAATTTAAATTTTCCTGTACCCCGTACCTTGATAGTTATGTCTTTTCTACCCGTTTTATCCTCTTATATTACTTTCCGCATAAAAAATTGCTTATCCACAAACCCTGTGGATAACTTGTGAATAAGGCAGTTAATCGAGCTTTCAGTTAGCAGTAATTCAGCAAGTTAGACCACTTTGCCCATTTTTTGGTCATTCTAAATATATTAATATTATCAACTAGTTGCTTTTTAGAAAAGGCTTTTCAACTAATTATTTTCCTACACCTAGGGATAGTATCCCTAGTTATCCACAACACTAGCAGCTTTTTAAAACGCAAGCTCTTTAAAAGGAGAAAAACTATGCTCATTTTTCTTACGGGAGCTACCGGGTTCGTCGGCAATGAAATTTTAAAACAACTACTGGATAAGGGACATCAGGTACGCTGCCTTGCCCGTTCCGGATCGGAAAAGAAGCTGCCTTCAACGGAAACGGTAGAAATTTTCAACGGCGATGTGACGGATGCCAAAAGCTTGGAGGGCGCCGTCAACGGTTGTGATGCGGTGATTCATCTGGTGGGAATTCTCCGGGCATATCCGGCAAAAGGTATTACTTTCGAGAAGCTGCATTATGATGCTACCCGCAACATGGTCAACGAGGCCAGGCGCAGCAGCGTCAAGAGATTTCTGCATATGAGCGCGTTAGGCGCCCGTCCCGATGCCCGTTCGGAATACCACAAAACCAAGTACAAAGCGGAGGTGTGCGTCAAGGAAAGCGGATTGACCTATACCATTTTCAAACCATCGGTAATCTTCGGCCATAAAGATAAATTCGTCAACCTGTTGGCCCAGATGATCCGCATGGCTCCTGTCGTCCCGGTAATCGGAGACGGTCGTTATAAATTGCAGCCCGTAGCGCTGGAAAACGTTGCCCAAGGCTATATCAACGCCCTGGAAAATCCGGCGGCTTTCAATAAAGTCTACGAAGTCGGCGGCACAGAACAATTGGAATACAACCGCCTGCTGGACATAATCGCCGCTCAAATGAAAAGAAAGATCATAAAATTTCATCAGCCGCTTTTTCTCCTTAAGCCGGCGGTTACATTATTGGAGGGTTGTAGTTTTTTCCCGCTATCCAACGATCAATTGATTATGCTGCAAGAAGATAGTATCTGCGACAACAGGCCGTTTATGCAGGATTTGGGAATTAAGCCGATTTCGTTTGCCGAGGGGATTAAGGTGTGGTTGTAAATTTAAATAAGCTAAAATTCTGAAAAGACCAATTTGGGCTGAATCAATAACTCATCAGAAATAACTGTTTTGATAACACCCAGTGCGATCAATTTATATTCGGGAGATAACAGGCGCAAGGTTACATCGCTTCCCAAATCCAGAGGAGGAAGGGTAAGAAAAGAATCGACGCCGATCTTTACTCCGTTTCTTATCAGTCTGACGGCGAATTCTTTGATAGTTATTTCCGGCAGGTGGCCTAAAACTTGATTGATGCCGATTAGAGCGGAATCTAACCGATTTTGTGCCGCCAAATCTCCGGCATGTTCCAAGGTAAGGCTTTCCTTCAAGTCGAATTGCCCGCTTTTGGTGCGGGTTAATTCCCAAAGGGTCGCACCGCAGCCCAGTTTTTGACCGATGTCCGATGCCAGCGAGCGGATATAGGTACCGGCGGAGCATTCCACCTCTATAGTAAAATCGGGTTCGGAAAAATCAACCGATTCCAAGCGATAGATCCTTACCGGACGGGGTTTGCGTTCGACGGTAATACCTTGGCGTGCCAGTTTATACATGCGCTCGCCGCCTACTTTCAGCGCCGAATACATGGGGGGCAGTTGTTCGATATTGCCCCGGAAAAAAGTTAGCGTCTCCTCAATCCTGACTGAGGATATTCCCCGGCAATCCTTTTGGGACAATATTTGCCCGGTTCTATCCAGAGTATCCGTTTCCACTCCGAGCCGAATTTGTGCCCGATATATTTTAATATCGGCATTCAAATATTGAGCGATTCTGGTAGCCTGGCCAACACATAAAGGCAATACCCCGCAAGCCATCGGATCGAGCGTCCCCGTATGTCCCACCTTGACTTTTCCCGTCAAGCGGCGCACCTTTCCGACCACATCGTGAGAGGTGATGCCCGGCGGTTTATTGATATTTAAAATTCCGTTCATTGTATTTATGCCAACATAGGGAATACCGGTTTTTAATACGCCATCAGCTAAAACAAAGTAAATTGCGCCTAACCCTACAACGGTACTTACACGTTTAACATACTGAAATCCTTGATATTTTGCTGTTTCAGGCTGTGTTGGGCAATTTAGGCAAAACCCTCATGTTTTCAACTAGTTATCAAGCTAAGTACCGTTGTAGGGCTAAGCGCCGGAAATTGTTTTCCCTTTACAAAATTGATGATTGTGTGCTATAGTAACCGGCGCTTGAGTGGGGAAGTTTAGCACGATTTTTATTTCAGAGCAAAAGAAAAAGGAGCACAGCCGGCGGATGACAGCCTATCAGAATTTATCCGGGTTGTATAGTGGGCATGATTAGTGTAATGTTAAGCAGGACAGTACGTATTTGTAATAAGTTAGGGCTGCATGCGCGGGCGGCGTCCAGTTTTGTTAAAACAGCCAGTAAATATAAAGCGAAAGTCAATATTGCAAGGGACGAACAGGAAGCTAACGGTAAAAGTATATTGGGCGTTATGACTTTGGCCGCAGCCGAGGGATGTCTGGTAACTTTGAGCGCTGAAGGAGAAGACGCTCAACCGGCCTTGGATGATTTAGCCCAATTGATCGAGAATCGTTTCGGCGAAGCGGAATAGGAATTGTAGTCCCAGCCCTTTAGCGGCTGAATTTCCAAAGCTAAAGCCTTGGCGCTACGTCGGAATTTATATCGATAGCAAATGATAGTGCCGAAGTGGTGGAACTGGCAGACACACCATCTTGAGGGGGTGGCGGGTAACTCCGTGCGGGTTCGACTCCCGCCTTCGGCACCATACTTCAATTTTTCTCAACGGTTTCAGTGAGTTACTGAAACCGTTTTCTCTTGATATGCGATTTTCGTACAACTCCAAGCAACGTCTCTTCGAGTCCTTCCCGTCCTTTTCCCGGTATCCAGTGGCCATATATATCAACAGTTATGGTGATGGAACTACGGCCAACGGCTGCCTTCTTCAGAATCAGAGAAAAGCAGGTCTAATTCCAATGTTGTTCACTTAAGGAATAGAGTGGAGTTTTAGGGATTATACCGGTGACTTCCATTATGTTATTCCCGAATGATGTTATCCCCGATAAAAACATTCGGGGACGAATCTGGTTTTAATTCAACACCATATCCGTCCCCGAAGTCTTTGGTAGCGTAGAAATACAGAGACCTGAGCAATAAATTTGTTCCGGCTGAAAAATGTCATGGCGAGCTTAAGCGAAGCAATCTCATCCACACGCATGGAGATTGCTTCGCTTAAGCTCGCAATGACGCTACGGGTCTCCTGTTGAGAACGCTGCCAAAAAGTTAACTGATAGCAGGTCTTGGGGAATTGTGGGTAACTCGAAATGCAGCATTTGCCCGAAACATCATTTTGGTATGACCGTTTTTTTGTTGATGTGTCAAGCCAAAACAAACCAGACATTTCTACTTTGTAGAAAAGCGAATATTTCTATTTTGGCTTGATATTTTTCGGAATAGTTGTTGACATAATGGTAACTTTTGAGGTAGGATAATGAAAACGTAAGAGGCCGACAATCTTAACTTAAAAAGGAGACGGCTTATGAAGAAATTTTTGGGCGTTTTACTTTCATTGGGTATTTGTTTATTAGGTGCATCTTTTGCCGGCGCAGAAACATTCGACTCCAATAGCGGAGTTATAGCCGGCGACTGGAATTATTGGCCATGGGGCGATGCCGATAATTTGCGTTATCAATTGTGGTTTTCAGATAGTATGCTGGGTGATTTTAACGGAACAATATCTTCAATTACTCATTTTATATCCACTCAGGGTAATGTAGGCGCTGCATATACCATGAAAATATACGCATCCACAACACCGGTAGCGGGGGGCGGTTTATCTGCGTATGATCTTGACGGCAATCACGGCGCCAATAAGACCTTGATTTATGACGCTACTTATGTACGTCCCGCTGATTATGCCTTTACAATCGATGTGGATAATGTATTTAATTATTCAGGCAGCGGCAACTTACTTTTAGATTATGTTTTTCTCGACACAACCGGAGTCGGCCATTCTTATGACGGCCCGACGATGCAAGCGGTTGATGCCAATAGTGATTTTTATCGTGTAACCAGTCATGCACTGGAAGGAAATGTTGTTTATGATTGGGGCGCTATCAGAACACAAATCAATGCCGTTCCTGAACCGGCCAGTATGTTAATGTTGGCTGGCGGATTATTGGGAATAGCAGGCTTCCGCAGAAGAAAAAATTAATTTATTAGTAGTGTTTAAATAAGAAAACAGCCTCTCGGTAATTCGGGAGGCTGTTTTCTTGATGAGTCTAATATTTTGAATGCAACTCGGTATAAAATTTGAACCTTCTCTTCAACCCGGATAGACCTAACACCCCTCCGCTCAGCAGGAACAAACTGGCCGGTTCCGGTACCGCGGCAATAAATCCGTGCCTTTGCCCATCGATATTCTCATACATTCCCACCACATTCATACCATCGATGCCGTTGGCCCAGGTTTGAGCGGCGCCCGGATAGTTCAGGCTTTGCCAGGTGTTACCGTTATAATGAAATCCACGAACCCCATTGCCGGGCTGATATGTTCCCACGATATGTGAATTATCAATATCGTAGGCGCCAGTCCAAATAGCACCTGGGTAGTCCAGGCTTGTCCAGATATTGCCATCATAAAGAAACCCATGGTTCCGGCTGCTGTCATTCCAGTACTGACCCACGATATTTGCTCCATCGATACCACCGGCATTGGCATCAGTAAAGCCCGGATAGTTCAGGCTTGTCCAGGTGTTGCCGTTATAGAGAAAGCCATGGTGTATTCCTAAGACATCCCAGTAAAAGCCCGTGATGTATGCTCCGTCGACGCCGTAGGCATAAGTACGGGAGGCGCCGGGGTAATCCAGACTGCTCCAGGTGTTGCCGTTGTAACTAAATCCGTGCGCTTGCCCACCGCCATCATAGTAAAATCCCACCATATTTGCACCGTCTATGCCAAAGATTGTCGTATCACTTGCACCTGGGTAGTCCAGGCTGATCCAATTGCCGCCGTTGCAGCGAAACCCGTGCCCTCCGTTGTTATCGAAGTACTTTCCCACGAGATTTTTACCATCAATCCCATAAACCTGAGTCTCAGAAGCGCCCGGATAGTCCAGGCCGAAATATTGGGCGGCCGCGGTCGGAAGCGTTACGCCCAGCATTAATGCCAAGGCTGCCGGTAAAACAATCCTGCTCTTTAACCCAATTATCCCTCTGTTTTTACAACACATACATCCTCCCTTCCTGCCGTCGGGCGGCATTTAATGAATGGTTGGTATCTACTGTTGCCTTTTAAAATAAGCTACGTTATTGGGGTGTTTCGGCTTGTTCTCAAGCCGAAACCATCAAAGGTAACGTTCCTCTGAAAAGCTTCCGGCTTGAGGGCAAGCCGAAAGACCATGGAAAACTGTACGTTAATATTTTCTAAGTCCCTTACCTGCCAACCTTTTCTCCTAAAAACTTCCTCAATTTTTCAGCCGCTTGAGAATCGATGCCGCCTTTAGCTTCCGCCAAGGGGATAGTGTGTTCAGCCAAAATCTTATATAAATCAACCAATTGAGGGATGTCTTGGGTTAGGGCTTGTAAGTGATTTTGGATTATCTCCCAATCACCGCGCGCAATCGGGCCGGTCAATGCCTGGGGAATGCCCACTTGTTCGATATTATGCAGCGTTCCCGCAATCAAGGGCTTTAACGCCCGGTAAGCCTCGGCAAATGCTATGCCGATAGCCTCATAAACCTGCAAACTGCCGCTGATTAGTGTTACCAGATAATTGCAGGCGATTACCGCCGCGGCATGATAGAGGATTTTATCTTTGGAGTTGATCTCCAAAAAATGCCCGGATAAATCGGTCACTAATTTTTTTAAAATCTCCCGCGCCCCGCTGTCTCCCTCAAAAGTACAATAGGAACCGGCAAACAATTTAACCGCTTCCTGCGGATTGGCAAAGGTTTGTAAGGGGTGCAGGGAGGCGATCAGCGCACCATAGCGGCGGGCCGGCTCCAATATATCGCTGGATAAGGCGCCGCTGCAATGGACGACAATTTGTCCGGCACAAAAACCGTTGTTCCCGGCAATGTCATTGCATACGGCTTCGATCGTCCGGTCGGGGGTGGTGATAAATAGAATTTGGGATGATTTGGCAGCCTCCAGGGGATCGGTAATTGCACGACCTGCGCCGATAAATTTCACCGCCCTCTGTGCGGATTCTATAGTCCGGCTGGCTATTACCGCCAGAGGGTACCCTTGCCTGTACACCAGATAACCTATACTTGTGCCGACTTTTCCGGCGCCGATGATGCTGATGATGGGATTTGACATGTAGCGTATCCCCCATATTTCTACGGTTTTCTGAAAGTGTCATAGCTCAGCAGCCTTATCGCCGAAGCAATCTCAGGCGCACGAATAGAGATTGCTTCGCTCCGCTCGCAATGACCTAACAAATACCGGGGCAGTGGCAGGCGCAAGACCCAATGCTGTTGACTTAAGGAATTTTGTTTTGATGTTTACGTAGCGCAGACCTTTAGGTCTGCTACGGCCACATGGGTCAAATGCCGCGTCTGGGCAGGGCTAAAGCCCTGCCCCTACATATGCCAATACCTCAATTAACTTACTCCCCCTCCGGCTCATCGTCTTCGGATTCACCAAAATCGGGGCCGCGTTTATGATCGTTGTTTCTGCCTCTTCTATGCCGAACGCTAAAAATCATCTCCTGTACTTCACGGTCGAAATCTTCACGAAACAGGGTGTAGTTAGCCAATTGAGTGGTGTCCAAAATCCCTTTTAACTCATTAACTTCCTGAGTATGCAGTTTATAAATTGTTTCATTTAATCTCTCCGATTCACTCAATAATTTCTTTATGTCTTCTGTCTCATTGTTCTTAATAGCCTTCCTTAATTCTTTTTTGGTTTTAAACCGTTCCTGGATGGCCTGGCGGGATTCTTGTTCATATTTTTTGATGAGCGGGAAAACCTTCGCCTCTTGCGCTTCGTTCAAATCCAAAACCTCGGTAACCCGCCAGATAAACATAGTTTGCACCCGTTTTCTTATGCGGTCAAGTTTATCTTGCCGCTCATCCTGATTGTCATGATCAGCTTTCCCTTTCTTTTCTCTGGCTTCTTTATAATTTTTAGCCTCCATCCAGGGGCCGGGTGAATCAAACCTGCCCGGTTTCCCGAAGGGTTTGGCTGCTGCCTGTTCTATCATGCCTAACGATACGATGACCCCCAAAGCAATAATCACTATTTTATCAGGTTTCATGTCTTTCCTCCATTTTACCATAAGTTATGTTTTTGATTTGGTTATCCAGATACTCCAACTGGCGGCCGTCCAGTCGGGATAAAAGCTCATCGGGATCGGCTTGCCCTACAATAGACACTTCTTCCCCTTCCCCTTGTATATTAATGGATTGCGCCACCTCTTCCAATTCGCTGCCACTTAATTGGTTGATTAATTCTTCATTCGTTCCCGGATGGGTATAGCGATAAACAGGCTCTCCATTAGTTTTTAATTTGGATGAGTGCTCAGGAAAGGCAAAATAAAGCATAGCGATCAACGCCGCGCTTAGCCCCAATCCCAAACTATAGGCAAAGCTTCTCTGACGCAAAGATTCGAAGATTGTTTCCCGCCACGGAATTTCCGCCTTCTCTGTTTGCTGCATTATTTTCCAGTTTAATTCAGGCCAGAAACCTTCATCTGGTGCAGGGATGCGGTCAGCTTTCAATAATAATTGTATTTTTTCCAGTTGTTCAGACTCCAGGCGGCAGGATTGACAATCTCTAATATGTTGAGATACCGTGACTTTCTGATTTTTATCCAAACAGCCGTCAGCATAATCGGCTAAAAGAGGTTTTATCTGCCTGCATTTCATAAATTTTCCCCAAGCACGGTTTTTAATTGATTCAAAGCATGTTGATAATTGACTTTAGCGGTGTTTTCGCTGCAATCCAATACCTGCCCGATTTCCCGATAACTCATCTGCTCATAAACCCGCAAAGTCAGGGTTACCCGCTGCTTATAGGGTAACGCGGAAACAGCCTCTCGTACCAGTTGCTGCTGCTGATTTTTGCGCACCTCTTCCTCAGGGGTTCGCCGGTCGATTAATAAGTGATCGGCAGCTTCAATATCCACTGCCGTGTATTTTTTTTGCTGCCGCCAGTGACTGTAGCATAAATTTTGGGCGATACGATATAACCAGGCGCGCAAATTTGCCTGTATTTTAAGCTGTTTGATGTTACGATGAACCTGGATAAACACCTGCTGGGTTATATCCGCCGCGTCCTCATGACTCTTTATTAACCGCCGCACAAAGAAATAAACCGGGCGCTGATATTCCTTAACAATTTCTTCCAGGCTTGGCACTCGATCCTCGTTTTTCGCCGCGTCTTTTTATCAGGATGGCTTATCTGTAGATTAAGACGCAGAAAAAAGGAAAAGGTTAAAAATATTTCTGTTATTTTAGCACACAAAGAAGCCAGAAGTCTTAGCCTGCCTGCAACATCCCTGGCTTTCTTACTATTCATATGTGTTATATATGTCCATTTTTGGCCTCTCAGTCAACATGCGGCTTTACTTGATAAGTGAATAGTGTTATACTGCTGTCAATGGGTGGTGATTGCGCTGTATCTTTTGTGGCACCGTTTCTTGCCTGCACAATTGCATATTAATAATTCCTTTTTAAAAAAATGTTCGATCGAAACAAGCTTCTGCTTAAATCGTTGCAAGAAAGAAAGCACGACCTTGATTTTTCACAGTTAATACCGCTAAAAGAGCAGACGAAATTTACCGACACCGGATTAATTGTTGCCGCCAAACGGATGATCGCGGCCAAAAAGAACAAGGCGGCGGCGATATTAATGATGGGCGCGCATGTTATCCGTTCCGGGGTGCAGCGTTATCTTTTAGATTTAATGGCGCGGGGTTATATTTCCTGTCTGGTCATGAATGGAGCGGGGGCGATTCATGATTATGAATTAGCTCTGATCGGGGCGACCACGGAAAGCGTTGCCCGCTATATCCAGGAAGGCCAGTTTGGTTTATGGCGGGAAACAGGACAAATTAACGACATCATTAACCAGGCTTACGCCCAAAACAAAAATGTCGGTTTTGGACAAGCGGTTGGCGAATACATCTACCATAGCGAATTTCCCTTCAAAGACATCAGTTTACTTGCGGGCTGCTATCACTGCGGGATTCCTGTGTTAGTGAGCATCGGTATCGGCTGCGATATTATACACGAGCATCCCAACTGTAACGGAGCGGCGATGGGAGCTTTGTCGTACCATGACTTTCTTGACCTGGCTGAGGTGATTCAAAATCTGGAGCATGGAATAGTGCTGAATTTCGGAAGCGCGGTAATGGCTCCTGAGGTATATCTTAAGGCGCTTTCCATGGCCAGAAATGTTGCCCGTCAGCATGGTGAAGCCATTAAACATTTTACCACTCTGGTTTGCGATCTGCATGATTTCGGCACGGATTTTTCCCGGGAGCCGGCCAAAGACAATCCGGCCTATTACTTTCGCCCCTGGAAAACGATGTTGATCAGAACAGTGGCTGACGGTGGAGAGAGTTTTTACGTAAAAGGGCGACATGCGGAAACTATTCCCGCTTTGTGGACGGCGATAAATAATTGGGAGAGTTTTCAATAAGAAACCCGTAGCGTCATTGCGAGCTTAAGCGAAGCAATCTCGTGCGTGTGAGATTGCTTCGGCGATAAGGCTGCTGAGCTATGACATTTTCCACCGATACATTAAGAGCTTATCCGTACGTTACCTTTGGTTTCCCCCTTTAGCAAAGGGGGATTAAGGGGGATTTGCAAATTGTAATTTCCATAAAGAATTTAATCTTTTGGTCGCGTAGCAATAGGGAGACCCCGAAGTGTCATTGCGAGCTTAAGCGAAGCAATCTCCATGCGTGTGGATGAGATTGCTTCGGCGATAAGGCTGCCTCGCAATGACGCTTCGGGTCTCTGATTGAGAACGCTACCAATTTTTTGGTAATATGTCGTGTTCGAATAATTACTTAAGGTTAGATTCAATTTGAAAATCTCCCCAACCCCTCTTTGCCAAAGAGGGAAAAGTTATTTACGGATATATTCTAAGTCTCTGCATTTCTACGCCACCAAATAATGGGGAGAATGGGCGATATGAAGATATTGGATTTGCATGAACTGGCCGAACGCGTCCGTCGATTGGAGGCTGAAGGCAAGAAAGTGGTGATGTGCCACGGCTGCTTCGATCTGATGCACCCCGGCCATATAAAACATTTCCAGAGCGCCAAAGCCTTTGGCGATGTTTTGGTGGTAACGGTTACCCCGGACGAATATATCGATAAAGGGACGGGACGCCCGGTGTTCAATCAAAATCTGCGGGCTGATTCCATTGCCGCGCTGGAGTGTGTCGATTATGTAGCGATTAATAAATGGCCGACGGCGGAAAGCACGCTGCGCCTTTTGCGTCCCGATATTTATGTTAAAGGTCAGGAGTTTCAAAAGCTGGAAGACAAAACCGGCAAAATTCAAAAAGAATATGACACCGTTAAAGAAATAGGTGCCCAAATTAAATTCACCCAGGAAATAGTTTTTTCATCCACTAAATTGATTAATCAATATTTGAGGTAAACGCCATGCCTTATACCAATTGGCTGGAGGTGGCTCATGTTGGGGCAGGAAAGTAATAACGGCAACGGCAAAGTACTGTTATTAGATGACTTGATGAGCAAGCTGGATAATCTGCGGCGTTCGGGCAAGGTAGTGGTACAAACCCACGGCGTATTCGATCTGATACATCCGGGGATAATCAAACATCTCAACGAAGCCAAGACCCAGGGAGATGTACTGATAGTAACGGTAATTAAAGATAAAGATGTCAGGCGCGGCAGCGGGCGTCCGGTTTTCCCCGAAGAATTGAGGCTGGAGAATGTCGCCGCCTTACATCAGGTGGATTATGTCTGCCTGGTGGATGACGAAATACCATTCCAATGCCTGCAAACCATCAAGCCCGATGTGTTTGCCAAAGGACAAACCTATAAAGAACGCGACAAAACTATTCACCGTAAAATATTTGAAGAGGAAAGAGACCTTTTTTTCGGCAAGACCAAATTATATGAAACGACCGGATTTTCCTTCAGTTCTTCAAAAATCATCAATAATTTCTTAGATATTTACCCGCCGGAAACCAAAAAATTCTTGGAGAGTTTCTCTCAGCAATACGATTTTTATTATATAGCGGATGCGCTGGAAACCCTAAAAAACCTTAAGGTGCTGCTCATCGGAGACGGGATTATCGATGAATACCATTACTGCGAGTCGATGGGGAAATCTGCCAAAGCGCATCTGATCGTCAGCAAATATCTGAATCAGGAATCCTTTCCCGGCGGAGCCTTTGCCATAGCCAACCATCTGGCCGGGATTTGCGACAATATCCATTTGATTTCATTACTGGGGGCGGAAGACTCCCGTGAAGATTTCATCAGGGATACGCTTAAATCCAATGTCAGCGCCAAGTTTTTTTATCGGAAAGACGGCCCGACCATCATCAAAAAAAGATACCTGAACCAATACCTGAACCAAAAACTTTTTGAAATAAACTATTTAAACGACCGCTTCATAAACGGGGATAACGAGGCTCAGATTATCGATTATCTCATACAAATTATGGGCGATTGTGATTTGGTTTTGGTCTCGGATTTCGGGCACGGCTTTATTACCAACAGAATCATCGGGGTAATCGAAACATATGCAAAAGTTTACGCCGTAAACGCCCAAACCAACAGCGCCAATGCCGGATATAACTTAATCACCAAATATGACAAACCGAACTTTGTGTGCCTGGATGAGCCGGAACTGCGTCTGTCCTGCCAGGAAAAGTTTGCCGAGATAGAATTGGTCGCCAAAAATGTTTTGAAGGATATAGAAGCCCAACATCTGATAGTGACCTTAGGGAAACACGGGTCATTGGGAGTAAACAATCAAAATGAAATTTGCCGCACCCCGATTTTTTCCTCCCGTGTCGTGGATACAGTCGGCGCGGGGGATGCCTTTTTCGCCTTTACCGCGCCTTGTTTTGCCAGGGAAATGCCGCTGGATTTGGTGTCCTTTATCGGCAATGCGGTAGGCGCTTTGGCGGTACAAATTATTTGCAACAAAAAGCCGGTAGAAAAACCTGACCTGTTGGAATTCATTCACACCATTTTAAGATGATACTAATTCACTATCAAACGTTAAAGGAGTAGGGACTTTAGTCCCGTAAGAACGAGGCTGAAGCCTCTACTCCATCTTATTCTTTGATAGCAAATTGGTATGAGAGTAACCCATGCGGGAAATTGCCAAAGAATACTATGACGAATTAATCGATTTGTTAGGCAGTATCGAAGTGACCGGCAGAACGGACGGTAAGTTCGACTTATACCGGGGAGTGGAAGCCGCAGGTTTACTTATTTGCAAGCAGAACGCGCAAGGCAGAAAGGTGATTTTTGTAGGTAACGGCGCCAGCGCCGCCATGTCCAGTCATGCCTCGACCGATTTTTGGAAAAACGGCGGATTGAAGGCGATCGCTTTCAACGACAGTTCGCTGTTAACGTGTATCAGCAATGATTACGGTTATCAGCATGTATTTGAAAAACCGGTGGAAATGTTTGCCGAACCGGGAGATGTGCTCTTTGCCATCAGCAGTTCGGGAAATTCGGAAAACATCGTCCGGGCGGTACAGGCCGCCAAAGCCAAGGATTGCAAAATCCTGACACTGACCGGATTCAAACCGGATAACCGCCTGCGCTGTCTGGGCGATTTAAATTTTTATGTCGCCGCCAAAGATTACGGGCCGGTGGAGATAATTCATCACTCTATTTGCCACTGCATCTTGGACACCATTATAAAGGCTAAAAATGGACAGGTTTCAGATTGACGGCCACAAGCTGATTTACCATGTTTCCCGTGTCAGCGATTGGCTGGCTGACAAAACGGTTTATCCCATCTACATGGAAATCAGCCCCTCAGGTACCTGCAATCACCGGTGCACTTATTGCGCCCTGGATTTTATGAATTATCAAAAGCGCTGGCTGGATGCCGATCTTTTAAAAGAGCGGCTCAGCGAATTAGGCCGCCTGGGGGTCAAAAGCGTCATGTACGCCGGAGAGGGCGAGCCGCTTCTGCATCAACAAATCGGCGGGATCATCCGACACACCAAAAATTCAGGAATCGATGTCGGTGTAACCAGCAACGGGGTTTTGCTGAAGAAAGAACTGGCCGATCAAATTCTGGGACAGGTGGAGTGGATAAAGATCAGCATCAACGGCGCCACAGCGGATCTGTATGCAAAGATTCACCGTACCAAACCGGCTGATTTCGATTTGGTGATCAGGAATATGTCCTATGCGGCAAGATGTAGGGATGAACAGGGGTACAAATGTACTTTAGGAATGCAGCTTCTCCTTTTGCCCGATAACTATCACCAGGCGGCGGATTTAGCGCGCTTAGCATGTGACATCGGCATGAATTATCTGGTAATCAAGCCTTATTCGCAGCATCCGCAGAGTAAAACCAAACTTTATGAAGATGTGAAATACGAACAATATTACTCTTTGGCTGATACACTTGCGGGAATTAATAACGACAAGTTTAATGTTATTTTCCGAATGAATACCATGATAAAATGGGACGAGCAGGTTCACGGCTATGAGCAGTGTCAGGCGCTGCCCTTCTGGTCATATATCGATTCCGGCGGGAATGTCTGGGGTTGCAGTATTTTCCTGGGGGACGAGAAATTTTGTTATGGCAATATCCACACCCAAACCTTTCGGGAAATCTGGGAGGGGGAGCAGCGCAAGCTCTCCTTAAAATGGGTGGAAGAAAATCTGGACGCCAATCAATGCCGGGTGGGATGCCGGATGGATAAAATTAACGCTTATCTGTGGGAGTTGAAACATCCCCCGGAACATGTAAATTTTATTTGACGCAGATTTTTGTTCGGCTTGTCCTCACGCCGAAAGAAATAATTTAAAAAGTCATTGCGAGCTTAAGCGAAGCAAGCTCTGCTTCTTATCGAGATTGCTTCACTCCTTCGTTGTTCGCAATGACAAAATGAGCAGACCTGAAGGACTGCGCTACGTTTAATAATTCAGGTGTTATACCACCCAACAGCGTCAAAATTTGCAACGCACAGTGGTGTCGGGAGGTAACTCCTGACACCACCCAACCCATTTGTGAGGTAATACATGCCTGTCTGTGCAGAGCCGGAAATCCCCGTATCCATACAAATTGAACTGTTGCGGCTCATGTTGTTGATGCGCCGCTTTGAGGAAAAAATTATCGAAGTCTATCCGGCGCAGGATATGAAAACCCCGGTGCATTTATACATCGGAGAGGAAGCCATCGCCGCCGGTGTCTGCGTCCACCTGCGGCGGGACGATGTGATCTTTTCCACTCACAGGAGTCACGGTCACTGCCTGGCTAAAGGCATGTCTCCTCAAGCGCTGTTAGCGGAATTTTACGGGCGCGTTACCGGCTGCTGCAAGGGAAAAGGCGGGTCGATGCACCCCGTCGATCCGGACAACGGTATCCTGGGAACATCGGCGATTGTGGGCGGCGGGATCGCTTTGGCTGTGGGCGCGGCTCTGGCCGCCAAAATGAAAAAAACCGATTCGTTGGCGGTAACCTTTTTCGGAGACGGGGCGACGGATGAAGGCATCTTCCATGAAAGCTTGAACTTTGCCTCATTAAAAAAACTGCCGGTTATTTTTGTCTGTGAAAATAATTTCTACGCCACCAATTCCCCGCAGCGGGCAAGACAACCGCACGATAATATCGCCAAGCGCGCCGCAGGCTACGCTATTCCCGGTTTTCAGATCGACGGCAATGATGTATTGGGTATCTATAATCTGGCTAAAATCGCCTGCCGGCGTGCCCGGTACGGATTGGGGCCGACTCTTGTAGAATGCAGAACCTATCGCTGGAAGGGACATGTCGGGCCGGATTGCGATTATGAAAAGGGCTGCCGTCCCAAAGATGAATTGGAAGACTGGATGGAGAAATGCCCGGTTAAAGCCTATTCGGAGTATTTAATCGCGAACGATCTTGTCGACGCTGCGGAAATCAAGAAATTGACGTCGCTGATCGATCGGGAACTGGATGAAGCGCTTAAATCCGCCCAAGCCGGTGCTTATCCGGAGTTAGCCGATTTGTACCGGGATGTTTATTATGAGAGTACGGCGGTGAATTGATTCAATCGGTGTTTCGGTGTGTCCTCACACCGAAACCGTAAAGGGGTAACGTTGCCCCTCAATAGTTTCGGCGTGGGGACACGCCGAAACATCAAAATTATTTTCACCACGAAGTGCACGAAGGACACGAAGAAAAGAAAAAAGCCATGCCATGGACTAAAGTATGTATCGATAAAAACGAATTCGAAGCCGGATTAGGCCGGGAAGGGCTGCGCGGGATTAGCTATCGCGAGGCCATCCGGGAGGCTCAGCGCCAAATGATGGAAAAGGATGAGCGGGTTTTCATCCTGGGCGAGGGGGTGGATGACCCCGGCGGAATCTTCGGAACCACCTCCGGTTTGGGGGAAAGATTCGGGCAGGAGAGGGTTATGGATGTGGCCATCGCCGAAAACGGGATCACCGGTGTGGCCATCGGGGCGGCTATGGCCGGGATGAAGCCGGTTTTTGTCCATATGCGCATGGATTTTCTGCCGATGTGTATGGATCAAATCTTCAATCATGCCGCCAAATGGTATTACATGACGGGAGGCGCGGTTAATGTACCGATAGTCATACGCAGCATTATCGGGCGGGGATGGGGATCGGCGGCGCAGCATTCCCAGGCTTTGCACGCCCTGTTCACCCATATTCCCGGATTAAAGGTGGCGATTCCCAGCACCCCTTATGACGCCAAAGGCTTATTAATCGGGGCACTGGAGGACGGCAATCCGGTGATGTTTGTCGAACATCGCTGGGTTTATGATTATGTGGGTTATGTGCCGGAGGAAATCTACAAAATCCCTCTGGGAAAGGGGGTAATTCGCAAACCAGGCCGGGATATTACGATCGTGGCCATCTCGCAAATGGTGTATGAGGCGATGAAAGCGGCCAAGGTGTTGGCGGCGGAAGGAATCGATGTGGAAGTAATCGACCCCAGAAGTTTGAAGCCATTGGATGAGGAACTGATTTTCGAATCAGTAAAAAAAACGGGGCATTTGTTAATCGCTGATGTGGCCTGCAAAACAGGCGGAGTCGGGGCGGAAATCGCTTGCCGTGTTTGTGAGTCGGTATTGGAGTATTTAAAGGCGCCGGTAGCCAGAGTAAACTTTCCCGATGTCCCCACTCCATGTAGTCCGGTGTTGGAAGAGGCATTTTATCCCTCTTCGACCGACATCATTAACTCTATCAAGAGGGTGATAAATCATGGACGCTCCAAAGAATCTACATCTCAGCATTATTATGCCTGCGCTCAATGAGGAAAAAAATATACTGGCTGCAATCGATACCACCCTGTGCGCATTTACGGATTTTAAGATAGACGGCGAGGTGATTGTAGTCAATGACGGAAGTTCCGATAAAACCCCGGAATTGGTCAATCAGGTTTTAAGCAAAGATACCCGTGTCAAATTAATCAATCACCAGACACCTCAAGGGATAGGAGCCTCTTTTTGGGATGGTGTGGATTCGGCCTGCGGCGACGCGGTGTCTATGTTCCCAGGCGATAACGAAAACGACCCCTGGGAAACATTGCGCTATTTCAATTTATTGGAACATGTAGACATTGTGATTCCCTTTGTTTATAACAAGGAAGTACGTCCGCTCTATAGGAATATCATATCGTTCCTTTATCGCTTTATTATTAATACTACGTTTCTGGTCAATTTTAATTACACCAACGGTACCATTCTGTACCGGCGCTCATTGTTAGATGGATTAAAACACCGTAACGCCGGGTTTTTCTATCAAACGGACATTTTAATCAGATTGGTCAAAAAAGGCTACCTGTTTGCCGAAATCCCCTACCGGCTGGGGATGAGAAATACCGGCACCTCGAAAGCCGTCAGCCTGCCGTCTCTGGTCAAGGTGGCTAAAGGTTATTTAAATCTGGTAAAAGATTATTATGGACAGACCAATATCAAAGAGGATTTTATCCACGGGACGTTAACGGCGGAAAGGTATAGTAAACAATAAAGACAGGTTTGAGGCTTGAGGGACTGTGCCGCAAGCCTCAAACCTAATTTTTCGAGGAAAACATGAGTGAAATAATTCTTGATGGTCATAAGCTGGGATGGCATAAAGATCGGCTCCAGGCATGGTTAAGCGGTGCGCGGATCGCTCCGATTACGATCGATTGCGCCCTCACCAGGCGCTGTACTTACCGCTGTAGCTATTGCTATGGGACGCTGCAATCCAATGATGAGAAGAAGATGTCGCAGGATGTGATCTTTCGGTTCCTGGACGATGCCGCCGAAATCGGAGTCAAGGCCATCAGCTTTGTCAGCGACGGCGAAAGCACCTGCAGCCCGTATTTATACAATGCGATTTTGCGCGGCAAGGCCAATAATCTGGATATGGCGCTGGGAACCAACGGTTATTTATTAAAAGACGAGCAATTGGAAAAGATCCTGCCCGCCCTTACCTATCTGCGTTTCAATATCTCGGCAGGAGACCCGGGCCGCTATAACGAAATTCACGGCTGCCGCAACGGTTGTTTCGATAAAGTCATCAATACTATTCGAGAAAGCGTCAAGATCAAGAGAAATAACAATCTGAAGGTTACCTTAGGCTTGCAAATGGTTTTGCTGCCGCAATTTGCCGATCAAATTCTTCCGCTGGCCTACTTAGGTAAAGATTTGGGTGTGGATTATCTGGTCATCAAGCATTGCAGCGATGACGAACAGGGGCATTTGGGGGTAGATTACAGCCAATATTATAAAATGGTGGATATATTAAAAGAGGCTGAAGGCTTTTCCGACGAAAAATATCTGGTCAAAGTCAAATGGTCAAAAGTTTTAAGCGGCGGCAAGCGCTGCTACAGTAAATGCTTCGGCCCGGCCTTCATTATGCAGTTTTCCGGCTCAGGGTTAGTCGCCCCCTGCGGTATGTTGTTTAACCGCAACTACAAGAAATACCATATCGGTAATATTGCCGAAACATCTTTCAAGAAAATCTGGCAAAGCGACCGCTACCGGCAAGTGCTGGATTTAATCGCTTCCGACAAATTCGACGCCGGAACTATGTGCGGGTCTTTATGCCTGCAACATAAAGTGAACGAGTTTCTCTGGAGCGTCAAACAAGGGGAATCCGACCTGCCGAAGACGGCTGGAGCCGCCCCGATGCATATTAATTTTATTTAGAACTTATCCGTAAATAACAGCCATTGTTTATCTCCCCCTTTGGCAAAGGGGGATTAAGGGGGATTTTATAATAATGGCTTTATACCACCAGACTTTTGTTGAAAATCATAAGAAAATCTCCCCTGTCCCCTCTTTTCCA
>JACRJN010000074.1 GCA_016235675.1 Candidatus Schekmanbacteria bacterium
AGTTAGCGCCTATGGGGGGAAGGGGGAAGGGGGAAGGGGGAAAATTAAAACAAAATACCTTCACCCCTTACCCTTCACTCTTTACCCTTTGTCTTTATTTGCTTATCCCTCGTTGTGAGTTATTAATAAAATCTATTAGCCGATTGACATTGGGAGAATCTTTTATTTGTTCGCTAATCGACAGCAGGGCTTGGGTGGTATTTAGTTTAGAATGGAAAATAAGCTTAAATGCCCGTTTCAGATTGATAATCTCTTGCGCCGGGATGCCGTGGCGCTTTAATCCGATTAGGTTTACTCCCTGGATTTGCACTCTGTTGCCGGCTGCCATGGCAAAGGGGACAATATCCTTTACCACTGCGGACGCTCCGCCCACAATCGCGTATGAGCCTATTATGACAAATTGATGAACCGCGGTCAAACCTCCCAGAATGGCATAATCTTCCACAGTAACATGACCGGCAAGATTAGCGGCGTTGGCGATAATTACATTTTTCCCCAAATGGCAATCGTGAGCTACATGGGCATAGGCCATGATAAAATTGTTTTCGCCGACAAAAGTTTTGCCGCCCCCGGCAGCGGTTCCCCGATTAAGGGTGGCAAATTCCCGGATAACGGTATTGTTGCCGATGGTTAGCGTGGTGTTTTCTCCCTTATACTTTAAATCCTGAGGGGGCATACCCACCACCGCATGGGGGAAAAGACGACAGTTGTTGCCAATTGTCGTCAGGCGTCCGACGACGGCGTGACTGCCGATGACGCTGCCGGCTCCGATAGTTACATCTTCTTCTATAATCGCATAGGGATTGATTTGGACCCCTTCTCCCAAACAGGCGTTGGGGGCTACCACCGCCGTAGGATGAATTTTCATTATTACCGTACCTCCTACTTGTTACCTACAAAGGCGAGCAACTCACCCTCGGCGACCAGTTTATCTTCTACAAACACTTCACCGCTGACTTTCCATCCGCGCTTATGGCGGTTTAAGAGCTTTACCTCGATGCGAATTTGATCACCCGGCAGCACCTGCCGGCGAAACTTTACCTTGTCGATAGCCATAAAATAAAGCAGTTGGCCTTTGACGTGATTGTCTAGTGATTTTATATAGAGAATTCCCGCCAATTGCGCCATGGCTTCCACAATCAACACCCCCGGCATGATGGGTTTGCCGGGAAAGTGGCCGATGAAATATTCCTCATTGATGGAAACGTTCTTCAACCCCACAATCCGCTCATTGGGAACCAACTCCACCACCCGATCGACAAACAGGAAGGGATAACGGTGGGGCAGAATCTCCATGATTTCTTCTGTGTTCATTACCATATATACAAGCTCCCTAGTATTGCAAAGAATGATTTAAGCCACGAAATACACGAAAGATCACGAAAATATCAATCCTCTTTTATCTATATGCTTCCCGCCGATGTCTTATTCTTGTCACTAAAATCTGTTTATTCCTTTCATTAAATTCATAAACCAAACGATAAACGCCTATTCTTATTCGAAAAAGATTTTCATGCCCTTTTAATTTACAGAAACCTACTGGATAAGGATTCAGATTTAAAACGTCTACGGCTGCCGCTATCCGGCGTTTAATGTCGCCGGGCAAATCCCGAAATTCTTTAGCCGCCGAAGCAGTAAATCTTACCTCGTACCCAGCCATTATTGCTTCTCCTGGGCTTCCATTTCCTTCTTCAATTCTTCCCAGGAGATTGTAGGTTCTCCTTTACGAGCTTCAGACACTAAAACATCATAAATATCTTCCCAAATATTGCCCCACTCGTTGAGATCAATCAGAACGGCGGTTTTATGGCCTGTTTCATCCATTACAAATTGAACGCCCTTCATAAACCCTCCCACCTAAAAGAATTAAAGATGTTAGCCACGAAATACACGAAAATTCACGAAAAAGAAATTATATTTTATTTCGTGTATTTCGTGGCTAATTCTTCGTCCCCAGTTTTTTCAACGCCTCTTTGATTAACCCTTGCAGCGGCAAATCACCTTTTTCGGCGGAAATCTTCCTGATGATTTTTTGCGCATCGGTTTGTTTGTACCCAAGACTGACCAGCGCCGCGATAGCATCTTCTTCATAACCAGTGGTTGGTTTGATTTGTGTCTGCCCAGCGGTCGGTAGCGTCCCGATTTTATCCTGCAACTCCATGATCAAACGTTCCGCCGTTTTACGTCCGATACCGGGAACCGCGCTGATAGCCGCGATATTGCCGGATTGGATGGCCTGCTTAATCTCTGCTGCGGAAAGCTTGGAAAGCACGTTGCAGGCAAGACGCGGCCCGACTTTGGATACCTTGATTAATAGTTGGAAAACCTGCTTATCTTCCAGGCTGATAAAGCCGTAAAGCTTTAAGGCGTCTTCCCGCACGTAGGTATAGGTTTGCAATAACACCCGCTCCCCCGGCTCCGGCAGATTATAGAAGGTAGTCAGGGGGACAGACAGGTAATAACCCACGCCGTTTACGTCTATTACCGCTCCCTCCGGGGTTTTGGAGACAATAAGACCGCTCAATTGGGCAATCATTTAGTTTTACTCTTATAAAGGGATTGTCATTGCGAGGCAGCCTTATCGCCGAAGCAATCTCAGACGTACGGGAAACTTGAGATTGCTTCGCTCCGCTCGCAATGACAGATTATGTAAATGTTTCTATTATAAAACAATTTTGCTTAACTTAATGGCATTGGGGCACCCCCCATACTTTGCTACTCGTTACTTTTCCCAAGAAACAAATTCTTCTTTTTTGCCCGATTGCCAGGCTTTGTCCGCCTCCTTTATCTCATCCATCATCCGAGGATTGGCCAGAATTTCTCTGGTAGCGTCCCAGTATTCCTTATCCTCAAGAAATTCCATAAAGGAGATCACAACCTTTATTTTATCTTCAGTGAGGTGGTTAATTATTTGTTTAGCTTGTTCCTTTAATGCGGATTTCATATTTTACCTCGTTACCCATAAATTTTTGTGTGCAGATGACAAATCGCCACTGCCAAAGCATCGGCGGCATGATCGTTAGCCGGAGGCTGAGGTAAAGCCAATAATGTCTTGACCATGACCTGCACCTGCTGCTTTTGTGCCCGGCCATATCCGACTACCGCTTGTTTGACCTGCAAGGCGCTGTAACTGAAGACCTCTAACCCCGCCTGCACCGCCGCCAGACGGGCAACGCCGATGGCCTGTCCCAAATCCAGCGACAGCTTGCAGTTGTTGGCGACAAACACCTCTTCCAGGGCCACAACCTGAGGTTGATGCAAAGCGATTAACCCTTGTAACTGGTTATAGATCAATTGCAGCCGACAGGCAATCGGCTGATCGGCACAAGTTCGGATACATCCGGCCTGCTCAAATTTGAGCCTCCCCTGAACTTGTGAGACAATTCCATAGCCGGTGGAGGCGATTCCGGGGTCGATGCCCATTACTCGCATTTAGCCAGTTCTTCCTCGGATATATCGAAATTGGCATAGACGTTCTGGATGTCGTCATGCTCTTCCAGCTTTTCCATCAAGGTCAGCATCTGCTGGGCATCTTTGCCCTCCAGCTTGATAGTGGTCTGCGGTACCATCGTGATTTCGGCCAAAGTAAAGGTAATCCCTTGTTTTTCCAGCTTTTCCTTTACCGTTTCCAAATCCTCCGGAGCGGTTAAAATATCATAGGTGTTGGTTTCGGTTTTTACATCCTCCGCACCGGCATCCAAAGCCTGCATCAGCAATTCTTCTTCATCGGCTGTGGTTTTATCCACCACCAGCATGCCCTTTTTATGGAACATCCAGGCAACGCAGCCGGCTTCACCCATATTCCCGTTGAAGCGGGAAAACAAATGGCGGACTTCGGAAACCGTCCGATTCTTATTGTCGGTAGTGACGGTTACCAGCATTGCCACCCCTCCGGGGCCGTATCCCTCGTAGGTAAAATCCTCATAGGAAACGCCCGGCAGCTCCCCGGTACCTTTTTTGATCGCCCTGGTGATATTATCCTGGGGCATATTGTTTTCCTTGGCCTTGGAGATAGCCAGCCGCAGCCGGGAATTGGATTCCGCGTTACCCCCGCCGATACGGGCGGCGACGGTTAATTCCTTAATAATTTTGGTAAAAATATTTCCTCTCTTGGCATCGATGGCAGCCTTTTTGTGCTTAATCGAATGCCATTTTGAATGACCTGACATGGTATTCTTCCTCCTTGATAATGCTTATACTTTTTGAAAATAAAAATTAGGCTCTAGGCTTTGGGCTCTAGGCTTCAGGCTTTAAAAAATTTTTGTCTTTGCCTAAAGCCCAGAGCCTAAAGCCCGCTCAAATCTCAAC
This sequence comes from Candidatus Schekmanbacteria bacterium, assembly GCA_016235675.1. Taxonomy (GTDB): domain Bacteria; phylum SZUA-182; class SZUA-182; order SZUA-182; family SZUA-182; genus JACRJN01. The sequence goes on from JACRJN010000074.1 coordinate 4,309, forward strand.
CTGCTGCGCCCATTTGCCCAAGACCCCCGGCAGTTTCCAGTAGATGCCCAAGGCGGCCTGGATTAACCCGAAAGCCGCCAGGAGAAAGCAGGCGATGGCGGATAAAGTATAAATCAGTCCGCCCAGCAAGGGAACGATCTTGAGCACGAACGCCCCGATTTCCCAGATAAAGAGGATCAATCCCTGTTTGCCGTGAAAGACCGCATAGGGGTTGCTTTTCTTGAAAATTAGCGGAACCAGACACAAGACGGGCAAGTAGGCGATGGCGGCAAAAAACTTGCCCTCCTGTATTTGTTGCTCTTGCTCATCCACGATTATTATTTCTCCCAAATTTATTTTAACCACGAAGTACATGAAGCACACAAAGAAATACGGATACTATTAGTTAGTGACGCGGCTACTTTAATTTAAATATTTTTAAGGTTTTCTTCGTGATCTTTGTGTGCTTCGTGGTTAAAAATTATTTCCCCTGTTTCCGTGCTTAATATACCTCCCCTTTACCCGGAACAGGCGCAGGTATCCTTGCAGCTTTTTCCCTCTCCCGGCTCACAGGCTTTCAGCGCGTCCAGTTCAGCCTGAATGCTTTTCAAACGCCGGCTGAGCACGAACATGTAACCGAATATTACCGTCCAAATTACGCAATAAGCGGCAAATAAATAATTCAGATTTTCCATGTGTTAATCTTCTCCTATATCCTTATTCTTTAAAGGTCTTTTTTAAGGAACAAGCCGCGCATCCTTTAGCTTTGTCTCCAGCAACCCTAAAGGACTGCGCGGTATTTTTTATATTTCAATGTCCGGCGGTCAGCTTAATCTTCAAGCCTTCCAGAGTATGTTTGGCCAGGCCCACTTTTACCCGCAAGGTCAGGATAAAAATGTGTAAAAGCGTGATGGCGGCCAATGATATAAACATGGTTTGTTTCATTTCCGGAGCCAGGCTCATTCCGCTGGCTTTGATTACTACCGGATGAATCGTCCGCCACCAGTGGATGGAAAAGTAGACTATGGGCACATCGACAAAGCCGACAATACCGAATACCGCGGCATAACGCGCCTTTTGGGCATCGCTTCCGGCAGCAGAGCGCAGCATCAGATAAGCAATGTAAATCATCCATAAAATCAGCGTGGTAGTCAGACGGGCGTCCCAGGTCCACCAGGTGCCCCAGATCGGTTTGGCCCAAATCGGGCCGGTAATCAATACCAGGCTGCACAGGACAATCCCCACTTCAGCCGCGGCGTGAGCAACGATGTCATAGTAAAAATCCCGCTTCCACAGATATAATATGCTATAGATAAAAACGATGAAAAAAGCCAAAAAGGTATTGAACCCTAAAGAGACATGATAGTAGAATATCTTTTGCACGATCCCCATCACCCGCTCGGTGGGCACGTAAATAAAAATCGCCCACAGGGAGAGGAGAACCATTACGAAAGTTAAACCGCCCAATATCTCTACCGCCAAACCCTTTTTAGGAACAGTAACATCTATAGTTTTCATTTTCTACCCCGAATGGTAAGATTTTTGAACAAACTTTATAAATAGGTAGTTTAGAAATTTCCCCTCTTTGGCAAAGAGGGGTCAGGGGAGATTTTCTAATTAACCTGAGTTCGGGATAACAAGCTATAGTTTCCCCCTTTAGCAAAGGGGGATTAAGGGGGATTTTTATATGGTAATCTTCCATAAAAAAATCATATTTTTCAATAAAATACTGTATTTGAATAATTACTTAAGGTTAGATTCAATTAGAAAATCTCCCCCACCCCTCTTTGCTAAAGAGGGGAAAATTATTTGCAGATATGTCTAACTTATTGTATTTGCAATAAACTTATCCCGAACCCAGGTTAATTATAGTTCCTTCCATATAATTTCCAAAACTCCTTCAATGTTTTCAAAAACATCTCTATCAGAAAATCTAATAACCTTCAAACCAACTTCTAACAAAAAATCATCCCTTTTCTTATCTTTTTCCTTCCCCTCACAGGTATAATGCTGACCACCATCAATTTCAATCGCCAGACTTGATTTAGCACAATAAAAATTAACGATATAATTTCCTACAACCTTTTGCCGGTAAAATTGTTGTCCTTTAAGTTGCTTTCCTCTTATCTTTGACCACAGTCGCCGCTCTGCATCGGTCATATCCCATCTAAGTTTTTGAGAAAACTGTTTGAGGTTCTTGTTGTAGGGAAGCACTATTTAAAAATCCCCCTTAGTCCCCCTTTTTCAAAGGGGGAAACTTTGCTACGCAATTTCCTAACCGGGCATCACTGATTATTCATTTCCAATTACTCCTCAATCACGTATTCGAAGGTTAAAAAGCAAACCACCAAAAATATTATATCAAAAGCCGCCAATAATTGCAGCCAGCCGGCTAATTGATCCATGGGGTCGCCGTTGAGCACCCGTCCGGTGGATTTGACCGCGGCGATAATGACCGGCACCACCAGGGGAAAAAACAGAATGGGAAGCAAAATCTCCCTGGTCTTGGTGTTGGCCGCCATCCCTGCCAGCAAAGTGCCCACCGCGGCAAAACCGACAGTCGCCAAAAAGGCGATCAGCAAAAGTAGCGGCAATGATTGCAAAACGCTCAAATTGAAAAACACCACAAAAATGGGGAATAAAAATATTTCAATCAAGAGCATGAAAAGCAGGTTTCCCAGAAACTTCCCCAGATAAATCGCCCCGCGGTCGATCGGCGCCAGCATCAGGCCATAGAGACAGCCGTTCTCCTGCTCGTTGATAAACGAACGATTCAGTCCCAATGTCCCGGCAAAGGTAATCGCCACCCAAAGAATCCCCGGCGCTACATCCTTAATATACGACATTCCCGGATCGAAGGCAAAATTAAAGATGATCACCACCAACAGGGAAAAGATAAACATGGCGGAAAGCATTTCCTTGGTGCGTAATTCGATCACCAGGTCTTTCCAGACAATCAACCAGACCTTTTGAAAAAAATTCATGCAAAATCCTTGACGGGCTTTAGGCTCTAGGCTCTGGGCTTTAGGCTAAAACACATTATAAAAGTGAGCGTTTCTAAGCTGTTAGCCCAAAGCCTGGAGCCTAAAGCCCAGAGCCTCTTTCAATTCCCTACATACTTAAAATAAAGCTCTTCAAAACCCGCCAAGTCCACCTGATGCTGATACTCGTTGAAGACAATCTGCCCCTTGACCTGGATCGCCAGCCGGGTGCCGATTTCCACCCCGCGCTGGAGATTATGGGTAATCATCACGATCGTTCTTTGCGCCTGGTGCAGCTTGACCAACAGATTTTTGAGCATCTGGGCGGCGTGCTGATCCAGGCCGGTGTAAGGCTCGTCCAGGAGAACGATTTGCGGATCGTGAACGATGGCTCTGGCGATAGAAAGGCGCTGATACATACCGCGGGAAAAAGTGCGTACCAGATCATTTTTGCGGGCTATCAGCCCCACTTCCCCGATTACCTGATCGGCCCGTTTTTCGGGATTGGCGACATTGTAGAGCCTGGCAAAAAAGACGATATTTTCGTGAGCCGTAAGATTGTTATATAAATAGACGTGATGGGAAATCACCCCGATTTTTTGCCGCAATTCCTCCGCACATTCGCTCATGTCGCAATTGTCGATTAATACCCGGCCTGAGGTGGGATGCAGTAAGGCGGAAAGGATGCGGATCAGCGTGGTTTTCCCGGCGCCGTTTGGCCCGAACAGGACAAAAAAATCCCCCCGGTTCAGGGTAAAACTGATTCCCCGCAAGGCGGTCAGATGCCCGAAGGTTTTGATCAGATTCTCCACCTGAATTATCGGCTGCCGGATATTACTCTCATGCACTGGCTTGGCCTTTAGCGGCGGATTTTTCAAGCTGATCGATACTTTGCAGAATACCCGCCGCCTTTTGCTTATATTGCTGTGTCAAAAGCCTGTAATCCTCCTCGGACAGTTTCCCCATGTTGTAATCGAAATCCAACTCCTTGAGCGCCGCATAGGTAAGCTCTTTTTGCTGCAAGAACTTATGCTTTGAGGCATCCTGCGGATCAGCCGCTTGCGCCTGGCCTTTCTTTTGAGGCAGAAAAGGCCAAATCAAACAACCCATAGATATTAAAACAAGCAAAATTTTTACCGCCGGCTCCATAAATTATCTCCTTAATTAAATTGCTTGGTTATCTTAAGGTAAAGCCGGGGAAAAGTCAAATTGTTTTGCTTTTGGGGGAGGCAAGAGAAGATAAACCTAAAAAAAATAAAATGTAGCGCAGACCTTTAGGTCTGCTCCCCCCGTAGCAAACTACGAAATCATTATAGTTGGTTATGCGTTTTTGCTTACCGAATAAATTTGAAGCCATAAGCAAAGAGCTAAAACAATATTGCATAAAGTCAGCAGTAATGATATGGTAAGACATAAAATAATTCGATAATTTAATCACCATCCTCAGAGAAACAAAGATGAAATGCCGGGTAATCACCAATAAACAACTCAATCCGCGCTACTATAAACTGACCGTGCTGGCCAAGGAAATTGCCGACCAGGCACAGCCGGGGCAATTTGTCATGCTTCAGGTAAACAGCGGTTTTGACCCGCTGCTGCGCCGTCCCTTTGCCATTCATCGCTGGTGGGATGGCGGGGAGATCGAAATCCTCTATCAAATTGCCGGCAAGGGTACCCGGTTACTAAGCCAGCTATGCGCCGGGGCTGTTGTCGATATTCTGGGGCCGTTAGGTAAAGGCTTCAGCCTGCCTTTAACCGGCGTCAGACCCTTTTTGTTGGTGGCCGGATCAATCGGAGTCGCACCATTATTGCCGCTGGCGCAGGATTTAATCAGCAAACAGGTGTTAACACCCAATCAAATAACCTTACTGGCCGGCGGGAAAAGCCAGGCCGATATTTTGGCCGTTCAGGAATTCGGGGATTTAGGGGTACGGGTAAAGATTTGCACCGAGGACGGCTCTTTCGGACAAAAAGGGCTGGTTACCGACTTGTTAGCGCCTCTTTTACAAACCGCCCCCTCTCCGGTTTTTGCCTGCGGCCCGACCGGGATGCTCAAGGCCGTTGCCGAACTGTGCCGGCAATATCAGACCCCCTGCCAGGTCTCCCTGGAAGCCGCCATGGCCTGCGGAGTGGGCGCTTGCCAGGGATGCGTCGTCAAGACCCAAGCCGAACATGCCGATTTCAAATTCCAGCGGGTTTGCTGCGAAGGGCCGGTCTTTGAGGCAGAGAAGGTAATTTGGTAAGAAGTGGCTCACTACATAAGGATATAACATGCCTCCGCAACTTAACGTCAACATAGCGGGAATCAAGCTGAAAAACCCGGTACTGGCCGCCTCCGGCACCTTCGGTTACGGGGAGGAGTATTCCCGCTGGCTGGATTTAAATCAACTGGGCGGAATTGTGGTCAAGGGGCTGTCCCTTAACCCGCATCAAGGCAATCCGCCGCCCCGGATTGTGGAAACTCCTGCCGGGATGCTGAACGCTATCGGTTTGGAAAATGTGGGATTGAAGGTTTTTCTGGAAGAGAAGCTGCCCTTCCTTACCCGATTTGATACGGCGGTAATCATCAATATCTGGGGCAAAGAGGTCGCCGATTATGTGACCATCGCCAAGGAATTGGACAGCGTCCGGGAAATCGCCGGTCTGGAATTGAATGTCTCTTGTCCGAATATCAAAAAGGGCGGCATCAGCTTCGGCACCAACCCCGATTTATTGATGGAATTAGTGCAGGCGGTGCGCTCCCAGCTTACCCGATTACCTTTAATCGTAAAACTCTCACCCAACGTCACCGATATTGTGGCGATAGCTATCGCGGCGGAAAAAAGCGGCGCCGATGCGCTCTCGCTGATCAACACCCTAATCGGCATGGCCATCGACGTCAAAACCCGACGCCCGCGCCTGGCCAACATCACCGGAGGGTTGTCCGGCCCCGCCATCCATCCGATAGCGGTACGTATGGTCTGGCAGGTCGCCCAAGCGGTCAAATTGCCGATTATCGGCCTGGGCGGAATTATGAATAGCTCCGATGCCCTGGAATTTATCATCGCCGGAGCACGTGCTGTGGCCGTAGGTACGGCAAACTTCATTACCCCGCAGACATCTATAGAAATCCTAAACGGTTTGCGCCAATATCTGGTTGAGCAAAAAATTGAGGATGTTAATGAGTTGGTAGGCAGTTTGGCGGTGTAAACCATAACAGAGGATTAAAAAGGTTGTGTTGCAAGAAAAATTGGGGGAAACAGAGGAAGACATAGGAAGGGTAATCTTAAAGTTTTTGGTCGCGTTCTCAATCAGAGACCCGAAGCGTCATTGCGAGGCAGCCGATATGCCGAAGCAATCTCATCCACACGCATGGAGATTGCTTCGCTCCGCTCGCAATGACACTTCGGGGTCTCCCTATTGCTACGCGACCAAGTTTTTTAAGCGGCGATACCAAACAGATTTTCGATAAATTTCACCTGACCTTTAATGTCCGTTTTGTCTATGCCTCGGACTTGCCCCTTACGCATCCTATTTGATTTTAACGTAGGTCTCGTCAATACGATATGAATCGTTGGTTTTCCGCAGATGCGGCCTTATCCGTTTGTTTATTTCCGGGGCATAATGCTGGACCCAGCGGCTTAGGCACTGTAGCAAAATAACATGAACAACGTTACGGACAAATTTTGTAATTCCATTCACCGTGAAAATCATCTTTTTGTAATTTCACAGCGCTCAATTCTTCATCTGAAACTTTGA
>JACRJN010000075.1 GCA_016235675.1 Candidatus Schekmanbacteria bacterium
GTGGGTAGTAAACTGGGATTCGATTTCCATATCCGAGAGCGGGAAAACCAACTCCCGTTTTTGCAGGGACTTATTGATCAAATTGGTCGTGAACTCTTTGGTCTGTTTTTTCACCTCTTTGCCGTCATCTTCCTGATAGACTATGGTGTTGCCGCCGAAATCTTTCGCCGCGCAATCTGCTTTTCAATTCCAGCGGGCGGGATTTATCCAGACCGGTCAATTCCTGGACGATGGATATTCGGATTTACCGTCCCGCCTGTATCGGCTGTTACCTCCCGCAATATTCCAGCCACCCGTTACGCCGACATCTGCGGCCAGGATGAGGCACTGAAACTGGTGCGGGATTATGCCGAGTTGCCGCTGCTACACCCGGAGTTGTTCCAACACGTGGGTGTAAAACCAGGCCGGGGAATTTTGAACCAAGGCTTAAGGCAGGTGCATATAATTAGTTGACAACTATTGCTGTTTTATTCAGCGTGTCCCCGGTGTCCCCACTAAACAAAAACCATAGCTTTAAAAAAACAGTGCCCGCAACAGCTTACCGAGATGATTGCAAATCTGTATTGTTATTACTATTTAGAACGCTAATGTGTGTTGGATTTAGCTTTTCTCACCTTGGTATCCAGCGATGATTTGAACACAAACAGGGTCTTTTACAAAGGATACAGGGTCGTATCGGCATTATTGCCAATTACACAATAACTAGTTGATATATAGAGCGCATATCAATATTTAGGCCGAATTACAAGCAACAGCGTTGCAACTTGAACCGCACAGCCCATAATCCCTCATAAACCCAAGCGGGACACGGTTTTACAGCAAATAGACAGCTAATGTTAACAATTGAAAATCAACGGCACAACAATATGCTGTTTAATTATTGATTTATAACGGGTTATGCGTTTATGTAAATAACGCCGGAAGCCTTTGCATGAGGGTTGTTTCCCCAAATCAGAAAACCCTCAGGGGCAAAGCGGGAGTTCGCCGCCCAAACTATGCGCAAAAAAGCCGTTGCCGCTTAACACCCCCTTATGAAATTTTTAACCGATGAAAACATATCAACCTTTACAGTCGACTTCCTACGCAATCTCGGCTATGATGTAAAAGACATCAAAGAGCAAAATCTGCACGGTATAGACGACACGGAAGTTCTGTCCTTGGCGCAAGCGGATAAGCGCATCTTAATCACTCACCTTACGCAACTGGGTGTTTCGGCTTGTCCCCAAGCCGAAACCGGGGCTGTGCCGGAACTATTAATAACTCCCAAAATCTCTCAAAATGTCATTCCCGTGAAACTTGTCCTCGTGAAAACGGTGAACGGAAATCCAGTATTATCAATAACTTCTGGATTCCCACTCCCCGTTTTCACGAGGACAAGTTTCGTGGGAATGACAAAATCGGGAATTGCGGCACAAACCCGAAACCATCAGAGATAACGTTCCTCTATCCACTTTCGGCTTGAGGACAAGCCGAAAGACCCGGATATGCGTAACATAAATAAATAAGTTTATTTTGTGGGCGTCATTGCGAGCTTAAGCGAAGCAATCTAAAGTTCGTGCGTCTGAGATTGCTTCGGCGATAAGACTGCTGAGCTATGACAGCATAAACTCAGTTATTTATAAAATCGTGTATACGCACTTTTTGACGGAAATTTCCGCAAACAAACCGATTTGGCACAAATATTGCTTCATTAACATATATGTATATAGATGCCTTTTCTGTTATCAAACAAAGGGAACTGTACCGCAACACAAATAATATGATTTCCCCTCAGCAGTGCCCAGATAGGTAGCGGGAAACACAAATTATGCGTTGCGGCACAGCCCCTAATGCTTGATATGGGTAATCGCTATACATGATAAATGATATAGAAGAAGGCAGCGCAAAAATATCCGAAAAAACAGGGAATAATATACCGATTATGCTTCTCATTATGTAGTGATAACAACTCTATTGTTTTTCAGCTTACAAGGATTCGGGAAAAATGAAAAACAACATTCGGGACAAAATGCACAATGATATTATTCAAAAGGAGATGGTCAACTTCGTGCAAAAATATTGGGGGTTGGCGAGTTCTCCCTTTGATACCGTGCCTAATCCCAATCTGTTTTATTTCTCCACCACGCATAAAGAAGGTATATTACGGATAGTTTATGCAATAAAGGGACGCAAGGGAGCTGCCATGCTGACCGGAGAAGTCGGCAGCGGAAAGAGCACCGTGACCAGACTGCTGATTCAAAGACTGCTTGGTTTAAATTACGATGTGGCTTTAATTAATAACCCCACTTTCTCAGGTTTGGATTTTTTGCGGGAGATTATTTTCCAGTTGGGAATAGAAAGCACAAACTGCGATAAATGTCTTCTCTATCGTAAATTTAATGAAAGACTATTACAGAATTCAAAACAGGGCAAAGATACCGTTATCTTCATAGACGAGGCTCAAGCAATCGGCGATATGGCTACATTTGAAGAATTGAGAATGCTGCTTAACTTCCATTCAAACGACAAATTCCTGCTTACCTTAATTCTGGTAGGCCAGCCCAACCTCAGGAATATGGTTGCCGGAATTTGTCAATTCGAGCAACGCGTAGCCGTTAGCTATCATTTAGAGCCGTTACCCTTAGTGGACACAGCCCGCTATATTATTTACCGCATGGAAAAATGCGGCATTCAAACGAACATTTTTACCAACAACGCTTTGAAGCTGATATATCAATATACCTCAGGCATACCGAGGTTAATTAACCATTTGTGCGATATGTGTTTGCTTTCAGGATGTCTGTCGAAAGCCAAAAAAATCGCTCCGGATATAGTGGAATATGTAATTTCAGACAGGGGGGTGCCGATTCACAGACAGAGATTAAGTCCGGTTAGGGTAGCTAACGGTTAAAAACATTGATTTCCCTGGAGAGTAATACAAATTTATGGCCAGAAATATCGACTTAATAAAAGAACCCAATAAACGCAAATATAATATGCTGTTTAACGAATTCATCAGCATGGATTACTCCCATCCGGCCATTAGCGCTGCCCGGGAAAAACCCGCAATAGCATATTCGGATGCAAATGTAATTTATAATAAAGCGGTGAAGGTTATTGAGGACATTTCCCCGCAGGTGGAAAACGATTTTGCGAAAGTTGATTTAAAAATACATGATACAAAAGACATTATAACGTCAATCGTCAACAGCCTTCAATCTTGCGACTGTTTGTTGCCCCTGTCTTTGCATTCAACGGAAAAAAAACATAATTTGGCCTGTCATATGGTAAATGTTTCCATCCTAAGCATAAAAGTGGCCATGGGCATTAATTTACCCCCGGATGATTTGGTGAAAATCGGACTGGCGGCTGTTTTTCATGATCTGGGCAAGCTGAAAGTGCCCCAGCAGATTATAAATGCGCCTCACAAGGTATCCCCGGAAGAATATGAAGAGATAAAAAAGCATTCCGTTTACGGATATAATATAATCAGCAGTTGGCGCAACGAGTATAATAAATTAGCGGAAATAGTCCTGAACGTTCACGAAAGAGAAGATGGAAGCGGTTACCCCAATGGATATTGTAAGGGTAAAATTCACCAACATTCCCAAATAATAGGAATAGTGGATGTTTACGAAGCATTGACCCATCACCGCCCTCACCGCGCTCGCGTGCTGCATTTTGAGGCAATGAGATTGATCCTGACTGAATACAAAGCCGCTTTTCCCAAATGCTTGTTGAAAACCTTGCTGCAACAATTATCGGCCTATCCGTTGGGTAGCTTTGTAAAGCTTAATTCCACAGAAATAGCCCAGGTAATTCAAACCAATTCCCTCTCCCCCCTGCGTCCGGTAGTCAAAATAGTATGCGACTCCCAAGGGAAAAGACCCGCTAATCCCCAAATATACAATTTGGCGGAAAATTCCTTGCTATTTGTAATAAGTTCGTTATTTGAGGAGAATTTTATGGTATAATATTGTTATGACTGATATTTTTTTTAATCTTAATTTTCACGATATAACAGTAAGTTATAAAAGCAATAATGAATTATTCAGCGATGAATTGGCGCTGGAATTTGTCCAGTGCGCTACAAAAGAAAAATCAATCAGGACGGATATTAGGATAAATTTTTACGACCTTGATCTTAATCCCGGTTTAGCCGATAAAATAGACGCCTTGCGCTCAAGCAAGCATAAGATTCAGGAGGCCAAATTAAGAGAATGTCTGGTTCAGATAATAGACCTTACCGATTTTTCCATCAATATTTGGGTTAAGGGCGATTGGAATATCGACCAGACGTTATTGATTGTGGTTGGCGCTTTGGGGGGGATGCTAAAGCTTAAATTGCAGCCAAAGCTCAGGCTGGCCGGGTTTCATGCCGCAGCCTTGGCCTGGAATAATCGGGGGGTATTGCTGCCCGGAGATACCGGAGCGGGCAAAACCACTCTGGCTTATCGCTGTATTCAGGCCGGTTTCGGATACCTTTCGGATGAAGACAGCCTGATAGCTAATCCAGCTAGTGAAAATAGTTCTCAACCTTTACAAATACTGGCATACCCCCGACGTTTGCGACTGAGCAGGGAAATCACAGCGCTTTATCCTCAGTTAGTTTCAAAGCACCACAGCTACCGTCCCTATCAAATTTTCGATCAGTCAGGATTTATATTTAATTTGTATAAAACCCAGCCAAAAGCTTATTTACAGTCAGTTACATTAACTACCTGCGTTATTTTGAATAACGATCGCAGTTATACCGGCGTCCCGGAAATCACCCTGCCGGGTAAAGCCAAAGCCAGATTTGCGCTTTTGCATTTTCTGGAGTCCATAACGTTTGATAGCGACGCGCCGGTCGAACTCAAATCATTATATCCTAACCGGCAAGGTTTTTATTTGGTAGATACAATCTTTGAATCTATAACGATATATGAATTAAGGTACAATATTTGCGACCATCTTGATTTGATCCCTGAGTTTTTAAAGGAAACATTATTATGAACCGTAATATTAGCATCCCGGAAACGGTGCTTTGGCGAAAAGACGGTAATCAGGTTGTACTTTTCGATGAAGAACGAGGCGAACCGTATCTTTTGAATGAAACGGCAAGCAGAATATGGGAGCTTTGCTCAAATTCGATGCCGGTCAACGAAATTACTGCCGCCCTGATGGCAGAGTTTGAAGGGGATCAACAGGTTATCAAAACCGACACCCTGACCTTGCTGACCTTGCTTGAGAAAAAGGGGCTTTTGAGGTTTAGCGCCAGTGTTGCTTAAGGCTCCGTTAGAGGTTTTCTGGTGTGTAACTAATCGCTGCAACTTACATTGCCGCTTTTGCTCTGCGGATTCCGGCTCCGAATCGGTACAGCGGGAAGCGGATATAATGGAGCGCGGGTTTATCCTGGATCAGATAATCCAAAACCGGGTATTGAAGGTCTACTTAACCGGCGGAGAACCTTTGTTATGCCCACAAACTATTGATTATATAAAGGTATTAAGCGGGCACAAAATTTTTGTCGAGCTTACCACCAATGGTACGCTATTGGATGAAAAGACCGTTCGGGATTTAAAGGCATACGGAATAAACCGGGTACAGGTGAGCATAAACGGTTCATCCCCGGAAATTAACGATGGGCTGATGGGTGCCTCCTTCGACCTGATCCTGACCGGTTTAAATAAATTAATCGAACACAAAATAAACACCCATGTCAAAGTTACCATTACCAGACACAACCTGACAGACATCCCCAATCTGATTAGATTATTGCTGAACATGGGCTTAAACCAGATGGAATTGTTTGAAGTTATCCCCTTGGGACGGGGTTTTTTGCATTATAGTGAGTTGAGGCCGGATGAGTCGGAACTCATGGCCTTGCGAGAGCATATAGCCGGACTGGGCAGCGGGCATAAAATACGGTTTCGCAGCTTTTCCCTGGCAATGAAAGAAAACGACCAGGCAAGCGCCTGCTCAATCGGGCATCAGCGCTCCAGAACCTGCCTGATTATGGCAGACGGAAATGTAATCCCTTGCGCTCCAGCCCAGGTGTGGAATTTTAACAACAATGTTCTGGAAAAAGGGCTTAGCCGATGCTGGCACGCTCTTGAAGATTACCGGCAGTGCCTTGCGCCAAAACGGCTTGGCGGCAAATGCGGCAATTGCGATCTGCAAGAAAGCTGCGGTGGCGGCTGCCGGGCGCTGGCCTATCAGTTTACTAACGACTTATGGGCAGAGTACACCCTTTGCCCGCATATTAAAGGACTTAGAATATACAATTATACCGTTTTTCAGGAGTAGGGACTTCAGTCCCGTTCCCCGCCTGTTCGCATCGTGTGTCTGGACGGGGCTAAAGCCCCTACTCCAAATGACTGCGGTATTTTAATATGTTCCATGTCCCTAAAGGAATAGACCATGCAGAAACCGGAAAAACCGAAATGGCAGACACCGCAAATTGAATCCCTGGAAATCAGCAATCCGAAAATATGCAACCGGCCTTTTATCCAGGATGAAATTTGCCAGGCTCAAGGGGTACCCATCGGGAGCATCCCTTGCACTCCAAGTGCCAAGGGCAGCCCAAGTCAAACTTTTAGCTAACAAACCCGATTTATCGGGTATTTTCAGAGCTTATTGCAAGAGTCCCGAAAATGTCATTCCCGCAATGATTTTGAGCGGGAATCTGGTTTTATCCCCGATAACTTCATTCGGGGATGACAAATAGTTTTGCAAGAACCTCTTCAGTCAACAATTGAGGCAAGTCAATGCTGAAAACTGCAATTATCAAACGTAACATATTGTACTTTTTGAGAATCAATACGGAATTTATCGTGCGCTGGCAATTAGCCGTATATTATAACCGTCTTGGGTATTTTTTTTCCCCTAAGCTCTGCGCTCTTAAAGACCGGATGGGAAAGCCGGCGAATAATCGCTTGTTTTGCCGGAAAACACGACAAATTATGGCCGATACGTCAACTTGTAGGGAAAAAACTCAGGCCGTATTTAATTATCTAAAACAAAAAAAAGGCGAAACCTTTGCCCTGCCCTGGCTGTTTCCTGAAGAAGCTTGGATATTACCGGCTTTGGACTGTAAGGGCTTTTCAGTGTTAATGCTGGAAATGCTTAAACATCTTGGAATCAGCTCCCAGTTATGGATTGGCATAATGGCGGGTAACCATGAATATACTGGCCATGCCTGGCTGGTAGTGCAAAATGAAACTGACGATATGGTCTATGACAGAAAATACCGGCAGGGGGTATCCTTAACCGGGTATAATCCAGATTGCGCATATATATTGACTGCCAGGATTATATGATAATTAACCTTAATCTCCCTCCCCCTTGATGGGCATAAGCGCTAACTTAAGGCATTTTTAAAGTTCCCTCTCCCCCTGGGAGAGGGTTAGGGTGAGGGTTCAAAAGATAAATTATCTTAAGAAATCAATTAGATAGCTTAAGGTACCCTCACCTTAATCCTCTCCCAGGGGGAGAGGAAAATACTTAAGTTAGCGCTTATGCCCACCAGGGGAGAGGGGACTTTATAGGTAGCAACTAATTGATGTAAACCGCGGGGGGATTTACATTGTGGACACGGGAAGAACAATTTATTATTAATCGCCTGGCGCTCGTTCAAAAGCCGCCGCAAAGCTTAAACCGGCTGTCCCTGGAAAATTTAAACTGGAATAGCTTTCTTGAACATTCCCGTCGGCACGGGCTTTCCGGTTTGCTCTACCACTATTGTCAATCGCCCGGAACAAAATTTCCTGCCCCCGTTCTCGATAGCCTGCGCAAGGAATATTACCATAACCTGATACAAAACACCCGCTTACTCAAAGAATTAGACAATCTTTTGGAAAATTTTGAGCAAAAGCGGATCAAGGTTATGCTCTTGCAGGGCGTTGCCTTAAGCTTATGCCACATTTACCCTTCCCCCGGCTTAAGACCGATTACCGATATTGACCTTTTAATCGACGATGAAAACTTATCTTTAGCCCGTCAAGCGCTTAAAGATTCAGGGTATCGCGCAATCCCTCTTTATCCCGACCTTTTTTGCCGCAAAAACATAGTAATAGACCTGCATACCTCGGTTGCCAACCTGTCCCGGATTTCAGCGCGTCGCTATGCGGTTAATCTGCCGAATCAGCGTTTGTGGGAGCAAGCGCAAAGGATACGGGGCAGTGCCTATATTCCCGATATAAATGACCTGATTATTATCCAGTCGGCGCATTTGCAAAAACATTCCTATTCCCGGCTAATCTGGTTTATGGATATAGCCCGGTTAATGGAAAAATACGGTGCCGATCTTGACTGGGACAAAATATGGCTTAGGGCTGAAGAATTTAACTTGCAACGTCCATTATACTTTACCCTGCGCTGCTTAAAAGCGCTTCTGAATTATCCGTTACCCATCGCCTTGAAGGATAATCCGCCCGGCTGCAAACTGAATCGCCTGGAAAACCGGCTGATCGAAAATTTAATTTGCGGTAACCGGGTGGAAAAAATGGGGGATTATCTGTATTTTGCTTCCATTAAGCAGTTTAAACAGAAGTTTTTGTTTATAAAAGAAAACGTCTTTCCGCAAAAAGAGGTAATGAGCCAGGTAATCAGGCATTCCAATCCGATTATAATTGCATATGGTTATATCATCCGCTTTTGGCAGTCCTTATGGTATGGGCTTAAACTGTTTGGTAGCGTTCTCAATAAGAGACCCAAAGCGTCATTGCGAGGCAGCCTTATCGCCGAAGCAATCTCATCCACACGCATGGGGATTGCTTCGCTCCGCTCGCAATGACGCCTCAGGTCTGCGGTATTTCTACGCCAGTACGCCGTCCATTTTATATTGACGGGTTGGACTTATGGAGTAGGGGCTTTAGCCCCGTTCGGATTTACGGGACTAAAGTCCCTACTCCAACCCGTCAAAACTAAATGGACGGCGTACTAGCAAGATGTTTTGAAGAACCAAGGATGGGTTTATGATAAGCAATAAATGGAAAATTCTCACGCTTGTGTGTTGCCTGCTTATTTTCTCCGCTTGCGCCAGGCAGATAAAACTGGCCGAATCTCCCCCCGATTTATGGTCGGCAAATCGCGGCCCGACCGGAAGTGGATTCTTCAAGAGTCTGATTGCATCCGATATTAACGGCGACGGTTTGCCGGATTTGGCAGGAGGCGGTTATAATCCCGGAAACATAAAAGTCTGGCAAAACGCCGGCGACGGAAAGTTTAAGGACGCCCAGGATTTTTTCCCGGACATGGGGGAAGTAAGGGCGCTGGCGGCAGCGGATTTGGACAAAGACGGGAAGACAGACCTGGTCTCCAGCGTTTGGAATGTTCAACCGGGAATCTATATCTGGTATCAAAGGGACGGCGGCAAATGGGAAAGGTTTGCCGTAACGCATACCGGAAAATATGAGGATATATGTATAGATGATGTAAACAGCGACGGTTATCCCGACATTATTGCCGCGAATGCAGCTTCGGAAAATAGCGGCGGCATTCAAATTTGGCTTGGGAGCAAGGAAAACACCTGGAATCAGGAGCAAGGCCCTACAAAAATTGGGATTTTCCGTAAGGTTCTGACAGCAGACCTTAATCGGGACGGGAAAAAAGATATTCTGGCTTCCGGCTGGGGACAAACCGGGGGGATCAGATTATGGACGGGAAACGGCTTGGGTGGATGGAGTGCCGCTGCGCCTATTGTAGAAAACGGTTATTACCGGGGATTGGCGGTGGCCGATTTTAACGGGGACAATCTTTTGGATGTCATCGCCTCCGCTTTCCAGAAAGGGATTGAGGTTTGGTGGGGCAACCCCGACGGGAAATGGGAGAAACACTCCAAAGTCGTGGAAGAGGGAAGTTTTTGGAGTCTGGAGGTCTGCGATTTGAACCGGGATCAATACGACGATATTGTGGCTTCGTCTTTTTCCAACCAGGGGATGACAGTTTTTTTACCCGGAAAAGAAGAGTGGTTAAAGGATACCAGCTTGTCCGAACAGGGAAGTTATTATGACATAACTTGCACAGACTTCAACCGGGATGGGGTAGCCGACATTGCCGCGGCAAGCTACGGCGAGGGGATAAAGGTATGGGTGCATGGTTCGGGCCGCTTCGGTTATGAAATCAAGACTGAGCAGGCGGAAAAGTTGAAACTCGAAACGGAAAATCTGTCAGCCAAGCCCGATTCGGCGGCGCTGGATGATGAACAGTTAAAACAGGTTTCGGAAAATAAAGTGTTTAAAAATATGGAGGGGGTTTCTGAATATTTAATCGGCCCCAAGGATATTCTGGAAGTTACCATTTGGGAGGGATCAACCTTTACTAAAACCGAGGCGGAGGTGGACGTTCAAGGCATAATATCCATCCCTTATTTAGATGTAAAAGTCGGGGGGGTTACCTGTAAGGAGGCCGCCGATATAGCGGTAACCAAACTTTCCACCATTATAAAAAATCCCAGGGCTAACGTGAGGGTCAAGGAATGCAACAGCAAGCAGGTTACTTTGCTTGGCGCGATACGCTCCCTTTCCCGGCAGCCCACCGGGCCGGGGATATATAAGCTGTGCGGCAAAACCAGTCTGATGCAAATGATAAGCAGCGCCGGAGGGTATACGGAAAAGGCGGATTTGCAGCATATCCGCATAAACCACACCGAAGGGCAAACCGTGTATGCCGACATGTTTAAAGTAATTTCCCAAGGGAATATCCAGGAAGATATTGTTTTGGACAACGGAGATTTGATACTTATTCCCGAAAGGGAAGAGACCCAGGTAGAAGAAAGCAAGGTATATATCTTCGGCGAAGTGGAAAAACCCGGCATGTATAACATAAAAGATCAAATGAACGTCCTGCAACTGATCGGGCTTGCCGGAGGATACACCAGCAGCGCGGTATTGGAAAGCACCCACATCATCCGGGGCGACCTGACGCGTCCGCGCATTATTGCTTTAAACCTGGAAAACCTCCTGGGAAAAGGCGACTTAAGCGAAAATCCGGCGCTTGAACCCAATGATATTGTTTTTATTCCCAGAAGCTCCCTGACGAATGTGAACAGCTATTTTGCCAAACTTATTCCCATGTTGCAGTTCTTTCTTTATCCCGGTCTTTATCGGGATTACTATACCACTGGCGGCGGGTTGCGTCTGCATTAAGCGACAGCATCGGGTAGTTTTGATGTAAAGGACTTAGAAGATATTGATATACCCCCCCACCCTAACCCTCCCCCGCAAGGGGGGAGGGAATTTATCCCCCTCCCCCTTGATGGGGGAGGGACGGGGTGGGGGTGATTATTGCAATCCAGAAACAGTATATTTGAAAATTCCAAGTCTCTAAAGGATAAAACCGGATGTCCCAGTATGAATTAACTTTACGAGACTATTGGCGGGTAATAAGAAAGCGGAAGAGCGTTATTATTCTTACCACTGTGGTGTTAGCCGCGTCCACTTATGTTATAAGCGAACTGCGCAAACCGCAACCTTTATATCAAGCCACATCTCAGGTCAAAATTGAACAAACCAGTAATATGGCCGGTTTGTTTGTGGAGATGTTTACTTTTTCCGGCGGCGACAATTTGGCGACCCAGACCAGAATTATCAAGAGCTTTCCGGTAATGGAGCAGGTAGGAAAAAGATTAGGGGTCATTCCGCAAACTGTATCCAGCGAGGAGGTAAATAAATCCGACAAGTGGCTGGACATCATTTCCGGCATACAGGACAAAATAGATACCCAACAAGTGGAAAAAACCAATATCATCGAGATAACATCCACTTCATCCAACCCTGAAGAAGCCCAGAAAATCGCCAATTGGACAGCCGAGGAATTCCGTGCATTTAATATTTTCAATAAAAATAAGCAGGTGCTGGAAGCCCGTAAATTTATTGAACAGCAATTGGTGACGGTGGGAGACAGATTAAAAGACGCTGAGGAATCCCTGAAACTATTTAAGGAAAGCAGCGGTTTGATGGCCTTGTCTGAAGAGGTAAGCACCAGCATAAAGAACCTGGTGGACGTGGAGAGCGAATACCGGCAGACAATGGAGGTCAAAAACGAAATCCAGTCCCAAATCGAAGCGGTAAAACAAAAAAGAGTAGCGGCAGAGAAACCTACCCCCAGAATATTTACCGACAAAGAACTTTCCCTGACCTTTAAATTAAACAGTGATCTGTTGAATCTGCAATTAAAAAGAGACAATCTCCTGTTAAACAATTTTCCTGAACACCCTTTAGTGAAAGATGTAGACGCCCAGATCGAAAATGTCCGCAGCGAATTGCTTCGGGATTTAGACGCCAAGCTTAAGACTTACCAGTCCCGCGAGGACAGTCTGGCTTTAGATTATTATAAACTGAGGCAGCAATATCAAAAACTGCCCGACAAAGCTTTGACTATGGCCAGATTGCAGCGGGAAGTCACGGTAAACGAGGAATTGTTCTCCCTGCTTAAAAGCAAACACCAGGAGGTGCTGATAAAGGAATCCGAAAAGATTGAAGAGGTCAGCCTGGTCAAACCGGCGCTATATGTTTCCGTTCCCATCAACCCTCCCCAGACCACGAGAAAAACCCTGGTGGGTGCCGTCATCGGCTTCATGCTGGGGCTGGTATTATCCTTTGTTTCCGAATCGTTCGATACCTCGATCGGAACTATTGAGGATGTCGAATCTTACCTGGAACTGCCCGTGTTGGGCGTTATCCCTTATTTTGAATCCAAGGCGGTCAAAAAATATCTGACCGACAGTGCCTCAAAACATTTTCAGAACCACGAGCATCTGTCTTCTTATCATCTGGCGCTGCATTTTATGCCCAAATCGCCCTTGGTGGAAAGTTATCGTTCCTTGCGCACCAGCGTTCAATTCGCCGCCCTGAAAAGCAACGCCAAGGTCTTGCTGTTGACCAGCACCTCTTTGCGGGAAGGCAAAACCTCCACCGCCATCAACCTGGCAATAACCTTATCGCAAACAGGCAAACGGGTGCTGCTGGTTGATGCTGACTTACGAAAACCCACCATCCATCATATCCTGGGCATTGAAAAGTCACCCGGACTATCGGACATCCTGATCGGCCACGTCCAATGGGAAACCTGTGTTCAAACCATAACAGATTTGTTGCTGGGAAATCTGGGGTTTGAAAATATCATAACCTCTCCCGGCGTGGACAATATCCACATTATCACCTGCGGAACATTGCCCCAAAATCCTTCAGAATTTTTGAATTCAGAGCAAATAGAGGACTTGATCGCCATTTGGAAATCCCATTATGATTATGTTCTTTTCGATACCCCGCCTACACTTCCTATAACCGATGCGGTGATCTTAAGCTCCAAAGTAGACGGGGTTATCATCGTCTATCAGGTAAGCAAAATAGCCCGGACGGCCTTGAAAAGAACCAAATTGTTACTGGAAAGCGTCCATGCCAAGGTCTTGGGTGTGGTGCTGAATTCCATCCGGGCTGAAGTCAGCCCGGATTTTTTCCAGTTCAGCTACAACCTTTATCGTTATTACGGGCATGAAGACCAGGCTAAAATCAAAGCTAAGGGGAAGCAATAAACCATGCTTACACATCGGGATGAGGGGTATCCGTTTAATCTTTATATTCCCGGAATAATCCTAATATCCCTTCTTACCGCCTGGGGCATTGTGCAACTGTCGCCTTCTACCTCCATGTTTTTGGTTGTTTTGCTGGCGCTTTTTGTCGTCGGCTTTCTTAAAACGGAATGGGCGCTCTATCTTTTGATTTTTTCCATGCTGCTGTCTCCGGAAATTGTATTGGGAAGCTTAAGTCACGGAACTGCCGTGGAAAGCAGCCGTTCACTGGTTATCCGTCTGGATGACGTATTGGTTTTAATTATCAGCCTGGGATGGCTGGCGAAAAGTGCGATTTACAAAGAGTTGGGGCTTTTTCTGAAAACGCCGCTTAATAAGCCTATCGTGGGATACGTCACGGTCTGCCTTTTTTCCACTCTCCTGGGAATACTGTTTGACCGGGTTCGGGATAAACTGGGGTTGCTTTATGTCGTTAAATATATTGAATATTTTTTCATTTATTTTATTGTGGTCAACAACCTGCATTCCAGAAATCAGGTCAAGCGCTATTTAGTAGCTATTTTACTGACTTGCGTCATTGTATGTGTTATCGCTCTGCTGCAAGTGCCGGAAGGCAAAAGGGTTACCGCTCCCTTTGAGGGAGCGGTGGGCGAACCCAATACCTTCGGAGGTTATCTGGCGCTGATTTTTTCTGTTGTGCTCGGATTATGTTTTAGCCTGCGCTCCCCCAACAAAATCCTGGCGCTGGCCGCTATGGCGGTTATGATTATGGTGGCATTTGCCTTTACGCTGTCCAGAAGTTCATGGATTGCGCTTGTTCCTATGTGGTTGACGCTGCTTGTCTTTTGCAAAAAAAAGGAAGCCCTGATAATCGCTACCGTTTTAGTTGTAATAACCAGTGCTCTGGTTTTGCCCGCGCAAGTGGAGGAGCGAATCAGCTATACCTTCCAGAAACATTCCCGCGATTCTTTGGAAATCGGGGGTATAAGCTTCGATCCGTCCACTTCGGCCCGGATAAAAAGCTGGAAAAACGTTTTGCAAGACATTAAAAACCATCCCCTGATGGGCTTTGGTATTACCGGATATTCTTTTGTGGACAGCCAGTATTTTCGGACTCTGATCGAAACCGGATTTGTGGGGTTGCTGGCTTTTCTCGGTCTGCTCCTGGCTATTTTCAGGCAGATTATGCGCAATCTCACACAAGTCAAGTCTCCCTTGTTTTACGGCCTGGAACTGGGAATGCTGGCCGGCATCGTCGCTATCTACACTCATGCTATAGGCGCAAACTCCTTTATCATTGTGCGGATCATGGAACCGTTCTGGTTTCTTTTGGCCATCGCGGTGGTGTTACCGGAAATCGAGCGTCAAGAAGCGGAGGGAAATACGGGAACTGAACTGAAGAGGATGTTCCCCTATAGATAATAGAGGTTATTTCATGTCTACTTTCAGGAAAATTGTAAACAACACGGCTATTCAAGCCTGTGGGTCTGCCTTTAATACCGTGACCGGGTTATTGGTTACCGCGGCTTTGGCTCGCTATCTGGGCAAGGACGGGTATGGGGAATATAGTTTGGTTTTTGTCTATTTATTCTTTGCCGGAGTAATAGCCGACTTGGGTTTTGACGGTATTCTTGTCCGGGAATTAGCCAAAGTTCCCGATTTAACCAGCCAAAGGGCGGTTTCCTTAATTTCCAATACTATTATCTGGAAATTGGTTTTTTCCGGTCTGGCATTGGCGATAAGCGCGGCTTATCTTTTTTTTCGGGACTATCCGCTCAATACCAAATTAGCGGTAATTTTATTGGAATTAACCTTATTTGCGGGCGCAGGGGAAAGCCTGGAAGCCATTTTCAAGGTTAACCTACAGATCAAGTACAGCGTTATCTCCAGCCTTATTTCTCAAGGAACGCATCTGTTTTTCCTCCTGCTGTTTATTTATTTAAAAACCACGCTGTTAGTTTTAATCGGCGCCTATTTTCTGGCTCGTTTGGTACGGTGTGTCGTCGTTTATCTGTTTTCCACCAAATTTATCCGTTTCCGCTTTTGTTTGGATAGAAGCCTGATGAAATTTTTGTTTCTTGAGTCTTTTCCCCTGGGGATAGCCGCCGGGCTTTGGATGGTTTATTACCGGGTCGATACATTAATGCTGGATTATTATAAAGGGGTAGGGGCGGTCGGGCAATACAATGCGGCTTATAAATTCGTCGATCTGTTTTTATTGTTTTCTGGAATGATTATGGTTTCGATTTATCCGATAATGTCTGCCACTTATTCCGATCACATTGAAAGCTTGAAGAAACTATACCAGAAATCGATCGATTATTTGTCTATCGTCGGGGCGTTTATAACCTTTTTTACCTTCATTTTTGCCAAATACATCATCACGCTCATATATGGCACCAGGTTTTTAGATTCGATCCCGACTTTGCGTATTTTGGCCTGGGTGGGCATCTTTATCTTTGTCAGCAATATTTACGGGCACATGTTTATTGTTCTTGGGCTGCAAAAGCGGGACTTCCTTTTGCTCAGGTTTTTGGGACTGGTGGTCAATGTTTTCCTGAATTTGAAATTAATCCCGGCTTGGGGCGCCAACGGGGCGGCAGCGGCAACCGTTTTTACCGAATTCCTGATTTTCCTTCTGGCGCCGATTCTTATCGGAAATAAGTTTTCTTATCATCCTTCATTCAAGAACCTTTTCAAGTCTGTCGGAACGGCGGTTTTCCCCTGCCTGTTGTTTCTTTTCGTTCCTTTTTTGGCGGAGAGTATTTATCCGGCCATAATATTGTTTTTAACCTTAAGTCTGCTGATGTTCCGGCGCGATTATTTGCAAATGTGGGAATTTTTTAAGGGGGAAGTTAATTAAAATGGAAATTTCCGCAGAAATTTTGAACCAATTTTATCAGGTTGGTTGGGAGCAAAGGTGGATTTCACGCCTGGATCGCAAATTTATTCCCGGCGAAGCCGGATTCAAATACAGACTGTTTACTACCCTCAAAATGCTTAAGTTCCACCGGGGGGAAGCCTTTTTTATCCTGGATTTGGGATGCGGGGTAGGAATCTATGACATCCAGATATTGAAAAGCTTTAAAAAAGCGCGCAGTCTGGCGGTGGATTTATCGACGGAGCAGATTAAAGCCGCCCGGATGCTGGTCAACAAAGCCGGGGTGCAGGACAGAATAGATTTTGAAGCCGCCGATGTCGCTTCTTTTTCCGCTCAAATAAAGCCCAATCTGATTCTGGCCACCGAAATATTGGAACATCTTCCCGATCCTGCTCCCGTCTTGGAAAATATCAAGCGGACGGCGGATGAAAACACTCAAATTATTATTTCCGTTCCCTGCAAACTTCACGAAACCCAAAATGACTGGGTTTATCACCGGCAGATAACCGGGGATAACTGGCAAAATATCCAAAGTGAAAAAACCGAGGAATTGAATAATGCCGAACCCCAATATTCCTTTTATCATAAGGAATACACCCCGCAAGAAATTCAAAAGGTCTTAACCGACAGGGGGTTTGTCATTAACCGGATTAATTTTTGCTATTACCAGTACCCGGAGCATTTAGTTTCCGGGAGGTTTAAAAGAAAACTGGTTAAGCTGTTGAACTACCTGAACAGAAGGATAATTTTTAAACCCATGGATTACTTTTTAGGTTATATCCTGGGGGAAAATTACTTCGAGACTATCATTTTGGATTGCGCCTTAGCAAAACCGAGGCGGGACAAATGAGCAGCGAACGCCTGGAAAAAATTTGGGAACCGTGGTTTGAAAAAGGGGATTATCGGGCGGATTTTACCCGCCACCTGGAAAACAGGTCAAGGTTTTACCGGCTTATTTCGGGCTATCTTACACAAACAGCCAAGGTTTTGGAGGTGGGCTGTGGAACGGCGATAGACAGCAATTTACTTTCCGCCGCGTTTAAATCTGCCGATTTTTACGCTACGGATATATCGGCTAAAAGCGTTCGTTTAGGCCGGCGCATATCGGCGCAAGCGGGCAACCGGATCTTTTTTATACAAGGGGATATAAATCGCCTTTACTTTAAGGACAAGATATTCGATGTAATCTTCAGTCAGGGGGTTTTAGAGCATTTTCCCGAAGCGGTTAGTGTTGTTAAAGAACAAGTCCGAGTGTTGCAGGATGCTGGGGTATTAATTATAAGCGTTCCCCAGAGATATACCGCCTACACCCTGATGAAGAAAATTAAAATGTATCGAAAAATATGGGATTGGGAATGGGAAACCGAATATTCCCGTAACAAGTTGAAAAGATTGGGGCAGGATTGCGGACTGCGGGAGATTGAGTGCATCGGATACCAATATTGGCGTTCCTGGTGGGAACCGGCTTGGGTTTTAAGCGATTTTTACGACAAGTTTTACCGGCGGCTTCCCTGGCAAGGTAATGTCGTTTCGCGAAGTATCAAAAAACATTATGACACCTGGCGGCAGCTTCTGGAACAAAGGTACGGGATGTATTTTATGCAAAATCTGGTCATAGCGTTTGCCAAGGAGAAGACAACTAATTGAAACTGCTGCATATTAATGAATATTATTCCCTGGAGGGCGGGCTGGAACAGTATCTGTCCAATTTATGTCTGGAGTTGGAAGCCAGGGGGCATGAGAATATAATAGTTTACGGCAGCGAGGGCACGAAAACGCCGGATCATGGCCGCAAGAGTCTGCATATCCCCCAAATTACGGCTTATAAGTGTCCCGATATTGCATCGAAGCTGGATAAGCTGAAGCGCTGGCTGGCTGAAGAGAAGCCGGACATAGTTTTTGTCCACCAGGTCTTGAATCACCGGCTTATCCAATTTCTGGCGCAGCATAAGCCCATTATTCGATTTGTCCATGGCTTTAAATTAACCTGTCCCGGAGGGAGGCGTCTTCTCAAACCGGAAAACAGTGTCTGCCGCCAGCCTTTAAGCTATAGCTGCCAGATTAGAGCCTATTGGGGACGCTGTATGCCGCGCAACCCCAAAGTAGGATTGGAATTGATTGCTAATTGCCGCAAGCTAGCCGCTGTTCATAAAAAATACGGTCGCTTGATTGTAGCCAGCGGCTTCATGAAACAGATTCTGATTAGCAACGGATTTGATCCGGCCAAAATTGCCGTAATCCCTTATTTTACCTATTTGCCCCGACTGCCGGAAAATGACAGCGAGTTACCGGAGTCTTTGATTTTATGCGTATCCAGATTGACCCCGGAAAAGGGGGTAGACCGTTTGCTTAACGCTTTGCGCCAAGTTGACGAATCGGCTAAGCTGGTTATCGTGGGAGACGGGCCGAGCCTGCCGGAATTGAAAGAAAAAGTCAAAACCTTAAACCTGGCTGCGCGGGTAAAATTCACCGGCTGGCTGCCCAACTCACAGATTGCGCAATATTACCGCCAATGCACACTGGCGGTCGTGCCGTCCCTGTGGCCGGAGCCTTTTGGTATCGTCGGCATCGAGGCTATGGCTTACGGCAAGCCGGTGATAGCCTTCGACAACGGTGGTATTGCGGAATGGCTGGAGGATCAGGTAACCGGGTATCTGGTAGGACGGGGCAACGAAATCATGCTGGCCAAGAAGATCAATTATTTATTGCAGCATCGGGACACAGCCCAAGCCATGGGAAACCGGGGACGCCGGGCGGTTGAATTGCGATTTACCCCGGAGGAGCATGTAAACAAGCTGTTGGGGCTTTTTGAGGATATTGTTCGGCAAACTCATCTACCGGTTTCTATATGAAAATATGTGTCATTTCACCTTACTATCCGCCGCATGTCGTCTGCGATGGAATCGCAGATTATACCGAGAAATTGTGCCGACATATGGCACAGCGGGGGCATCGAATTATAGTTTTGGCGTCGATTGGATATAAAGCATCATCGAATGACAACGACGATTCCATTCACGTTAACCCCTTTGTCGCCAAATGGGATTTTAGGGCATTTTTGAAACTGCTCAAATTATGCAGGCAGGAAAGATTCGACGCGGTAAATCTGCAATATTCCCCGCCGCTTTACGGGTTCTGGTTCAAGCTGCTGTTTCCACTTGTATCTTTGATTTGTCCGACTACCGTTACTTTTCATACCTTAACCGGCGGCGGACATCCCAATAAATTGATCGCTCCCGTTCTGGCGCTGTTTTGCTCCCATTGTATCAGCGCCAACGAGGAGGTAAGCTATTTGATAAAGAAATATCTGCCCTGGGAAAACCCGGTTCAGATACCCATCGGTTCCAACATCGACCCGGTGGAAATTGATCCGCAACTCATCAGGCAAAAATATAATCCCGAAAACAAGCTGATTTTAACCCACTTCGGCCTGTTTTATCCCGGCAAAGGGGTGGAAACCATATTGGAAGCGGCGCAGCAACTCAAGACCGAATTTGCCGGCTTCAAGCTCTTTATGCTGGGGGAACGCTGGCCGGGAAAAGAGGATTATTATCTTGGGTTACAGCAAAAGGCCAAGGATTTGGGGCTGGATGAATGGATAACCTGGGCGGGGTATTTGCATGAAAAAGCGGTATCGGAGTATCTGGCGATAACCGATATTATGCTGCTGCCTTACGATCAGGGAGCGTCCATCCGCAGAGGCAGTCTGATCGCGGCTTTGTCTGCCGGTCTGCCGGTTATCACTACGTATCCGGCCATACCATCGGTCTATATCCAAGCGGATGAGAATATAGCGGTAGTACCGTCAAAAAATTCTCAGGCATTGAAAGACAAAATACTGGCGCTGGCCAATGACCCGGCGGCCAGAAAAAGACTGGGGGAAAACGCCCGGCGGCTCTCTGGCGAGTTTTCATGGGACAATATCGCCCAAAAAACCCTGCAATTGCTTGAAGGTAAAAGATGCTAAGGCATATTTCCAGATGGTATTATCAACTGCCGGTCAAGTTTGCCGGGTCAGGCTATGCTTTACCCTGCCGAAACGCGGTATTTGAGCTTACCTATCAGTGCAACCTGAATTGCCGGATGTGTTCGTTTAAAAACGAAATCCGGCATACTTCGCGCCAAGGCAGTGATTTTTTGCCGCTTCAGCCGGGGGAGATTATCCAGGCATTGGCGCAATTTCCCAAACATAGCAACATTGCCTTTACCGGCGGGGAAATCCTGGTAAAGCAGGGCGTTATGGAAATACTTGAGGCGGCGGCCAAAAGACACCGCATAAGTCTGGCTACAAACGGTACGCTGCTTGACGACGATATAGCCCAAAAACTGGTGGACTGGGGGGTTATGGCAATCGGTTTTTCCCTGGACGGAACGCAGGATATACATAATGCCATTCGGGGAGATAATAACGCCTATCAAAAATTAATAGCCGGTCTGGAAAGCATAAACAAAAAGAAATTAAACCACTCCTATCCCCGGCTTGGACTAAACGGGGTGATTTTAAAGCAAAATTTTTCCCAACTGCATCATAATTTGCATTTGGCCAAACAGTTGAAGATAAACACCTGTACTTTTCAAATATTTGATCCTTCCTGGAGCAGATCGGGCTGGCGACTGTGCGACTCTATCGATACCGGGCAGAAGGTTATGCCACAGGTTGAAACCATAGACGCCGATTGGCTGAAAGAAAGCCTTGAAGAAATAGAGCGCAAAGCCGTGGAATTAAACGTTAACGTTAAATTTATGCCATCGCTGACCAGCGCGGAAATTGTGGACTATTACCGCCAACAATTTAATCCGGCAGGTTGGAAATGTTTTCTGCCCTGGAGCACGATGCGCATTTCGCCTTACGGGGATGTCTTCCCTTGTCTGAATTTCAAGATCGGCAATATTCGGCAGACAAAACCCGCCACCTTATGGAATAGTTATCATTACCGGAATTTCAGGAAAAGCCTGGCCAAGGTTAATTTGTTCGAAAGTTGCGCCGGATGCTGTAAGATGCTGCGAAGCTAGCGATCCTTTTCAATGTTGCTGACTTAAG
The DNA here is from genome assembly GCA_016235675.1 of Candidatus Schekmanbacteria bacterium. GTDB lineage: Bacteria > SZUA-182 > SZUA-182 > SZUA-182 > SZUA-182 > JACRJN01. The sequence goes on from JACRJN010000075.1 coordinate 21,415, forward strand.
GGGTTGGTGTTGTCATCCCCGAATGCCTTTATCGGGGATATGGTGTTGTTTTAAAACCAGATTCGTCCCCGAAGACTTTTATCGGGGATAACACCATTCGGGAATGACAAATAGAAAACGCTATTATATCCATGCAAGCGATAAAATTCTTAAGAAAACTCATTAAAAGCGGGCAATTTGTCATCTGGAAGCTAATAGGGATTTTTCAGCCTTCCAGTCGCGGGATCGACCAGGCGGATGAAAACCCGCCGCGCATTTTAGTCATCCAGCTAAACGCTATCGGCGATTTACTGATGACCACGCCCGCGATAAACAGCTTGAGACAAAAATTCCCCCAGGCCCGGTTGGATGTTTTGGTCAGACCCCATACCAAAGAAATACTGGGCAATAATCCGCATATTAACCACATTTACACCCTTGAGCGTCAGCCGCTTCAGCAAGGATGCCTGAATTTGACTTACCTGGCGGATACGGTGAAAACCATCCGGCGGCTTTCCCGGCAGCGTTACTCCCAAATCCTGGATTTTTCCGGCCTGTTTCAAACCGCCTGGATTGGTTTTATGATCGGCGCCCAATACCGGCTGGGGTTTAAGAAGAAGGTTAAGCTGGGGTGGTCTGAAATTTACGGCTTTGATTACCTATACACCTTGGAAGTAACTTCTCAAAAGAATCATCTTATCGAGCAGAATCTGGAACTGCTAAAACCGCTGGGATGCAATCCGGCGGGGCAGGAAATGGAAGCGTTTCCTGCCCAGGCTGATTTTGATTATATAGATAAGACCCTTAAAATGGAGGGCGTTTCGGCTAATGATAGCGTTGTTTGCATTCATCCCGGCGCCAAATGGCCGCCCAAGCGCTGGCCGGAAAAAAATTACGCTGAACTGGTTTGCCGGTTGATGCAGCAGGAGGCTAAGGTGTGTTTACTGGGTGCCAAAGATGAAGAAACGCCGCAATCGCTTATGCGCCGGTGCGGTTTTAAGCCCATCAATCTGGCGGGGAGACTAAATTTGTTGCAAACCGCCGCTTTGATAAAAACAAGCCGTTTATTTATCGGCAACGACAGCGGGCCGATGCACATAGCAGCCGCCATGCACACGCCGTCTCTTTTGTTTTTCGGCCCGGTATCGCCGGAAACTTCGGCTCCCAGAAACGCCGATGCCTTTATCTTTTATAAAAACCCCGGTTGCAGTCCCTGCACGTTATACTTTACAAAAGACCGCTGTGAAAAGGGACAAAACATCTGTCTGGAAATAATCGGTGTGGACGAAGTATGGAACAAAGTATTGCAAATTCTAAAATAATATCGGCTCCCCATAATATTTTATATCTTCATGAAGCCAGAGTCTTTGGCGGCGGGGAAAAAAGCCTGCTGAACCTGATCGCAAACCTGCCCCGCAGCCGGTTTAACCCGCTGGCGGCTTGTCCTTTCGACGGTCTGTTTGCCGAAAGATTAAGGGGATTGGGCGTCAGCGTAAAGCCGCTGGTCTACCCCAATTTACGGGATATTGCGGCTGTAGCTGTGACGGTTTTGAAAATCAGAAAAATCATCCGACAAGAAGCAATCGCCCTGGTACACGCCAACACCCCCCGCGTAAACATCATGGCGGCTTTGGCGGCTAAATCCTGCGGCATTCCGGTAATCTGGCACGCCCGCAACCTGTTAAGCCCCAACATGATCGATCTTGACCGCCGGTTTATTTTTCTGACAAACAAAATTATTTGCAATTCGGATGCGATCAGGGACAGATTCGCCGACAGCCCGGATTTTCAGCGTAAAACCGTAACCGTCTTAAACGGAGTGAATTTAAAGGAATTTGACCCGGACATCAAACCGGTGAATCTGCATCGGGAATTGGGCATAGAACCGGACATCCCCCTGGTTGGTATTTTAAGCCGCCTGAATCCCGACAAGGGACATCTGTATTTTATTCAGGCGGCGGTACAGTTGCTAAAACAAGGAGTCAAGGCGCATTTTGTAATTGTCGGCGAGGATAAAACGCCGGAATGCACTGTTTACAAAGCCAAGCTGGGGCAGATTATCAACGCAGGCGGGGCAACGAAAAACATCAGCTTTCTAGGCTTTAGGCCGGACATGCCCCAGGTAATCGCCGGACTGGATATAGTTGTGTTGGCTTCAGACGCCGAGGCTTGCGGGCGGGTATTGCTGGAAACACAGGCCGCAGGCAAGCCGGTGATCGCCACTAACTCAGGAGGTACCCCGGAATTGGTAGAAAACGGTGAGACCGGAATCCTGATTCCCCCGATAGATGCGGCAAGCTTGGCCCAAGCTTTGCATAACTTGCTAATAGATAAAGACCTTGCCGCCAAAATGGGACAGGCTGGACGGATGCGGATTGAACGTCTCTTTTCCATCGAACGACACGTCCAGAAAACGGCGGCCATTTATCAGGAATTGCTATATCATGAACATAGGCATTGATATTCGGGAATTGCAGGCCAATCTGATGACCGGTATCGGCAGATACCTGGTTAATTTTTTGTACTGGGCTATTCCCCAAAATCCGGATTGTTCTTTTTACCTGTACGGCAATCAGGATACTTATTTTCAGTATGTCTCGCATAATGTAACGCTGCGCATAATTCCCGAACAGCAGACCCTGTATTGGGATCAGGTTACTTTACCCCGGCAAATCCGGCAGGATAAGCTGGATGTGTTTTTATCGCCCTATATCAAGGGGCCGATTTTCTCCCCGGCGCCTCTAATTACCACCATGCACGATCTGCTTTTTTTGTCTTTGCCGGAATACCGAAAAAATATAGGATGGGAATTGACTTACAAATGCTTTGCCCGGCTGGTAGGGGAAAGCGCAAAGGCGGTTATCACCGATTCCCTTTACTCGCAAAACGACATTGTGCGCCTGCTTAAACTTCCCCGGCAAAAAATAAAAGTGATTCCGCTGGCCGTCGCACCGGAATATTATCAGCCTGTCGAGGCCGCCGCCATAGAACAACTCAGGCAAAAAGCCGGGATTAGCGGACGCTATATCTTATACGTGGGCAATTTTAAACCCCACAAGAATATTCAGCGCTTAGTCAAAGCTTATGCCGGACTGGACGAAAAATTAAGGCAGGAGTACCGGTTGGTGTTATGCGGCAGGCCGGATAGCCATTGTCTCCAACTTCGTCAATTAATTCAAGAGCTAAAGATTGAGGACGAAGTTATTTTCCCCGGCATGGTAACTAAAGAATTGCCCGCCCTGTATCGTGGGGCGGATTTGTTTGTTTTTCCCTCGCTTTATGAGGGATTCGGCCTGCCGGTGGCCGAGGCTATGGCCTGCGGGGTGGCGGTCGTCACTTCCAACGTAACTTCTCTGCCTGAAGTGGCCGGGGATAGTGCGGTATTGATCGACCCCAGAAATACGGAAAGCTTAACGGAAGCCATGTCTTGCCTGCTGACCGACCAAAAGCTAAGGGCAGCATATGTACAACGGGGATTGCAGCGGGCGCAGTTGTTTCATCCGAATAAATTCGGGCCGCAAGTTTTAGCTTTGTTGAAAGACATCCGATTGGAAAGCAAACCATGACCCAGCTTTTTGTAACTTGTGATTTTCCTCCTATATCCGGGGGACAATCCAGATACCTGTATAATTTATGGGCCGGGATAGCCGGTTCGGACACAATAGTGCTGGCGCCCCGGACGACGCAAGACTGCCAAGAGGATCCGTTTTTCAAGGGCAAAATCGTCAGAAAATGGATTCCCCTGGGGACAAGCTGGACGGCCAGACTGCTGCGGCCTTTGGTTTTATTGATTCATGTATTGAATATAGCCGGGAAAGAATCCTTAACCGTTATTCATTGCGGGCAAGTCATGGCCGCCGGTTCAGTGGGCTATATTATCCATTTTATATACGGTGTCCCCTATTGTTTGTACATAAATGGAGCGGACGTTTTGGAGTTTTGCCATAGTTTCCCCTGGACAAGGCTTTTGCAGGCGATTTTTTGCAAAGCTGACCGGGTGTTCGTAAACAGTAAATATACCAGGCAGTTGATTCAAAATCTTGGGGTGGATGAAAAACGAATAACCCTGATAAATCCGGCCATTGATTTGAGTCCCTTCAATCCGCCGCCGGACACATCCGCCCTGGCCGCCAAATGGAATCTGCAAGGCAAGCGGGTAATCCTTACCATAGGCCGGTTGATTGAACGCAAAGGACAGGATATGGTCATCCGCTCCCTGCCTGCTATAATCGAGCGGTTTCCACAGGTTCGCTATTTGATTGCAGGACAAGGGCCTGATTGTAAACGGCTTCAACTATTGGCGCAGGAATTGGGCTTGAGTGAATTCGTCATTTTCGCAGGCTTTGTGCCGGAGGCTGAGTTGCCGGTCTACTATAACTTATGCGAGATTTTTATTATGCCCAGCCGGGAGATTCGGCAAAAAGGGGAGGTGGAAGGCTTCGGCATAGTTTATCTGGAAGCCAACGCTGCTGCAAAACCGGTTGTCGCCGGAAAATCCGGCGGGGTAACCGATGCGGTAATCGACGAATTTAACGGCTTGCTGGTGGAACCGCAATCAGTCAAGCAGATCGAATCCGCGCTCTTACAGCTTTTAAGTAACGATACCTTGCGGCAGACTTTGGGGGAAAACGGGAAAAGAAGAGTGGCGGAAAAGTTTGACCGGAGGGTGCAACAGACGGTTTTTGAAAGAGCCATTTCTGCGGCATAAATGACCAATATGGACAAAATCAAGGTTGTACACATTATCACCCGGCTAGATCGGGGCGGCTCCGCCGAAAATACCTTGCTGACCGTCATCGGTTTAAACAAAGCCCGCTATGAGGTTAGCTTAATCAGCGGGTGTTCTCAGAATCCGCCGCAAATATTGATGAATCAGCTTGCAGAAAGCGGCATAAAGTTTATCGTCATAAACGATCTGGTGCGGGAAATCAGTCCCTGGCGGGACATCAAAGCCATGCTGACCATCCGCAGGTTAATCCGGGGGGCGGATATTGTCCATACCCATACCTCCAAGGCTGGAATCGTGGGGCGCTGGGCGGCGTTTGCGGCAAAAGTCCCCCATACTGTGCATACCCCCCACGGACACGTGTTTTACGGTTATTACAACCGGATCATAACCCGGTTCTTTATTCTGCTGGAAAGAATCAGCGCATCAGTTACCGATAAAATAATCTGTTTGACCAAAAAAGAGGCTGAAGATTATACAACCCTTGGTATCGGCGGCCTGCAAAAGTATATGGTGATTCACAGCGGGGTAAAACTCGATAATTTCCGGGCAACCAGCGATTCCGGTCGTCTGCTTCGGGAAAAACTGCATATTCCCTTACAGGCTAAAATAGTAGGCAGTCTGGGACGATTGGAAGAGGTAAAAGGGTATAAATATTTTGTGGAGGCGGCTTCTGTAATAGCAGACCAATTCCCGGCGGTCTATTTTTTACTGGCTGGAGACGGTGCGCGGCGCGCTGAATTATCTGAACAATGTAATAGGCGGGAATTGCAGAAACGGTTTATATTTTACGGCTGGCAGGAAGATGCGGCAACGGTAATGTCCGTTATGGATATATTTATACTGCCCTCGTTGAACGAAGGTATGGGGCGGGTATTAGTGGAAGCCATGTCGATGGGAAAACCGATTGTCGCTACCGCGGTAGGAGGGGTGCCGGAATTGATAAAGCATGAACAAAACGGAATTTTAGTTCCTCCAAAGGATGCACAGGCATTGGCTTGCGCCGTAACCAGGCTGTTAAAAAATCCTGAATTGGCCGATAAAATAGCCTCGAATACTAAACGTGACGTCGATCAATACAGCGCGCAGAAAATGCTGGAAAAAATTGAAGGTTTGTATGAACAAATGTTAGTGTATACTTTTAAAACTCATAAATTGTGATCTCAAAAATTGGAACAGAGACATAAAAACGAGCGAGGGAATCTTGGGTTTCGTTCCTCAACCCAAACACAGGCAGGATGCCTGTGCTACCAAGAAAAGACACAGGCAGGATGTCTGTGCTACCAAATAATAGCGGGCGCAGCCCGTACCGGTAGCACAGGCATCTTGCCTGTGATGCGGGCAGCGCCCGCACAAAAGCGGCACGAATAATGGAATCCGGGGTTTTTACTTTTACGGCAAACATACAGGTTGAAATTTTGCCGAATAATAAATCGCAAATTATGAACTCATTAAGTATAGTTTCCCGATTAATCGGGGGGAAGTACTATTGAGATTGACATTTATGCGTACGGTATTATAATGCGCTTTATGGGAGGGGGGGAAATCTTTTGATTATCGCCGTTCATCAACCGCAGTATTTGCCTTGGCTGGGCTATTTCGACAAAATGGATTTGGCCGATGCCTTTGTGCTGTTGGATAATGTTCAGTACAAAAAAAACGAATGGCAAAACCGCAATCGAATCAAAACCGCCACCGGCTGGCAATGGCTTACCGTACCGGTATGTTACAATTTCCCGGAAGCAGTCGGCCAGGTAAAGATTAATTGCCGGGTGAACTGGCAACATAAGCAGCGGCAGGCCATAATTTCAAACTATCGCCAGGCGGAATTTTTCGAATACGGCGCCAATTTCTTATCCGACTTGTTTGACCGGACTTGGTCAAATTTGGCGCAGGTTAATATCTTTACCGTGAAGAAACTAGCCCGGCTGTTGAACATCGACACCCCCATCTGGATAGCATCCGAGTTGGGGGTGTTTTCCGACGACCCGGATGAGCGGTTGATTCAGGTAGTGCAACAATTGGGAGGAGACAGCTATTTGGCCGGAGCGGGGGGACATAATTATATGGATTTGAGCAAATATGAGCGCTCAGGTATCGAAATAATTTTTCAGCAGTTCAATCATCCGCAATATTCTCAATTGTTTAATGGTTTTGAGCCTTGCTTGTCCATACTTGATTTGATTTTAAACCATGGGCCGAAAAGCTTGCAAATTATTAGGGGGGGACGAAATGAACATTTTGGCTATAGGCGCCCATCCTGATGACATCGAATTTGGCTGTGCCGGTACTTTAATCAAATACGCCCGGCAGGGACATCACATCTTCCTGCTGATAATGACCAAGGGAGAGGGCGGAGGGAATGCCGCCGTTCGTAAGGCGGAACAAGTCAAATCCGCCCAAATTATCGTCGCAAAAGAAATTTTCTGGGGCGATTATGTGGATACCAACATCCCAACCTGTAAGGAATGTATCCAATACATAGAGAAAATCGCCGAACAGGTAAAACCCGATTTCATTTTCATAAATTACTTTGACGACACCCACCAGGATCACCGGAATCTGGCCAGTTGCACTCTTTCGGCTACCCGTTATACCCGCAATGTACTTTTTTATGAAGGCCCCACCACCCAGAATTTTACGCCCACTACCTTTGTCGACATAGAGCAGGAACTGGAAGCCAAACTGCAATGCTTGAAGGCTCACGCCTCGCAAGTATTAAAGACCAACATCGAATCGCTTTCTATTATCGATCTGGTGCGGGCTTCGGCCAATTTCAGGGGGATTCAAAGCCGAACGCGGAACGCCGAAGGGTTTATGCCGCTACGACTTTTTATTAACGTAATGGATATTGGAAAAGCCCTATGAAAACTGACTTAGCCGAATTTATTTCCCATTCCAGACCCACCTTGGGCGATGAAGAAAAAGCGGCTGTAGCCGAAGTTATGGCCAGCGGTCAGATTGCCGAAGGGGAAAAGGTACATCTGTTTGAACGGGAAATGTCCCAATATATCGGGGTGCAGGGGGCAGTTGCCGTCAACTCCGGCAGCGCCGCGCTTCACCTGGCTTTGCTCTCTCTGAAGGTCGGCGCAGGCGATCAGGTTATCATCCCGGTCTATACCTGCACCGCTATTTTAAACGCCGTCTGCTACGTAAAGGCAGAACCGGTACTGGTAGATGTAGACCCTCACAGCTATAACCTGGAGCCGGCAAAGGCTAAAAAAGCCCTGACCAAAAAGACTAAGGCTATCATCGTACCCCACATGTTCGGTCAAGCGGCTGATCTTGCCGAGTTGTCCGCACTGGGAGTTCCATTAATCGAAGATTGCGCCCAGGCGCTGGGCGCCGGTTATCAGGATAAGAAGGTAGGGGGATTCGGGGTGTTATCCGTTTATTCCTTTTATGCCACTAAAATGATCACCACCGGCGAAGGAGGGATGGTAACAAGCAATCAGGCAGACCTGTTAACAACGGTTCGGGATTTGCGTCACTATGACCAAAATGAGAGCTACAAAATCCGCTATAACTATAAGATGACGGATATTGCCGCCGCCATGGGACGGGTTCAGTTGGGCAAACTGCCCCAAATGCTGGCCAGACGTAAACAAATTGCCCAAATGTATCTGGACAACCTTGGCGGCTTGGATTTTGGATTGCCGCATATTTATGCTGATCGGGAGCATGTTTTCTACCGGTTTGTGATTTTAGTTTCGGGAGGATTGGAAGAAAAGATAAATCAATTAAGGAAGATGGGCATAGATTGCACCCGACCGGTGTACAAACCTTTGCATCACTATTTGAGTCAATCCGGGTTTCCCGTCGCTCAAGCCGTATGGGAACAGGCATTGTCATTACCGATATATCCCACTCTAAGGGATGAGCAAATCCGATATATTATCCGGAGTGTGCAGGGGGTATAATGCCGAATGAAACACCGCCAAGGCATATAAACAGACTGCTGAACAAAGAAGGGGCTGTCTTTCATTACCTTTACAAAGTAACGATACTGCTGTTTCTGTGCTTGTTATCGCCCCCCGTAATTGAATATTTCAGGGTAATTCAGCAAATGACCCTCTTCATTTTTTTATTTTCCATAACCGTTTCTTTTGTATTAACCCCTTGGGTTAGAATGCTGGCGCATAAGATGAACGCGCTGGATACGCCCTCTGAGCGGAAGATTCATGCTTCTCCTACCCCGCTTTTAGGGGGGATAGCCATTTTTATCGCTTGCTGGGGGGCAATTCTGATTAATTCCTGGCCGGATGATGCGACAAAAGGGATATTATGGGGTTCTTTGTTGATTTTCGGCATGGGCATCCTGGACGACATGTTTCAGGTATCGGCCAAGCCGAAACTGCTTATCCAGATTATAGCCGCGATTATTGTCGTCTGTTCGGGAATGGTTATTACTTTATTTCCCAAGCTTTCGCCGTGGGGAATGGCGGCCAATTACATTATTACATTGGTCTGGATTGTGGGATTGGCTAACGCCCTGAATTTTTTCGACGGGATGGATGGTTTAGCCGGTGGGTTGGCAGGCATCATCTCCTTGTTTTTATTTGTACTGGCCTGTCAGAGGACGCAACCGGTGGTGGGCAGGCTAGCTACGGCGCTCGCAGGCGCCACCTTGGGATTTTTGCCTTATAACTTAAAAATCAAACAAGGGGCCAGCATATTTTTGGGCGACTGCGGTAGCGCCATGCTCGGATTTGTTCTGGCGGCGCTGGCCGTCAAAGGGGAATGGGCGGACAATAATCCGGTTGTTTCTTTGAGCGCCCCCCTTCTGATTTTCGGCGTACTGATTTTTGATTTGTTTTATATAAGCATCGAGAGAGTTGCCAGCAAAAAGGTTACCAATTTCAGCGAATGGTTGAAATATACCGGAAAGGATCATCTGCATCATCGGCTGGAAGCCTTGCTGCAAAGCAAGCTGAAAAGCGTGTTGATGATTTATCTGCTGAGTTTTACGCTGGGATTAGGGGCATTGGCGTTAAGATACGCCCGAACCGTCGAAGCCGTAATTCTTATCGTTCAGGCCGTCTTAATCCTTTTAATCATTTCAATCCTTCAAATTGAAGGTACTAAAAGAGAGAAAAGAAAATGAATCTACTGATAACCGGAGGTGCAGGATTCATCGGGTGTAATATGGCGGCTCATTTTATGAGCAAAGGATACCGGGTTGTATTATTGGACAACCTCTCACGTCCTGGAGGGCATAATAATTTAAACTGGCTTAAATCTCTGGGCGCACTGGAATTTGTCAAAGCGGATATTAGAAACGCCGCTGAAGTAAAACGGGTATTTGACATTTACGGCCATTTCGACGCAGTATTGCATTTTGCCGCCCAGGTAGCCGTCACTACCTCCGTGACCGACCCCCGATGGGATATGGAAACGAACCTTCAGGGGACTTTTAATCTGCTGGAGGCCGCCAGGATGTGCGCCGCCAAACCTATTTTTCTCTATGCTTCCACCAACAAGGTATACGGTGAGATCGCTAACCTAAAAGTAGTTGAAGCAAATGACCGTTATCAGTACGCCGATTTGCAAAACGGCGTATCCGAGGACTTTCCGCTGGATTTTCATTGCCCCTACGGCTGTTCCAAGGGGGCGGCAGATCAGTATGTAATCGGTTATTCCAGAATCTATGGGTTAAAAACGGTATGTTTCCGTCAATCCTGCATTTACGGGTATCATCAATTCGGCATGGAAGATCAAGGTTGGGTGGCTTGGTTCTCCATTGCCGCAATGTCGGGCAGACCCATTACAATATACGGAGACGGCAAGCAGGTACGGGATGTTTTATTTATCGACGATTTGGTGAGTCTGTATGACTTATCGTTAAACCATATCGACAAGATGAGCGGCGAAGCTTATAACATAGGCGGCGGTTTGAAATATCAGCTTTCTTTGCTGGAACTAATCCGGATGCTGGAAGAAAAACTGGGGAAAAGCATTCCTCTGACATTTTTCCCCGCTCGTCCGGGAGATCAGAAGGTATTTGTTTGCAATATTTCCAAAATAAAACAGACCTTGGGATGGGAACCTCAAACGGATATTACAAGCGGTATAGAAAAACTCTTTATCTGGATTGAGCAGAATCGGAATCTGTTCCTGGCTTAGGTACTGTAACGAAATAACTCAGGGCAACCTCATATAAATTTAAGAGCAAGAATCTCTTTTAAAACATCATTGTCCCAACCGGCTTTTTTCCGTAACCCTTTAATTGATTGACGTTTCTTTTTTACACTGCGTAGCATATTCAACGCCAAATGGCGAATA
>JACRJN010000076.1 GCA_016235675.1 Candidatus Schekmanbacteria bacterium
AGTCATTAGCTTGCCTCTTTGGTGGCGGGAAAACAACTGCCTTAACCCCCTTGTCAGGGGGGAGGCAAGCTAATTTACTGCATTACACTTAAATTTCAATAGGTTTTATTGTTTTATTAGCAAAATACTTGACAATACGCCCAGAGCCTAAAGGAGAGCTTTCCATGAAAATGATTCGGGCGATTATCAGACCCAGTAAGGAAGAAGAAGTATTGCGGGCGCTGGACAAGGCCGGCTTTCCGGCCATGACCAAGATGCATGTTTTTGGACGGGGCAAGCAGCGGGGCTTGCAAGTCGGCCCCATTTTGTACGATGAACTGCCTAAGTTGCTGTTGATGCTGGTAGTGGAAGACCCTGACGCCGAGATAGTGGTCAAAACCATTGAAAACGCGGCCCGCACCGGCAATATCGGCGACGGAAAAATCTTCATCAGCCAGGTTTCGGAGGCGTATACCGTGCGGACCGGGGAAAAAACGTTATAAAAGGCTCTGGGCTTTAGGCTTTAGGCCAAAATTTTTCGGCCTGCCCTTCGACCAAAACGAAGCCCAGACAAATAAATTAAAACTACGGGTTAGGGTTAGGTAGTCTTAGGCATTATCTTTAGCCCAAAGCCCAAAGCCTATAGCCTGAAAGGAACTTTCCTATGAAAGAAGTCATCGCCGTCATCCGGCGGCATAAAGTAGAGGAAACCAAGGCCGCCCTGCTTGGTCTGGGCTACACCTCCATGACCATAAACAGCGTGGATGGCCGGGGCAGGCAGAAGGGCATCGGCGGGATGGCCTGCGAGCTTGACCCGGAATTGTTCGACCTCATACAAAAGACGGCCAAACCGGCAGCGCCCGGTTTAAGCTTTATTCCCAAGCGGATGCTTACCCTGGCCGTAGAGGACAAATGCGCCGCCCGTGTGGTGCAGGCCATCATCTCGGTAAACCAAAGCAACCACATTGGGGACGGCAAGATTTTTGTCTGCCCCATCGAGGATGCGGTCAGAGTCAGAACCAACGAGCGGGGAGATTCGGCACTACTTTAAGAGGCTCCAGGCTTTAGGCTTCAGGCTAGCTTTTTCCCTCTCCCTTTGGGAGAGGAAAGGATTTTAGCCCGGAGCCTGAAGCCTATAGCCCAGAGCCTGAGGTCAATCCATGTCAGCATACACATGTCAACAAAAAAACTACGGCCATCCCTGTTTCGGCGGGGAGGCACATCACAATATAGGCCGGATACATCTGGCAGTGGCACCTTCATGCAACATCAAATGTAAATACTGCACCCGCCGTCATGATTGCGCTAACGAAAACCGGCCTGGAGTGGCAAGTAAGGTGCTTAGTCCAGCGCAAGCCCTGGAATGGGTGAAGCAGGCGGTTAAACAGGACAGCCGGATCAAGGTGGTAGGTATCGCCGGGCCGGGAGATCCATTAGCTAACGAAACCACCTTTGAGACATTTCGCCTCGTGCATCAGGAATTCCCGGATTTGATCAAGTGCCTGAGCACTAATGGTTTGCTGCTGCCCGACAGATTGGATGACTTAACTGAAGCGGGCGTCAGTTCCCTGACGGTAACAATTAACGCCATCGACCCCTGGATTGGAGAAAAGATTTACTCCTGGGTGAAATACCGGGGGAGGATTTTTTACGGGAGGGACGCCGCCAGCCTGTTATCCACCAACCAATTATTGGGAGTCAGCCGGGCGATTGAACACGGCTTAAGGCTTAAGGTCAACTCCGTGCTCATTCCGGGCCTCAATGACCGGGAGTTGCCGGAACTTGCCAGGATTTTAAGGGATTTGGGGGTATCCATGATGAATATTATGCCCCTGATCCCCCAAGCCGATTTGGCGCATTTCCCGGCGCCGGCTGCCGGTGAGCTGTCCCGGATGCGGGATGAGTGCGAAAAGATTTTGCCCCAGTTCAGACATTGTAAACAATGCAGAGCGGACGCCGTGGGGCTTTTGTAACCGGTAGCACAGGCTTCCAGCCTGTGCATCGCAGGCAAGATGCCTGCGCTACCAAGAAATTCAAGGCTTTCGGCCCAAAGCCCGAAGCCCAGAGCCAGAAGCCTAAACATAAGGAGTAACTATGCCATTAATACTACCCAAGTGCGACGTTCCCATCCCGGAGCGCAGGAAGCACATTCTAATCAAAAGTTCGCAGGAAAACATTATCCCGGCCTGCAACATCCAGACCGTGCCGGGGGATATGACCGAGCGCGGCTGCGCCTTTGCCGGCTGCCGCGGCGTGGTAGGCGGGCCGATCAAAGACGCCATCCAGTTGGTGCACGGCCCCATCGGCTGCGCTTATTATACCTGGGGCACCCGGCGCAACCTGTCGGATATGGCGCTGCACCGCAAATACTGCTTCTCCACCGATTTGACCGAAGACAATGTGGTATTCGGGGGTGCCGATAAATTATACAAATCCATCATCGAATCTTATCAATTGTTCCCCAAAGCCAAGGCCGTGCTGGTTTATGCCACTTGCGTCGTCGGCTTGATCGGCGATGATTTGGAAGCCATCTGCAAAAAAGCGGAAAAGGAAATCGGCATTCAGGTAATTCCCTTCTCCTGCGAGGGTTTTCGCGGTGTCTCCCAATCCCTGGGGCATCATATCGCCAATAAAACTTTATTTGATAAGGTGGTGGGCACCAGGGAGCCGGAAGTAACCACCCCTTACGACATGAACATCATCGGCGAATACAACATCGACGGAGACGCCTGGGCGATCAAGCCGTTATTCGACGCGATGGGCATCCGGGTGCTGACCATTTTTACCGGTAACGCTTCTTTCGATGACCTGCCGGTAATGCACGCCGCCAAATTAAATATCGTGCAATGCCAGCGTTCCTCAACCTATATCGCCCAGATGATTCAGGATAAATACGGTACGCCCTTTATCAACGTGACTCTGTTCGGTATGGAGGAAACCAGCAAGGCGTTAAGGGATGTGGGAAAGTTCTTCGGGCTGGAAGATAAGGCGCAAGAGGTGATTGGGCAAGAGACGGCCAAAATCAAGCCGCAGATAGAGGAATATCGCAGCCGCCTGTCCGGTAAACGGGTCATGGTTTTCCAGGGAGCGCCCCGCGCCTGGCACTGGATCAGACTCTTTGAGGAATTGGGAATGGAAGTCGTGGTCGCAGCCACCACCTTCGGCCACAAGGAGGATTATACCAAGATTATCGAGCGGGTCAAAGACGGAACGCTGATCGTGGACAATCCCAACGCCCCGGAATTGGTGGAAATTCTGGAAGACTACCAGCCGGATTTGTTCGTATCCGGGTTAAAGGAGAAATACCTGTCCTATAAAATGGGCATCCCTTTTGTTAACGGCCACTCTTATGAGGAAGGCCCTTACGCCGGGTACCTCGGCTTTGTGAACTTTGCCCGCGATATGGATATAGCTATCAATCACCCGGTGTGGAAGATGATTAGGCAGGCTTCAGGCTCCGGGCTTTAGGCTTCGGGTTTGTAAGGTGGGCTGTGCCCACCTGGAAATACAAGGATGTGTTATTTGGCTATAAGCGGGATTATCTTTTGGCCTGGGGCCTGAAGCCCATAGCCTATAGCCTAATTCAGTTTTTCCCTTAGCGAATTTATCATTGCCTGAAGAGATTTAATACATTCAACGTGTTTGTTTTTAAGTTCAATATATTCATTATCTTGCAGATAATGGAGTTTTGAAGAAAGTTCTATATAATATCCCAACTCTGCCAAAGAGCCTAAAGCTATGGAGAGAAATTTGATGTATTCAGCCAACGAAGTTCTGTAAGAGCCTTCAACTATATTGGCCGGTACTGAAACAGCGCTACGGCGCATTTGAGAAATAAGCCCCAATAATTCCGATTTAGGGAAACGGGGGGTTACCTTGTAAATATCCAGAACAAGTTGATCCGCCAAACAAAAGACTTTAAGTTTTGTGTAATCCCTAGCCATGATAATTATATTGTAACATAACTGGCTATAAGATAGGGTAACAATTATTGGCCTGAAGCCTAAAGCCCAAAGCCTATAGCCTAACAGGAGTTTCATCATGTCCGAAAAACGTTGCGTTACCATCAATCCCCCCAAGATGTGTCAACCGATGGGGGCGATTTACGCTTATCTGGGGGTTCATGCCTGTGTGCCGCTGGTTCACGGTTCACAGGGGTGCGCTACCTATCCGCGTTACAACCTGTGCCGTCATTTCCGGGAACCGGCTGAACTGGCCACCAGTTCCCTGACGGAAGACGCGGCGGTATACGGCGGGCGCAAAAACCTGATTGAGGCTATCAGGAATGTGCATGCCCGTATGCACCCGGAGTTGATCGGTGTGCTTACTACCTGTTTATCGGAAACCATCGGCGACGATGTGAAAAGCATTATCAGGGAATGTGAGGAAGAACTGGACGGAATCCCGGTAATCACCGCCTCTACCCCCAGTTATGTCGGCACGCACCTTACCGGCTACGACAACGCCTTAAAGTCGATGCTGGAAACCCTGGCCGCCAAAGGCAACCCCAACGGCAAGATCAATATCGTTACCGGGATGATTAATCCGGGGGACATCAATGAAATAAAGCATATTTTGCAGGTTATGGGGGTAAGCGGCATTTTCCTGACCGATGTTTCGCAGACCATGAACAGCCCGATCAAGTTTCCCAAGCCCCATTATCCGGAAGGCGGCACGACTTTGGCCGAGATCGGCGATGCAGTCAATTCCCTGAGTACAATTACCCTATCAGCGGCTTGCGGGACGGCATCCGCTAAACTCCTGGAGCGCAAATTCAACGTCCCGGCGGCGCTTGGAGCCATGCCTATCGGCGTCAAAAATGCCGATGCCTTTATCCAGAATATCGCCAGGTTTACCGGCAAGCCGATTCCGGCTGAACTGGAACGGGAGCGCGGACTTTTGCTGGATGCTTTGGTGGATACCCATCATTATTTATACGGCAAAAAAGCGGCCATCTTTGGCGATCCCGATATGGTGGCAGCAATTGTTCGCTTTTGCGCCGAAGCCGGGATGAAACCGAGCGCGGCTTGTACCGCCACCCCCCATCCGAATTTTGCGCCCCAAATCAAAGCGGTGGCCGATGAGTACAACTGCAAGATCGAAATTTTGGAGGGCAGCGACCTGTTCGCCTTGCAGGAGGTGATGAAGAAAGAGCCGGTGCATGTGCTGCTGGGCAATTCCAAGGGTAAGGATTTGGCCAATGACGAAAATGTGCCCATTGTGCGGGTAGGTTTTCCGGTATATGACCGGGTCGGGGCTTTTCGCTACCCCATCATAGGTTACAACGGCTCCATCTACCTGTTGGATCAGATTGTCAACGCGATTTTAGAGCATAAGTACGACCAGCAGAAGCTGCATCAGTAAACAGGCTTCGGGCTATAGGCTTTGGGCTAAAAACATCAAGATAATAGCCTTTTAGCCCAAAGCCTGAAGCCCATAGCCTATAGCCTAAACAAAATGACATCATACAAAATTGCCATAGCCAGCCGGGACAGCCGGCTTATTTATCATTTCGGCCAGGCGGATCGCTTTCTAATCTATGAGATTAGCGGTAATCAGTGCCGCTATCTGGAAACCAGGGATACCGTTCCGGTTTGCAGCGGCGAGCCTCAAACAATCGGGCATAATAATAATATATCCACCGCTGCCGATTTAATCGCCGATTGCCGGGCGGTATTGGTCACCCGGATAGGCGAAGGGGCAGCGGAAATTTTACGGGCAAAGGGGATCAAACCGCGGGAGGTTTCCCCCTTTATCGATGCGGCGCTAAAGCAGTATAGTGAAGGATGATAAATGCAAATCAAGGGGTATGATTTCAACCGCCGGGAATTGAGCGGGGCGTTAGCGGATTTAGGCACTTTCCTGCCTTTGGCTTTGGCCTTGATTGCGTTAAACGGGGTCGATGCCGGGGCGGTATTTTTAAGCGCCGGGCTGCTTTATATCGCCGCGGGCTGGTATTTCAAGCTTCCCATTCCGGTGCAGCCACTCAAAGCGACATCAGCCATAGCCATCGCTATCGGCGCTACTCACTCGATGCTCACGGCAACGGCTTTGTGTATGGCGGTATTTCTGTTACTTGCCGCATCATTTGATCTGGATAAAATCATAAGATGGTTTTTCCCCTTGGCGATCGTACGGGGAATTCAGCTAAGCCTGGGATTTCTGATGATCAAAACCGGCATCGCCCTGATTATGGATCGGCGTTTTTTAAGCGGCGGTGCACAAATGGTATTTTCATTAGGAGGATTTACCCTTCCGGTCGGGATTCCGGCGGCCATAATCGGATTAGCCTTAATTTTACTGCTTAGGAACAACCCCCGTTTCCCCGCGGCTTTACTGGTTATTGCCGCCGGACTCATCATCGGCGTTTCGGTAAGTAAAGTAAATCCGGAGAGCCTGCATTTAGGTTGGACGGTACCGGTGTTTAAACTGCCAAGCTTATCGGATTTCACCACCGCACTAACGGTCTTATTTCTACCCCAATTGCCGTTGACTCTGGCCAATTCCGTGGCAGCGACAGCCGACGCCTCCCGGCAGTATTTCGGTTCTCAGGCAGAAAAAGTCACACATAGGGCACTCGCCGGGTCATTGGGTATCGCCAATCTGGTTGTCGGGTTGATTGGAGGAATCCCGCTTTGTCATGGGGCGGGCGGGTTGACGGCACATTACCGTTTCGGAGCGCGCAGCGGCGGGGCCGGATTAATCATCGGCGGGATTTTTGTAGCGGCGGCTTTATTGCTCGGTCGTTCCGCATCGACCATCTTTGCCTTGCTGCCCCTGGGGATATTGGGTCTGTTGTTGGTTTGCAACGGGGTTGCCCATTTGTTGCTGCTGAAAGATATTGTCCGGCAACCGGCCAGGTTTGCCCTGGCAACCGGTATGGGAGTATTGAGCTTTCTGGGCAGCAGTCCCGCTCCGGCTCTGATGTTTGGGGTGATTGTTTCCTGGCTGGGCAAGATTTTAGTAGCGTTCTCAACAGGAGACCCGTAGCGTCATTGCGAGCTTAAGGACTTGGGATATTTTAAAATACCGCAGTCATTTGGAGTAGGGGCTTTAGCCCCGTCCAGACGCACGATGCGAACAGGCGGGGAACGGGACTGAAGTCCCTACCCCTGAAAAACGGTATAATTGTATATTCTAAGTCCCTTAAGCGAAGCAATCTCCATGCGTGCGTAGAGATTGCTTCGGCGATAAGACTGCCTCGCTTTTGACAATTCCTTAACTTAAGCTGGCCCCCCTACAAATGGTTTGACTTGCTCCGGGTTATCAGCTATATTAATTATGATGGAAAGGTTAACACCAACACAGGCAATTGAAAAAATTAAGGCCGGGGAAAGCTTAGCCGGATTGGATTTATCCGGTTTCGATTTTTCCAATCAGGAGCTTTGCTGGGCGGATTTTTTCCGCGCCGATCTGACCTGGGCTAAATTAACCAAAGCCAACCTTTATAAAGCTAATTTGGCCCAAGCCAACCTGCGCTGGACGGAGCTTGTTTGCGCAAACATGGTAGAAGGCAATCTGCGGGAAGCCTACCTGCATGAAGCCAATTGCCGCGGCGCTAATCTTTCCAAGGCTGATTTGTATGCCGCGGAACTTTGTTCAGCCAAACTGGTAAAAGCGGTTTTGCAGGGGGCGGATCTGAGCAAGGCGAATCTAACCTGCGCCAACCTTTCCCTGGCCGATTTATCCGGCGCCAATTTATCCGGCACCAACCTGTCCTGCGCCGATCTTTCCATGGCCGATTTATCCCGCATAGATTTTGCCGGAGCTAATCTAACCTGCGCCAATCTGTCGGGCGCCAACCTCTGCATGAGTCAGTTTCCCGCTGCCGATTTGACCGGAGCTAATCTAACCGGCGCCAAAATTTGCGGGATTTGGTTTGCCCCAAGCACTAAACTGGATAAGGTAGTCTGCGCATGGTATGACCTCAGCCCGAACGGCGACGGCAGCGATGTGCGTCATCCGGGAAAAGACGGATTTAAGGATATAATTTATGTGCTGGAATCGCAAATAACCGTTCATTCTCAGATAAAACTGAGTCCGGAACTCTTTGCCGGTCTGTACGGTTTAAGCAAAGCCCTGCAAGTGTTGGAAGCCCGGGTAAAGAAGGTGGAAGACACCCCTTCCGGCGGCTGCGCCATAACCTTCGAAGCCGTCAAAGAGGAGAATTTAATCCCGGCGGTATTGGTCTCCTTCAACGCCCTGGTGCAAAACGGAAAGATTAATGTCGATGCGCTTTATCGGGAGATGGGCGATTTAAACAAAATCATCGTCAATCAAAAACCGTTGATCGATTTACTAAAAGCTACGCCTTATTTAATCGATACCTCCCAACTGCATTACGGAATGCTGGAAAAATTCCGCAAAGGTTTTTTAAGTCTTCAGGCCGATATTAGAGGCGAATCGATCAGCATCCGCCGTAACGGTACCAAATTATTCTTCGACTATTACTCGCCTATTGTGCGCCCGCAAAATCACTTCGATTATTCCAACGGTAACGAACCGACCGAACAAAATACCGACCCCGGTATAACCAAAATAGCCACCAGTGTCGGTATAGCTAAAATTTTCAAGCACTTGATTGCCGGCAGCAACTAATGTAACGTTCCATAAATAATGATGTTCAAAACCTGTCATTGCGAGCGGAGCGAAGCAATCTCTGGTCTCAAGCGTCTGAGATTGCTTCGGCGATAAGACTGCCTCGCAATGACATAAACGTGGCATGTTGTTTATGGAATGGTACACTAACCTGTCCGACTACGGTTGTCAAATTCGCTTTTCACCTGAATCAATGTTTCCGGATTGTATAGCAAATCCACGGCGGTCATCGCCATGACTTGGGCCGCGATTAGCATCCGCTGCTGTCCCCAATCGGATACCGCCGCCTGAGCGAATTCCGGGGAATGAACGGGGATACCGGCTTCGCATATAACCAGCGATGGATGAATGGTGGGCAATACCCGGCTGACGTTGCCTACATCGGTCGAGGCGATCCCTTCGGTTTCCGAACCCTCGGTTATAGGAATATTGAAGGCTTGTAAATTTTGTTTGTAAATATTGCTCAAGCTGTAATTGGGTTTGAAGGGGGCGTAAACCAACTCATCCACTTCAATATCGGCGGTGCATCCGGTGGCAAGCGCCGCCGCCGACAGGCAGTTTTTCACCCTTCCCAATAATTCTTCGAAATAAGCTAAATCCAATGCCCGCACATAAAATACCACCACCGCCCGCTCAGGGATGATATTGGGGGCTTGACCTCCATCGGTAATAATGCCGTGAATACGGGCGTCGGGCGTGATTTGCTGGCGTAAGGCGCCGATCGCGTTAAAACTCAAGATCACCGCATCCAGTGCATTGACACCTTGATAAGGCGTGGCCGCCGCATGTGCCGCTTTGCCGTGAAAGGTCACTTTTATGCTGGTCATGGCCAGCGTGCGCTTGACCAATTCGGTGCGGGAATCGGGATGCACCATCATCGCCGCATCTAATCCCGCGAAAATTCCCGCCCTGGCAAGCAGAATCTTTCCCCCACCTCCTTCCTCGGCAGGCGTGCCGATAATTAAAATTCTGCCCGGTAAATCGGGACAAGCCTGTTGCAGCGCTACAGCCGCGCCGATACTGGAAGCGGCGATCAAATTATGCCCGCAGGCATGGCCAAGCGCAGGCAGGGCATCATATTCCGCCAAAAAAGCGATTGCGGGACTTGGTTGTTTTCCATAGACGGCTTGAAAAGCGGTGGGGAGATTGGCAATACCGGTGTTGACTGCAAAGCCTTGCTTGTCAAGATAAGCGGTTAACCGGGCAACAGCTTTATGTTCCTGGAAGCTTGTTTCCGGGTTGGCGTGTAAATAACGGCTGATTTCAATCAGTTCCGGGGCAAGATTATGGACGGCGGATTGAATCTTTTGTTTGATTTGAGTCATATATAAAAATATTAGCCACGAAAAACACGAAAGTCACGAAAAGAGTTATTGTAGGGTGGGCTCTGCCCACCATTTAATCCCCTTCGTGTTTTTCGTGCAATTCGTGGCAAAAAATTGCTATACAATCAGCCCCATCGCGTCCCGCACCTCGCCTAACGTAGCCTGGGCGATACACTTGGCGCTGATCGAACCCTGACGGAGAATGTCTTCTACCTCTTGACGCTTATTTTCCCAGGCGATGCGTTTTTCATAGATGGGGGCAAGGGCTTTGATCATGTTATCGATTAATATTTTTTTGCAGTCGGTACAGCCGATGCCGGCACTCATACATCTTGTATGTATATCTTCATAAACCGCTTGTGCGGTAAATAATTTGTGCCAGCTAAAAGCCGGGCAAATGTCGGGATGCCCCGGATCATGCCGGCGCAATCTGGCCGGATCGGTAAACATGGTACGCACTTTAGCGCTTATCGTCTCCGGCGAATCGGACAGATAGATACAATTGTCATAACTCTTGCTCATCTTGCGTCCGTCGGTACCCGGTAATTTGGGGGCTTGTGTCAATTGCGGTTCGGGGACGGGAAATACCTCCCGGTACATGAAATTAAAACGCCGGGTTACCTCCCGCGTAAATTCGATATGGGGAAGCTGATCGCCGCCTACCGGCACAAAATTGGTTTTGTAAATCAGGATGTCCGCCGATTGCAGCAGGGGATAGCCCAGAAAGCCGTAAGTGGAAAGGTCGCGGTTGCTTAAAGCCTCTTGCTGTTCTTTGTAGGTAGGTACGCGCTCCAGCCAGGACAAGGGGGTGATCATGGAAAGCAGGACATGCAGTTCGGCATGTTCCGGCACATGGGACTGGATAAAGAGCACGCTTTTTTGCGGATCGATCCCCGCCGCCAGCCAGTCCATCACCATTTGCAGGCTGTTTTCTTTGATATTGGCGGTATTGGCATAATCGGTGGTCAGGGCGTGCCAATCGGCCACAAAAAAATAGCTCTCATGCTCTTTTTGCAGCTTCAACCAATTGTGCAGGGCGCCGAACAGGTGCCCAATATGTAAACGCCCGGTCGGGCGCATTCCGCTTAATACTCGCATGGTTTTTAATTAATTATTTTCTCACACACTTGTAGTTGCCCCATTTATGGGGCATCGCCACGTTAGATGGCCTGATAAATCAGGCAACTACATTTCGGAGAAACTTGTCTTCTATTCAAATACTCAAACTGGTAACCTTCCGACCTTGCAGGCTCATGTCGAAAATCATCTTGGTGACTATAATCGCGGTAAACATGCTGGCGAGGATGCCTAAAGACAAGGTAACGGCAAAGCCTCGGATCGGGCCGGTGCCGAATTGATAGAGTACCGCGGCGGCAATCAGAGTGGTCAGGTTGGAATCCAGAATACTGGAAAACGCCTTATCATAGCCGGAATCCACCGCGGCACGCGGCATCTTGCCGGTAATCAACTCTTCCCGGATACGCTCATAGATCAGGATGTTGGCGTCCACGCCCATACCGATTGTTAAGGCGATACCGGCGATACCGGGTAAAGTCAGAGTGGCCTTAAAGGCGGCCAGGGCGGCAAAGATAAAGAGCAAATCCAGCAATAAGGCGATATTGGCGACGATGCCGGATAATCTGTAATAGATGATCATGAACAGGAAAACAAAGGCGCTGCCGATGGCTGCCGCCAGCAGACCCTTTTGAATAGAATCCCGTCCCAAAGAGGGGCCGACGGTACGCTCTTCCAGAATCTCCACCGGAGCGGGCAGGGCTCCTACCCGCAGGACGATCGCCAAATCCCGCGCTTCTTCGACGGTAAAGCGTCCGGTAATCTGCGCCCGTCCGCTTTCGATCTTTTCCTGAATCATCGGGGCGGAGTAGACATTGCCGTCCAGGACAATCGCCAGGCGTTTTTTGACGTTGGCTTCGGTGATGCGGGCAAAAAGACGCTCCCCGCGCTTATCGAAGGTGATGCTGACATAGGAATCGCCGAATTGATCGTTGATGTTCACCATGGCGTCGGTAATTACATCGCCGGTCATCAGGGTTTTCTTTTGTACCAGAAAGGGCGTTTTGGTAACCTTGCCGGTGGCCGGGTCGACTTCCTTTTGATAGCGAATTTCACTGCCCGGCGGGACAGTTCCGGCTAAAGCGGCCTCCAGGCTGTTTTCCTCATCCAGCAATTTGAATTCCAGCAAGGCGGTTTTACCGATTAGGGCGATGGCGCGTCCTGAGTCTTTTATCCCCGGCAGTTGCACCAAGATATTATTGGAGCCCTGGCGCTGGATGGTCGGCTCGCTTACGCCGAATTGGTCTATCCGGTTGCGGATGGTTTCCAGACTCTGGCGGATGGCGTAATCCTTGATCCGGTTGACCTCTTCCCTGCGCATGGTCAGCAGCGCGCCGGTTAATTCCCCGTCCCGGAAAGCGGCGCTTTCAAATTGGGCATACGTTTCCAATGTCTTATCCAGCTTATCCTTGTCCTGTGCGTTGAACAGGGTGATGCGGATTTGATTTTCCCCTTCACGGGCTATGGATTTATAAGGGATTCCAGCCTTTTTTAATTCTTCCTCCATGTCGCTTGAATTTTGCGCCAAGACCGATTCAACCGCTTTGTCGTCGCGCACGCCCAGGATTAAGTGCATCCCGCCCTGTAAATCCAAACCCAGATGTACCTTGTCGGTCGGCAGCAGCTTTTGCCACCATTCGGGTACGTTTCCTCCGGAAAGCGAGAATATGGAAGGCGTCACATAGACGAACGCTACAATGACTAAGGCTAAAACCAGCCACAATCTTTTTTTTATGCTTTGCATCTTGTATTTCCCAATAGTTAGTTATTAATCGGAAGGTATCAAGCCTTATCATTCTGCTTGGACTGAATGGCGTTTCTGGCCACGTCGATCTTGACTTTATCGGCTATCTTTAAGGAAACAATATTATCTTTGATTGATTCGATTTCGCCATAAATTCCGCCGCTGGTGATTACCTTATCCCCCTTTTTCAGGGCATCCAGCATCTCCCGCGCTTCCTTTTGCTTTTTCTGCTGCGGGCGGATTAAAAGAAAATAGAAAACGACAAAGATTAAAATCAGCGGAACAAACTGCATAACGGTTTGAAGCATGGTAGGCGCTTCGCCGGCGGAGGCTCCTTGCGGCGGCGCTCCCATTGCCCAGGCTTCGTTCAGTAAATTCAACACGACGGTTCCTCCTCGCTCGATAATATTTATTGTAGGGGCGAGGTCTCCTCGCCCTTGGTACAATTGGTGGAAACGTTACCAAAAGGGCGGGGAGACTAAAGCCCCTACAACATTTTCATGTATCTTGGCGTCCCAAAACACCCATGACACCCACGAAAACATAAAATTGGCGGGCACAGCCCCCCCTACAATCTAATCCGTCCGGCGGGTCAGGTATTTATTCTGTAAGTCCCGGAAACAATTATAAGCAATAGAATGCCTTATTTGGCGCATCAAGTCAAGATAAAAATGCAGGTTATGGATGGTGTTCAACCGGGCGGAAAGAATCTCCCCGGCAAGATTGAGATGACGCAGATAGGCGCGTGAGTAATTGCGGCAGGTGTAGCAGTTGCATTCCTCGTCGATGGGCGATAGATCGCGGGTGTAGGCGGCATTTTTGATCACGATATGGCCAAAGCCGGTAAACAGCATCCCGTTGCGGGCATGACGTGTGGGCATAACGCAATCGAACATATCCACCCCGGCGGCCACACCCTTGATCAAATCCAACGGCGTGCCCAACCCCATGGCATAGCGCGGCTTGTTTTCCGGCAAAATGGGAGTGACAATGGACATTATCTCATGGGTGATCTCTTTACTCTCGCCAACACTCAAGCCGCCCAGGGCGTAGCCCTCAAAATCCAAATCAATTAATTGACGGGCGCTTTCCCGGCGCAAATGCAGATAGGTGCCCCCCTGGACAATCCCGAACATGCCCCGCTTCCCGTCATGTACCATACGGCAGCGCTGCGCCCAGCGGGTGGTACGCTCCAATGATGCCAGGGCGTAATCCTCTGTGGCCGGATAGGGTAAGCACTCGTCCAGTATCATCACGATGTCGGCATTCAGTGTCTGCTGGATGCGGATAGCCTCCTCCGGACTGATAAAATGCCTGGTTCCCCCGTCGACATGCGATTGGAAGCTGACTCCTTCCTCGCTGATCTTGCAGAATTTACCCAGGCTGAAAACCTGATAGCCGCCGCTGTCGGTGAGGATGGGGCGCTCCCAGTGCATGAATTTATGCAGCCCTCCAAACTGGGAAATCAGCTCCATTCCGGGACGCAAATAAAGATGATAGGCGTTGCCTAAGATAATCTGCGCCCCCAGTCCTTCTAGTTCCTCCCCGGTCATGGCCTTGACCGTAGCCTGAGTGCCCACCGGCATAAAAATCGGCGTCTCGATTTCCCCGTGCGGGGTGATTATCCGCCCTAAGCGTGCGGCGCTGTGTTGGTCTTTTTTCAATAGTTCGAAGGAAAACAAGATTACTCCATTCATTTTATTAATTATTTTTTACCACAAAGAGCACGAAGCTCACGAAGAAATTAACTTTTTGAGAACAAATGGTCTCTGCTGTCTGGCAGCAATTAAACTAATTAATTTCTCTTCGTGCTCCTCGTGTGCTTCGTGGTTAAATCATGCCTCACAAAATCAACATCGCGTCCCCGTAACTATAAAAGCGGTAACGCCGCTTGATCGCTTCCTGGTAGGCTTGCATTATAATAGGCCGTCCGGCCAAAGCGCAAGTCATAATCAGCGGGGTGGAGGCGGGCAGGTGGAAGTTGGTAATCATGCCGTCAATCAGGCGAAAGCAGTAGCCGGGGTAGATGAAGATGTTAGTCCAGCCCTCAGGCTGGGTAATCATACCGGTTTCATCCGCAGCCGATTCCAAAGTACGGGTGGCGGTGGTGCCGACGGTAATTATCTTGCGTCCGGCCTGTTTGGCCTGCTTTATTTGCTCTTGTGCCTTTAGAGGAATAAAATAAAACTCCGCTCCCATCTTGTGGTCTGCGATGTTTTCCACCTTCACCGGAGCGAAGGTTCCCGGCCCTACATGCAAGGTCACCCAAGCCAATTCGATTCCCATATTTTGCAGCCGCTCCAATAAATCTTGCGTGAAATGCAACCCGGCGGTAGGGGCGGCCACCGCTCCGGGTAAAATGGCGTAAACCGTTTGATAACGCTGTTTGTCGTCAAAGCGTGCACCCTTAATATAGGGCGGCAAGGGAACTTGCCCCAGTTCCTCCAAAAGACTTTCCCAATCTCCGGCGTATTGGAATTTTACCAGCCAATGGCCGCTGGTAGTCTGGCTGAGGAACTCACCGCCCAATTTATTTTTTATATGAAAACGAGTTCCCGCCTTGACCTTGCCTTTGACCATAACCTCCCAGGTATCACTAAAATCTGCCCTGTGCACCAGTAAAAGTTCCAACTTGCCGCTGGTTTGGCTTTTCCGCCCGGACAGACGCGCCGGAATGACCTTGGTATTATTCAAAACCAACA
Source organism: Candidatus Schekmanbacteria bacterium (assembly GCA_016235675.1). Lineage (GTDB taxonomy): Bacteria > SZUA-182 > SZUA-182 > SZUA-182 > SZUA-182 > JACRJN01. The sequence continues at coordinate 15,423 of JACRJN010000076.1, forward strand.
ACGAGTTAGGAGGCAAGTAAGCGCCGATTCGGTCGAATATAGTATGTTCCAATTGCCTGTTGTCCCGGTTTAGTACTAAAAGGCGTGACTGCTCACGTTGCGGAGCCGGGGCTTGGGCAATTAATTCCGGAGGCAGATGATAATCGAATGCGGATAATTTCATTGTGTTTGATATGCTTTCAGCGGCGGGAGAAGAAATTAAGCACCAGCGTTAGAACAATGCTGAGAATGATACAGGTAATTACCGGAAAGTAAAAGCTAAAACCCTTCTTTTCGATATAAATATCCCCCGGCAGGCGTCCCAGGAAGGGGATTTTATCCGCAAACAAGAGCGCGGCTCCTAAAACCAGCAGGACGATGCCGAAGATGATCAGATTTTTGCCGATTAGATTTAGTGGGTTCATTGGATATAGGTCAAAACATCAATTAATAGCGGAGTCCCAGCCCTTCAGGGCTGATCTTCATGGCATTAGCCATGCAATACCGACTCACAAATCGTTTAAATCTTCTCTATAATTCAAGCCGTTCCAGATAAACATGCCTTTAGTCTCAGCCTAAGCTGAAAATGCGCGGCTAAAGCCACGGGACTACATTTTTGATTGCACTTCATGGGCAAAAGGATATTTCTTAAGTCAACAACGCTGGGAGGAAAACCCCGCCCCGGCAAAATTTTCCTGCTACAGAATATCAGAGTTGCGGTAAGAAGTAAATATCCGAGCGGTCATCATAAAACAACAGCCTGCCCGATATTGGGCAGGCTGTTGTAGTTTTATAACATTTTCTTGCTGTCATCCCCGAATGACAGGTTATCTGATTCAACTAGCCGCCTAGTTAACTTTAATACTGCCGGAGGCTGCCGCCATATCCACTATCGGCAGGACCGGGGCGTCCTTGCCCAACAGCAGATTGGCTACTGCCTGCGGATAGGAGCGGTAGCAAAGGGTGGCTTTAATCTGAATCGGGCCTTTTTGCGTCGAGGGAACTACAAAACTATACACCTCTGTGGCCGATCCCTTGGGACGGATGGTATTGTCGTACTCAAAACGCGCCACTTCCCAGGGTTTGACGGTCTGGTGGCCGTCTTTATCCACACCGGGAGTGTTGTAGATTGTGGCCTCCGGCTCGATATTATGGTCTTTATCCAGCCAGCCGGTGTGCAGGATTTTATTGCCGTCTTTGTCGCAAATTAAGACCTCCAGCCACATCTGGCGCACCTCGGTCAGACTGGTGGGGAGATTGTGTCCGGCGCCGACGTTGGTGATTTTTACCTTGACCGTGCCCAGTTGTCCTGTTTTCATCTCTGCGGGGGCGATTATCTCCACCTTAGCCGCACTCTGCAAACGTTTTTTGGCCATATCGGCATGTTTGTTGTACCCCAAAAGCGCCGGGATGGTGACATTACCGCCCACAAAATAATGGCTGTAGATGTGCGAACGTTCCGGCCCCTCGTTGGCAGCTTTGCCCGGACGCAGCACCTTCTTGAGGGTGCGGGCGACTTCCATAGCATCTTCTACGGTAGCCATATGACAATCCTGGCAAACAATCCCATTTTGCTGATAAACCGAATTTTTCCATTCATCATAGGTGCGTTCGATGGGAAAGCCGCTCAAGGGATGAAACACGTGATGGCAATTGGCGCAAAACTCGGCTTTGGTATGTAATTCGGAATAACTGGTTTCATGATGCGGGGATTTGGCGTCCTTAAAGGGGCCGTATTTGACATCGCCCGGATCGATTAATAAGGTGGCGTTGTGCGGCTCAAGCCCCTTGGCGTCCTTGTAGGTAGCGGCTTTCACCGAATGGCAGACGTCGCATTGCACACCGTGTTTGGCAATTTCGCTGATCTTATAATCGCCTTTTTCATCCTTTTGCAGAATCTCCTCGCTGATGGTGCCGATGGCGGTATGACATCCGGCGCACAGCTTTTCCGTTAGGCCGCCGGTTTCCTTGTTGCCCAGCCTCCAAAGGGCTTGAAAAACCGGATCGTTCCAGGCGTTGGAGTGCATCGAACCTTTCCATTGATCATATATTTCCGCGTGACATTCCCGGCAAACCTCCGGGGACTCGAATTCCCCGGACTTAACCGGCTTGCCGCTGGTGGTGTTAAGCAGGGAGGGGTAAAAGGGGTACTTTTCCCTTTCGTCTTTGTCTTCGTCGGCAGACAGCGGCAGGACGCCGATTAAACCTATCCCCAGCCCCAGCCCCAGAATCAAAGCCAATATTCGTTTCATGTAAGCACCTCCTGTTCATTCAAGTTGTAAACTTTTCTACAGAAACACGGAATTACGGAAACACAGAAAACAGTTTAATCTTCTAATGCAATCTCCGGTCAAAATTCCCCTCTTTGGCAAAGAGGGGTGGGGGAGATTTTATAATTGAAATTAACCTCAAGTAATCTTCTGACAATTTGGAGTTAATTGGTAGCGTAGAAATACAGAGACCTGAAGCGTCATTGCGAGGCAGCCTTACCGCCGAAGCAATCTCAGGCGCACGCATGGAGATTGCTTCGCTACCGCTCGCAATGACACTTTGGGGTCTCCCTATTGCTACGCGACCAGTTAATTGTTGAGGATAGAATTTCTTATTGAAGATAACAATTTGTAAATCCCCCTTAATCCCCCTTTACCAAAGGGGGAAACTATAGCTTGTTATCCTGAACTCAGGTTATCCAAATTCTTTTCCGTGCTTCCCTTCTTCCGCGTTTCCGTGGTTTCCTTTATCTAATCCTGTTTCGGGAAATACCGGGCTAGCAACCCCTGTAAAATCCGGGCGTGACGTCCCTCGTCGCGGGATGATTCGTGAAAGAAATCATGCGCGCAGTCAATATTGGCAACTTTGGCCTGCTGCGCCGCTTCATATTTCTTTTCCTGAGCACTTAATTCCCCGCTGAGCATCTTTTCCAGATTTTCTTTGATGGATAGTGCGATCTTGCCGTTTAATTCGGCAAACCGCGCCGCGTGCGCCGCCTCTTCCCAGGCAATTTCCTTCAAAGCCAGGGCTACTTCCGGATAGCCGTTTTCCTGAGCTTGCCGCGCCATCGCCAAATACAAGCCCACCTCGCAGGTTTCCCCGCTGAAATTCTTATCCACCCGTTTTTCAATCGGACTGCCTTTGGTACTGCCGAGACGAATTTCCTCCGCCATGATCATTCCCTCCGTATAGTTGTGATGTTTGATGGAATTATAACCAATATGGTAATAATTTAGCTCAAAAAATAATCTTTGTCAAGGATTATTTAAAAAAAAGAAGGGAAAAATCTTAAACTTCGTAGTTCCAGCCCTTTAGGGCTGATCTTCCAGGGCTAAAGCCCTGGCACTACGGCTGATTCATCAGGTACAACCCGTGGTACCCGATAAATCGGGTAACTACAACACATATGGTTACAACGTCTCGAAATGGGTCAGCTTCTTGAACTCGGCGAAACGGCTTTCGATGTCGGCGTAAGTTAGATTACGCAGGCGATCCAGGCTGAAGGATTCGACATTGTAGGAGGCCATTACACTGGCAAAAATCATCGCCTGGCGGATGACTTCATCGTTATGCACCTGAGAGCGGGACAGATGCCCCATCAGGCCGCCGGCGAAGCTGTCTCCGGCTCCGGTGGGATCGAAAACAAATTCCAGGGGAAAACCCGGTACGGCAAAGATGCCGGCGGCGGAGAACATCAAGGCTCCGTACTCTCCCCGTTTGATAATCAGCGAAGACGGCCCCATGGCCATAATTTTATTGGCCGCTTTTACCAGATTGGGTTCTTTGGCAAGTTCCCGCGCCTCACCCTCGTTGATTACCAGTAAATCAATGCGCTTTAAGGTGGTTTTCAAGGCTTCCAGGCGATTTTCGATCCAAAAATTCATGGTATCGCAGGCCACCAGACGGGGCTTTTTCACCTGGTCTAACACATATGATTGCAGTTCCGGGTCGATGTTGGCCAAAAATACGATGTCGCAATCGCAGTAATCGGCGGGTAATTGAGGTTTGAAATCAGCCAAAACGTTGAGACAGGTTTCCAGGGTGCGCGCCTCATTTAAATCAAAGCTGTACTCCCCCCGCCAGCGGAAGGTTTTGCCGGGCATAGTCTGCAAGCCGCGGATGTCGATCGGGCGATTTTTAAACACATCCGCCGTTTTATGATCGAAATCCTCGCCCACCACCGCAACCAGCAAAACATCGGTAAAATAACTGGCCGCTACGGAAAAATAAGTGGCGGAACCGCCTAAAACCTCATGTGCTTCACCGAAAGGGGTTTTGACCGAATCAAAAGCTACCGAACCAACTACCAAAAGACTCATCTTCTTCGTTCCTTTCCTGTAGACTGTTTAAAAACTGATAAAATTCGGCCTCGTCTTCCGCAGGAGCCGTGGCGGGAGTGAAAAATTCCCCCAATAAGATTTCTCTTCTTTGGGTTATTACACCCAGCATTTTACCTGCGCCGAATTTATGATCCTCGATATGATAGCGAAAGATCTTTTCCGCTTTTTCCCAAAGTTTGTTTTCCAGTTTAGACTCTTCGGCGCGGTCGAAGGAGCCGTGCGGGATGAATTTTATCAGATAAACCATTTCCGCCCTGGTTAAATCATACTCCGGAGGCACCCCGTATTCGGGTTTACGCCCGGCGCGCAGCAAAATAATACTGCCGGTGTCTTTTTTGAAGTAGATATTCACTAATTGCGGAGAAAAAAGACTCAAATCCCGGCTGCTTTCCATGCGCTGCCAATGCTGCGTCGGCGGATCGGCAAAATATTTTTGCGGATAAATAATTTGATATTCGTCAGTTGGAATATTTTTGCCCAAACAACCCGTTACGGCGCACAGCAAAAGAATTAAACTGATTTTTCTTACCAAATCTGCCTCCCGAAAAGTTCCAGGGTAATCGGCGTCCCCACATTTTTGCGCCAGAGATTTCTGGTATCGGGGGACACCTCAAATAACTTGGACAATTCCCCGTTACAGCCTAAATCGCAATTCCGGCATGTATTCTTTTCGATATGCTCTATCATGCAGCCGTCTTTGTCGAATCCGTCCGAAGTCACCACGATCATCAGCCAGGGATAGCACTTCCAACCGCACCCGACCTCTTTTAAAAAGGTATCGCTGTTGTAAATATTGGGATATTGGGGGCGCAGGCTCATGATTAATCGGGCGCTTTCGATTTTTTCTTCCTGGCTCAAGATCTCATCCTGAATATTGTGGTAAGGATAGGCATAGGAAAACCACATCCCGTCCAGATGGGGACTTAATGTGGCCAGCAGGTTTTCTATGTCGCCGACATTTTTTTTGGACAAGGTGGTCAGGGTGACGATATGCTTTTTGCCCTGATATTTCTTGATGGTATCGAAGGATTTCTGAAACATCCCGGCGCCCCGGATGCTATCGTGTATCGGTTGTGTGCCCTCGATGCTGATCCAGAGAACATCGGGATGATAGGGCTCGATGTCCAGCGTTCCGTTGGTGACTAAAATGATAAAAAAACCGATGCTGCGGCAGTAGTCGATGATTTCCCCCAAATCCGTGCGCAGGGTAGGCTCTCCCCCCTCGATTACCACCACCGTACAGCCGCGTTGCCAGAGTTTGTCAATCTTGTGCTTCCACTCGACGGTGGTCAGTTCTTTGGTGCGGGTAACCAGCCAGGGGCAATGGGTACAGCGCAGGTTGCAGCGCTGGGTAAGCTTCAACGATGCGACAATCGGCGAGTGGTCTTTCAGCACGTGCCAATTGAAGGTGCGCCACATGTAATAAGGGAAATTACGCCGCAGGTTCAAGATTTATCCTTTAGTCATTTAAAGTCCCCTCTCCCCCTGGGAGAGCAACTGTGTTAAATGTCAAGCAAATTGTGATTGACAAACTGTCCAGGCAGTTTGTGTTTTCAGCATAGCATTTAAAATTGTCAGCAGCTTTCGCATACAGGCGGTAATAACCA
>JACRJN010000015.1 GCA_016235675.1 Candidatus Schekmanbacteria bacterium
GAGAGTGTTCACCTAAAGATAGATATTTATATATTTAAAAAACGTAGTCCCGTGGCTTCAGCCACGTATTTTCAGCCCCTTAGGGCTGCAAAAAAGGTATGTTCGTATGGAACGCGCCGAAAGTATTGAGAGTCATAATTGCAGGGCTAACGCCCTGAAGTTCAGCCCTGAAGGGCTGGGACTACGAACTGACGCCACAAACGCTGTGATGTCAGGAGTTTCCTCCTGACATTTTTATATGCCATGACAATATTTGGCACGATTTATGAATAAACAGTTTATGGGGCATTAGGTTGGCTTGCCCCGCCCTTATTCAATATTTGACATGGGGGTTATTTTGGAAAAAAGCCAATGCTGCGAAAATTAGTCTCTATATTTCTATTCTATCTGGCCATAAATCTTGTCGGTTGCACCTCCGACCCTAATACCGCCTTGATCACTGCCGCAGGCAACGGACAAACTACCACTGTCAAAACGCTGCTTGAGCGCGGCGCTCAGATAAACAGCCGCGACAAAGAGCGGCATACCGCTTTATTGCAGGCGGTCTTAGGCGGACATTTAAATACTGTGATGTTTCTTTTGAAAAACGGAGCCGCCGTAAATGTTGTCGATGACAGCGGGCTTACCCCGCTGATTGGGGCGGCGCTGAAGGGGCATCTCTCGCTGATTACGGTATTACTTGATAACGGGGCGGATATAAACGCCAAAACCAATCAGGGTAAAAGTGCTTTGATCTGGGCGGCGATTAATAATGATCTGCCAATAATCAAGGAGTTAATCAACGCTGGGGCCGATATAAATATCCGGGATGAAGAAGGGCTGACGGCGCTGACCTGGGCGGCAAAATCCAGCGACATAGATACGGTTGATTTTTTATTGGAAAGCGGGGCCTCATTAAACGCCCAGGATAATAAAGGTTGGAATCCCCTGATGTGGGCGGGCATCGGCGGGAACCTGGAAATGGTGAAATTTTTGACCGGTAAAGGGTGTAGCGTTGCTGCAAAAGATCAAGAGGGGCAAAATGCCTTGCTTTGCGCCCTAAAAAATAAACAAGTTAATATCGTACGATATTTAATAGAGCAGGGGGTGAAGATTGGCGAATGCGATAACAACGGGATAAGCGCCTTGGCCTGGGCAGCCAAAGGCGGCGATAATCAGATGATGGCCTATCTTTTGGAACGCAAAGCCGAGCTGGATTTACAGGATGCGAATGGTTTGACCGCCCTGATGTGGGCGATTAGGGAAAATCAAAATGAATCCGCCTTAACCTTATTACGCGCCGGAGCGGATGTCCGGATTAAGGATAAAAATCAAAAGACGGCGCTGTTATGGGCAGCACAAAATTGCAACGCCGATATAGTAAGAATATTATTGCAAAAGGGAACCGATGTAAATCAACGGGACAGCGAAGGAAATACCCCGCTGATTTGGGCAGCCAGAGAAAATACCGTAAAGCCAGGTATAAATACCATACTAACAAGTATACTTGAGGGTGAAGCCGTAACGGTAAAGCTTTTATTGGACGCCGGTGCTGATTTTAATGCTTGCGATAAGGATCAGAATACTGTCCTGATGTGGTCGGCGCGTAAAGGCCACCCGGAGATTGTCCGGGCGCTCCTGGCAAAAGGGGCGAAGGTCGATGCCGCCAATAATATGGGAATGACCGCTCTGATCATGGCCGCGATGGGTAATCATACCCAGGTTATGAAAATTTTACTTGAGGCGGGGTCTTCTATCGATCACAGAAATAAAAACGGGATAACCGGTTTAATGACCGCCGCCATGCTGGGGCACTATGAGGCCGTAAAGCTGTTAGCCGATTCCGGCGCGCCAATAAACGCCCAATGCGAACCGGGCACCACCGCCTTAATGCTGGCGGCTATGGGAGGGCATACCCGGATAGTGAAAATTCTGCTGGAAAAAGGCGCATCCGCGGATATAAAAGATAAGCAGGGGCTGACCGCCTTGAATTGGGCGAAACAGGAAGGGCAGGAAAAGGCGGTTAAGCTGTTGCAGACGGCGGGGGGATGAGTTATGTTTTTTTACAACAACGGAATAATAAAAATGCGGAACCATTTGATATAATCCGGATAGGCGAATGATTTTTTGAGCGGGGGCAATTTGGGTTGGGTTTTGGGTTTGGCCGGAGGTTTGGGTGCGGGGGCGGCGGGGCGGCTGACTTCACAAAGATCACCGATACCGTTTTTGTCGGTATCGGTTTGATCGGGGTTGGCAATATGGGGGCAGTTGTCGCAGCTATCCGGCAGGCCGTCTTGATCGCTGTCTGTGCGTTCCAGTAGCGGAATTTCACCGTCGCAGTTGTTGTCCTGTCCGTCGCATAGTTCCGGAGCGCCGGAATAAACCCCGGCATCGCTGTCCAGGCAGTCCCCGGCTTGATTTACATAGCCTTGAGGTGCAGTACAAGCCTCTATCGTATCGTTGGGATCGCCGAAGCCGTCCAAATCAGCGTCACGATAATAAATGGTTGTAAGTCCTTCGTCGATCAGTCCATCGCAATCGTTGTCCAGCCCGTCGCAAATTTCAACGGCCTGAGGGTTGACTTGAGCCTTGCCGTCATCGCAATCCGTATTATCAGGGATAAAGCCGTTCGGGGGAGCGCAGGCGATCAGGATGTTGTGGGAATTGCCGAAACCGTCCTGGTCTGCATCCCGATAATAGACCTGGGTCAGACCTTCGTCGATTAGACCGTTGCAATTGTTGTCCGCTTTATCGCATATTTCTTTTACGCCCGGATGAACGGCGCTATCGGTATCGTCGCAGTCAAGGTTATTGTCTACATAATATGGGGGTGGGGCGCAGGCGCGGATGCTTTTAGAGGGATGGCCGAAGCCGTCCCGATCGCTATCAATATAATAGACGGCATCGCCCTGATCGTCGACCAATCCGTTGCAGTCGTTGTCTTTACCGTCGCAGACCTCCTTTGCGCCGGGATAGATGGCGGCATCGTTATCGTTACAGTCCGGGGGATTTTTACAGCCTGAATCCTTGGGGAAGCCGTCGCCGTCCCGGTCCTGGCATAACAGACCGGCATATTCGTCTATCCCTATATCATATGCCTCATGCTGCGGGCGTTTATCGCCGTCAATATCTTCCGCTATCGATTCCAGGTAAGTACCGGCATTGATGCAGGGGGACTCGGAACGCAGGCGATAGCCATCGGAAAAATAGGGATAGGTGTTAATATTACCTTCCCCCGGCCAGCCGCCCTTGACGTCCGAATAAGCGATGTTCAGCACACTGCCGACGCTGAAGATTCCCTTTTGCGATTCAGGGGTATTATTCCAGATAATGCTGTTGATAATGCGCAGATTGGAAAAGGAGAGGGAAAGGGCGCCGCCGTAAACAGAGGCTTTATTATTGATGAGGGTACAATTGAATATATCGGGTGCGGAACGGTCGGTGCAGCTTATCCCGCCGCCGTAAGCAGTACTGTTTTCCGCTAACAGGCAATTGCCGATTAGCGGGGCGGCATAGGCGCAAAAAATCCCGCCGCCGTCCTGGGCCATATTGTGGCTGATGACGTTTTTAGAGATTTTAGGATTGGCTTGTTGAATACAGGCGATCCCGCCCCCGTAATGGGCGGAAGAATTCCCCTTTATTTGACAATTGGAAATTTGCGCTAAAGCGGTCACTTCCAAATATATCCCGCCGCCGTAGGCGGATGCCGAGTTATTGATGATTTTGGTTTTTTTGATTTGCGGGGAGGCTCTGCGGATTAAAATCCCGCCGCCGTTTTTCCCTGCCGTATTGCTGGTTATGGTGCATTCGCTGATGATGCAATCAGCCCTGTCGACGACGGCGATCCCGCCGCCTGATGCCGCGCTGTTAAAAACGACAATACAATTACTGATCTTTGGTTTTGCGCCCCAGAGACAAGCTATTCCGCCGCCTGATTCGCCTGCGGTATTACTGGTTATGATGCAATCGCTGATGGTCGGGGATGAATTATAACAATAAATACCCCCGCCGTCTGAAGCAAAACCATTGCGGATAGTAAACCCGCTTAAAATCGTATCGGACTTTTCCCCGGATGCGAATTTTATCGCGCCCATACGGTTCTGGCCGTCGATAATTGTCGACTCCGCACCGTTTTGGGAAAGCACTTCAATCTTTTTACCCTTGAAATTAAGCGCTTCGGAATAGATTCCCGAATTTACTATTATAACATCCCCGTTTTGCGCGTTATCGATGGCATTCTGGATAGTGTTAAAATCCTTCCCGGTTTTACCCACCTTTATTTCTGCGGCAATAACAAGCTGGTTATTAAGGATAAACATTGAAATGAGGAAAAATAATTTTAATTTATGTGGCATTTTTTATAAAGTAATGAGGTAAAATACAAGTCAGGCAACGATTTTATCATAAAATATATGTTTCATCAAGACAAAATAAATATTATATTAATATTAAGGGTTAATGGTGAAGGAGAAAAATAATTTTTTTACCCTTAAAGCATAATATAACTTACTGTGCATTAATAATATGGGGAGATAGAACTTTACATAGATGTTGCTTTAAGAGTCAATTATTGGTATAATATGTAATAAGTGCAGGGTTGAATTAAAATATATATACTGGCAAACATGATACAGAATTAAATGATTGCTAATGTTGTATTTAATTGATTATAAATGAATTTATTAAATCTGATATGTTAATTAAATAAATTTATACGTATCTCTTATGTTTTTTTGCTATTGTAAATAGATTTGGCTGTTGCTATAATCAGAAAGTTAAGCAGAGGTTAGTAGCGTAGAAATAGGGAGACCTTTTTGTTTTTGTTTACATCAGGGGAAAGTCTTAAATACCGTAGTCCCAGCCCTTTAGGGCTGAATTTCCAGAGCTAAAGCCCTGGCACTACGGTAGGGTTATATTTTTATGCTGTCATTGCGAGCTTAAGCGAAGCAATCTCGATTTTATTGCAGCGTCTGAGATTGCTTCGGCGGTAAGGCTGCTGAGCTATGACATTAACTGTGGCATATTATTTATGGAACATTACACTATAAAGACATCTCTTTCTGATTGTAAAAATAAAATAAATAAAATGGCGGGTTTTATGTTGCATTATTTTAAGATTTCTTTGCTCTCGGAAAAGAAATCCAATCTGTTTAGGCTGCGGTTATATTTCTTATTTTTTCTGCTTTTCTTTTATACGAAAAACGTTTCTGCTGCGGTCTATTATGTTAATGGATCGTGTGAGTTCGACGGTGACGGCACAAGCTCTCTTTGTGCCGGCGGCGCTGGCGGTTCGGGAGCGAAAAAAACCATTCAATTTGCGGTAGATAAAGCTGTAGGGGGGGATGTAATCAAAGTAGTGCCCTATGCCGCTTACAGCATTCCGAACAAAATTACCAATACTGTATATTATGAAAATTTATTAATCACTAAAGAGATAACCCTGGAATTATATACCGGCAACGGGGATGTTTGCACTGCTGACTGCCCTCTCAATTATCTCTCCACCGACCCTTGTCTTTCCGATTGCAAGAGCTGGGATATTCGTCCTAAACATTTGCCGCCGTTATCTACACGAAAACTCGGCACCTGGATCACCATCCACGGCGATAAAAACGGAGACAAACTTGGGGATAACGGGAACGCCACGATCGCCTGGAGCGGGGGTTATGCCGGGACTTTGCAAAATCTTACCATATCGGGCGGTTTTAGCGGTGCGGTAGGAGGAATAGGTTCGGGGATACTGATCGGGGGGGAAGAGACGAATATTTATCTTACCGGTTTGATGATTACCGCTAATGATATAGGGGTATCCGTTCGTTACGGTGCTGCTCCTACCATGCAAGGTTGTTCTGTATACTATAACAATAAAAGCGGTATCAGTATACAAGACGGATCAGTGCCCACAATCGGCGGGAGCAGTGATTGGAGGGGCCCGCTTGCCAACGAAATTTACGGCAACGGCCAGGGGATGAACGGCGATCTTTGTTTTGGCGGTACGGGAATCAGTGAATGCGAGAATCAGCGGAATGAGGGCTGTGCGGCTATCTCGATTCTGGATGCTTCCAAGCCTAAAATCTGGGGAAACCAAATCTATAGCAATAAATATATCGGTATGGCTTCTTTGCAGCAATCTGCCCCATCCATAAAATGGAATGAGGTAAAAAGCAACGGGCGTACCGGTCTCGGATTGCTGTCTACCGGTCAAAATATCGAAGTAATCGGCAATTGGATTGAAGATAACGAACGCGGCATCGGCATCCAAAGCAGCGGCGATCCCTGCGCCACTATTAAAATTAAAGATAACGATATTTTAAAAAACAGCATGGGTGCCATAACCAGTTGCAACGCTTATCTGCAAATCGGCGGCGCGTCCGGTGAGGGGAACAGAATTTATAATAATAAGGGTATATATGCCCTGTTCCTTACTCAAAAAAGTTACGCGGAAATCAGTTATAACAATATAGTAAATAACGAATATCCCGGTATAAAATTATTCGGTTCCGACGGTCTGATCGAGAATAACCTGGTCGCGGAGAACGGCTGTGCCTTAGCCTTGAGAAACAAATGCAGCAGTTTAGCTTCAGGGGATTTGCGGCATTACGGTCAGATTGAAGTCGACGGCGGCACGGTTAAACGTATCAATAATAATGTACTGATAGGAGGAAACTATTCGGAACGCGGCTTTGAAGGTTTAGGTATCTGGGCGATGGATTCGCCTATTTTCCCTGACATGCCGATGGTTATAGAAGAAATCAAGGGAAATATCATTTACCGGGTGGGGCTGGGTATTAATCTAGAGGTATACCGCAGGGGTATAGTTGATAATAACTTATTGATGCAATGGGGAAATAGCGACCCGACCTTGCAGGATAGCGACGGCGTTGCGGATGGGTATGTTCTGGCAGGTGTTCAGCCGGGAGAGAATAATTATAAATTTTGTCAGAATTTCGGAACTTTTGGAGCCGGAACTTCTGAGAGCCCGATAGAATACGTTTTTCAAGATCCTAACCATACAGAAATTAATTACTCCAACGGCAATGTCTCCCCGGATTATAGCCTGCGGGTGGATAGCGAATCCCCCGTTTATAATGAGAGTCCGGAACAAGGTAAAACCTTAGGTTTGCCGGCGGACTTTATTTATCCAGAGGATGCCCGCGGCAATACAAATATCCGTAATCAATTCCCCGATCAAGGCAGCGCAGACTGGTCATTGGGGCAAGCTGTATTAGCCGATTCCGAACGCAAGGTCGATGGATATTATAACGGTCGCACCTTGATTATTTTTAAAAATAACATACCCGTAACTTGGGCAAATATAACCGCCTATACTAAAGCCGACAACAAAGTTACCGTTTCCCTCCCCTCCTTCAATGAAGCAAACCGCCCGCAAAAAGGGGATTTTTATGTGATTGTGACTGCTTTTACTTATGATAAATTTTTTCACGCTAGTAATCCCCCTCCATCTCCCGTCGTCGATGATGAGGCGCCGATACTATTAAAGACGATACCGGCTAACAACGCGCAGGATGTTTCCTGTAATCAGACAATTGTGGTCTATCTTCAGGATAACGGAGACGGCATCGACAAAACTTCGATTCAGCTTGCTTTGGACGGTGGGGTAAACGCGGCCGGTAATTGTCCGAACCCCTCCCCCTGTGCGCTTAAATTTGCTCTGGATGAAGATAACAGCACCCTTAAGGCGGTTTATGTGCCGCAGGAGATATTAAGCCCCAACACTGTTTACACTGTCACCGTTAGCGCTACTGATTTGCGAGGTAATGCGTTAGCGCCGGTTGCCTTTAGCTTTACCACCAATGCCAATCAGTTACCCGATATAACCGCTCCTGAGGTTAGTGATTTAAATCCGGCGAATGGTATCACGAATGTGCCTTTGAATGCGGCCATTCAATTTAAAATCAGCGATACCGGTAGCGGAGTCGATCCGGATTCGCTTGTTTTGAAAGTGGACGGGGTGGAAAAAATCCTGCATAAAACGCCGCTAATCTCCGCGAATAATCTGAATATAGATTACTTAGTCTATTACCGTCCCGCTAAGGGCTGGGACGAGGAAAAAGTATATAGTTTATATATTGGGGCAGAAGATTATGACGGGAATAGTTTTACCTTAATCAGCAATTTTTCTACTGTTCTTAGTAATGATTTAACCGCCCCTAAAGATATAAGTAGATTAAAGGTGGAGGTTAAGGGCAATAGTAATGTGGAATTGCGCTGGATACCGAGTGAAAATCTGGATTGCGATATTGCCAGCTATCCCTATACATTATATATAAACAGCGGGAGCGGCTACGGCAGCGGCCAACCTTTGCCCAATCTGTCCTGGACAGGGGATAAGCATATTGTCGCCAATTTAACTGAAGGTACTTACGCTTTTAAGCTTACGGTTAAAGACATCAGAGGAAACCAGAGCGCGGGAACGGAAGTAAGTAATGTACGGCTATTAAACGCCGGTACCGGATTCTCCGACGATTTTGAGGGATTTTACGATAATTTTATTTCCGCCTCCAGTCTGGTCAAGTGGGATATTATAGGAAATGTTTATGACGAGCTGATTTTGTGGCAAGGCGCATTGCCCGAGCAAACCAGCAGTAATCGATTGCAGCTCGATACTACAGAGACCAGCAATGTGTATTATAAGAATAAGGTTATTTACATACGGAGCGGTTCGGCTGTCCCTAAGATGGTAACGATTACCGATTATGACGGCGCCAGTAAAATAGCCACCGTGTCTCCCGCCTTTACCATTCCCCCTCTGGCAGGCGATTTATATAAAGTGACAGACCCTAAGAGCAAAACATCGATCTGGAAAATAATTAATGGACAGCTTGAAGTGGATGGCAGCGGTGCGGATGAAAGCGGCAGCGAGTTGATCATCAAGAATTTGCAGCGCAGCGATTATCGTTTTACCGGTAAAGTAAAAATATTAAGTGCCGGTGCAAACGATGCCGCATGGCTGCTTGTGCGCAAAACGGCTGAAAGTAATCAGGGCAGCAGCGGTTATGCCATAAAGATTGCCAAAGGCGGCACCGATAATATAGGTATATATAAATTGGATAACGGCGTTTCCGTTTTAGTAGGCAATGCGGGGAGTTATCTTATCGGTAGCGATATTTTCTATAACGTGAGCTTACGTGTAGTGAATAATAGCCTGACTTTAAATATCAATGAGTTTGAATTGGCTGTTACAGATAGTGAGTATAGTTTTAATGATGGGAAAATGGGATTATGGCAGCCGGCGGGAAGTTTAGCCAAAGTGGCCTTCGATAATATCAAAATCGAATACGAGTATCGCCCAAGCGGCGGGGATTCCCGCTATTCAGCCAGCGACAGCACCAGTTGGAGCCATGCCGATTCGGATTCGCCTCCGGATGGGGTTAATAATGTACTGCAATTAAACAGCAATCAGGAATCTGAATTGGTGGTGGACGCGGTAAAACTAAACAGCGATTTTATCTTCCAAGTCAAATTCAATATCTTAGATGAAACCGGCAATGCCGGGATTTTGGTGCGCAAGGCTGAAGGAGGCTCATTAGGCGGCAGCGGTTATCTACTGCAAATTCGTCCCGGAAGCCTCCCGGCTAAGAATATTAAATTCTATAAATTAACCGATGCAGCCGATACCGTCTTAACCAGCGGTTCTTATGAGATTGCTCCGGTTCCGGGCCTTAACTATTGGGTTTGGCTGGCAGGCCGCAGCGATACCTATACGGTAAGCATAGGCGATTCGGAATTATTCAGCCAAAGTACTGAAATTTTGACGGTAAATGATAACAGCTACAGCTATAATTCCGCAGCCGGGTTTTATAACAGCGGAACAAGCCAGGTGTACTATGATGATTTATTTATCAGCGGCGCTTTGGCGGGAAGCACCAGACCTGTAAATAATGGTGCAACTTATGCGGAAATTCAAAAATTAATCGATACATCCAGACCGGGAGATACGCTTTTATTCGCTCCCGGTGATTACAACATCGAGGCTAATCGGATCTGGATGAAGGAGGGAGTGCACCTAAAAGCCGATACGGGCCGGACATTATGCGACCCTGTAGCCCCTGCAAGCGAGGTGACGATCCGGGGGACGGGAACCTTGATTGTCGCCGCCGATGCTGCCACTATCGAAGGTTTTAAGCTGAAAGGCAATAATGATAATGTGGGTATTTTGGTAATCGATGTTTCTCCGATAATCAAGAACAACGAAATCTACAGTTGT
Organism: Candidatus Schekmanbacteria bacterium; assembly: GCA_016235675.1. Taxonomy (GTDB): domain Bacteria; phylum SZUA-182; class SZUA-182; order SZUA-182; family SZUA-182; genus JACRJN01. The sequence goes on from JACRJN010000015.1 coordinate 10,208, forward strand.
TATGACGGAATTCGTGTCGGCGGCGGCGCTACCGGCGGGACGGCGATTTCCGCGCCCCAGATTAGGGACAATTGTATTCACGATAACACAAATTATGGTATCGCCAATTCCTTCGAATCGGTCGCGGTTATTGCCAATAACGATATTCATCACAACGCCTCGCATGGAATCGGTGTGCAGGAAAAAGCCGCTCCCCAGATTCGCAGCAACAGTATTCATGAAAATCAGGGGAAAGGGATTGCCAACCGCGGGCAAAGTTTTGCCACTATCGGCGGGACATCCGGTACCGAAGGGAATTTAATTTATGGCAATGCGGAACAAGGAATCGGCATATTGGGTAGTTCATTTCCGGCGATAGAGCAGAATAAGATTTATGCTAATCTTCAGGACGGTATCGGCGTACGGGAAGAGGCTCAGCCGGTTATTAAGAGTAATATAATTTATGCAAACCTGGAAAGCGGCATAGCCGCCTGGGACAAATCCCGTCCGGTAATCGACGGTAACGATATTTATAATCATTTTTATACTTGTCAGGGGACGCCCTGGCCGGAATGCAGCGAGTCTCAGAATTCCTTTGGAAGCGGTATCAGAATTTTTGAACAATCCAAACCGGTTTTCTATAACACGCAAAATATACACGATAACAGCTATGGGATTTCCATGGCTGATGTGGGTGTGGACATCTTGCTGGATGATTTGCTGGGCACTCAGGATAGTTTGATGTCGGATCGTTATAAAGTAAGACTGGGAGCAGGAGCTTCCAGCATAACGGATTATTACAAGGGTATGACTTTGCGTTTAGTCGGCCCGGCTACTGTTAACGAAGTAGTTTGGAAGCAGGGGGTCTTGCCGGATCAAACAAATATGCCACTCGATCAAGTGTTGCTGGATACTACTGCTGTGGAGACAGATGATTATTATACAAATAAAGTTATCTATATGCTGAGCGGTAATGCCTCCCCCAAGGTGGTAACGGTTACTGACTATGCTGGAGGAAGCAAAATAGCTACGGTATCTCCTGCTTTTAATACGGGTGGCCATCCCGAGGAAGGGGATCAATATAAAATTGTATCGGACATCAATCAGGGGATGACAAGCAGCGTGGGCGATCCGACGTGGGTGAAAATTACTGCTTATGATGGGGCTGAAAAAATCGCGACTGTATCCCCTGGTTACAACATTCATCCGATTACCGGCCAACATTATTATATTCAGAAGGATTCCGCCAGCCAGTATGTAGTTTCCGGCGTGATACTAACCGGCAATATGATCGGTTTCCATATCGGCGGCGACAGCGCGGTAGTGGTGGAAAACTGCCATGTATACAGTAATTGTACCCTGGGTATCGCGATTGATAATACCGCTCATCCCATTATCCGCAATAATCAAGTATATCAAAACGGCGATATGGCGGGGTTAGGGCAGCATTTGACCCATCAGGCGGAGGTAATGCCTGGTCACGGCACCGGTGTCGGCGGTATCGGCAGCACCAAAAGCACCTATCCCACTATTTATGATAATACGATCTGGGGTCATGAGCCTCTGATTATGCTTGGGGTTGGTGACGGCGATCCTTTGACCAGCGACGTTTTACCCAGTCAAAGCGGGATGGACAATAATCATGTGCGTCTGGATACCACACAGACCATGGATGAATATTATAAGGGAAGAAGCATTTATATTTTAAGCGGTGCGGCTAATCCGACCATAGTGACGATTACCCGCTATTACGGGATGACTCCTTATAATGGGGAAACTAAAATAGCGGAAGTAACTTCGGAGTTGACGAAAACTACCGGGTGGGCCTATGCGGTTCATCCCGTTGCTGGGGATCAATATAAAGTGTCGCGTGATAATTTCGGGATCGGATTCCGCGGTGATGAACGTCCTGAAACCCGTCGTCCGCTGGTTTATACTAATCAAATTTATGATAATTTCGTAGGTATTGCAGTGGGCGGACGTGATGATATTGATTATGCTCCCAACCCGGAAATTACTAATAATAATATTTATTCCTGCGGCGGCGGCGATTGTCCCAGCGGGGTAAATTGCGGCGGCGGTATCGGCAACCGTTCGCACTCTTCCGCATTTATACAAGGCAATACTATACACGGCAATACCGGAGTTAATAATTTTGGGATTGGTGTGCTGGAGTTTGCCAGCCCGACTATTGCGGATAACGATATTTCCAGCCGCGGTTATTCAGGCATTAGTAATAATTATTTAGGTATTGCCATCAAAGGCAGTTCGACTCCGGTAATCAAAAATAATAAGATTCACGATAACAACTTTTTAGGGATCGCCGTCGGGGACGACAATTTGAGCAGCGACGATGCGCCTAATCCGCAAATCTATAATAACACAATCTATAACAATACAACCGGGATTTGCAATGAAAACAACCTAAGCGAATTGGACTGCGGCGGCGGTATAGGGGTAAAGGCTTCGGCTACCGGCAGCATCTATCGGAATACGGTTTACGGCCATAGCGGTTTGAGCAATTTCGGAATCGGGATCAAACAAAACGCTCATCCCTTGATTGGCGGTAACAATAATATTGACAGTAATAGTGTCTACGGTAATTACCGCGGGATTGCGGTCAAAAATGAGGCTTATCCCACCATTAAAAACAACAAAATATATAATAACCTGCGGATGGGTATCGGTGTGCAGGATGTGGCCAGGCCGCTGATAGAAAGTAACGAAATTTATCATAATTTCGGGGTGGACTGTGTCGGCGGCGATGTGGATGATTGCGGGGGCGGCATCGGCAATGAAGATAATTCCGCCGCCGAGATTAAGAATAACCGCATTTATGACCATATGGAAGAGAATATGGCCCTGAATAATTGGGGGATCGGGGTCAAGGACACCGCTCTCCCGACAATTTACGGTAACGACATCTTTAAAAATTATCGCGGCATCGGAATTAAAGACAGTTCTTCTCCCACAGTTTCCTATAATAATATTTACAGCAATTTACATCATGGAATCGGGACACGGGGCAGCGCTGCGGCTTATATCTATGGCAATACGCTGCGCAATAACGGCGGTTGTGCGAATGCGCAACTGCACGGAGAGGCGGGGGCGATGATGGCCAGAGAACAGGCGCATCCCACCATTGAAAATAATTTGATTTATAGTAATCCCGGTGGCGGTATTGGGTGTCAGGAGGTCAATACCGAACCCATTATTATCAAAGCAAATCATATTTATAACAACGGGCTTTCCGGTTTGCGTATGCAGCTAGGGAAGTTTGTAATACTGGAAAATGGCAATAAAATTTATAATCACTTAACTGGCGCTACCGCAATACGGTTACAGGATCCCGGCACCCGTTTAATAATGCAGGATGGAAACGAGATTTATAATAATGAGGGAACCGATCCGGAAGGGGTGGCTAAACCTGCGGCAATTCAGGCCAGGGACGGCGCTACTTTGGAAATTTACGGCTCCCCTACTCCCAATTTGATTTACAAGAATAAATCCCGCGGTATTTCTGTAGCAAATAACGTTACGTTAATCATCAAAGACGGGAACAGAATATATGATAACCCCGAATACGGGATAGCCGTCAGCAACCGGGGGGGAACTGCCGATAGCCATTCCTATGTAACGGTTGAAAATAACTATATTTATAGTAATTGTATCGGCGGGGAGGAAAATTTCCGCCAGGGAATCGGTATCGCCCCCTGGGTAGAGGGCAGTAAAATCACCATCAGTATTAAGAATAACAAGATATACGGCAACAGCGACGGCGGCGGCTTAGGGATAGCTTCCTCGGAGGGGGTGGGAGGGGGGGGCGCGGGATATGTCGACGGCATTGTGGAAGGCAATGAGATTTACGGCAGCCGGGGGGGAACGGGTGTGTTTATCGGAGATAATGCCGGGGTTACGCTGATCAAAAATAAAGTCTATGAAAACAAATGGGGTGTGAATATCTGGAATCCGACTGAAACCGCAAATCCGGTAAGCGGGGTAATTCCGGCGCAAAGCGGATTAGCGTCAAATCAAGTGAGATTAAGTTCCGATGCTTCCGGTATAGAGAATTACTACAATGGAATGATTTTAACCATAGAGAATACCGATCCCAGTTGGGTCAGAATTTCTGCTTATGACGGTGCGGAAAAGATCGCCTATGTAACTCCGGCGTACGCTAATCAACCGGTAACCGGCGCGCAATACACCGTAGATCAGTATGTTTTAAGCGGGGTAATCCCGTCACAAAGCGGATTAGCGTCCAACCAAATAAAATTGAGTTCCGCGGCTTCCAATCTAAACGGTTATTATAATGGGATGGTTTTAACCGTGGATAATGCCGATCCCGGTTGGGTTAGAATTTATGATTATGATGGTGCGGAACAGATCGCCTATGTAACTCCAGCATACGATACTCAACCGGTAACCGGCGCGGAATATACCGTTAACGATAATAAATTTATTAGTCTTATCGGCGACGGAACAGATGAAGGCCGGAATTATATTCATAATAACTACAGCAGCGGTATGGCGGTTTATAATTCATCTCCCATTATCGATAATAATTTAATCTACAGCAACGGGTCGGAGATAGTGGAATCCGGAGAAGGTGCCACGGCGGAAGAATCAGGTTCCGGGATTGTTACCCAATATTCGCCTAATTTAAGAATCAGGGGTAATTCAATTTATAATAATTTGGACAGCGGAATCAAGGGCCGCAACGGTGCGGTTTTAAATATTGAAGATAACAAGATTTTCAGCAACGGACGCTTCGGGATGTCATATGAGGGGACTGTCGGCGAGTGGGTAACGGCGTCTATAAAAAATAATCAGATCTATAAAAACGGCTCCCTTGGAGATGCCGGAGCCGGAATCGCGGCGTTATATTATGCCAGATTGAACATAGAACAGAATGAAATTTATGAAAATAAGGGAAGTAACGCCTCCGGTATTCAGTATCAGGATGAATTGGATGTAACTATCGATAGAAATAAAATTTATCGTAATGATAGCGGAATTTTAATTCTTGAAAGGACCGGAAGCTATCCGATCCGAATAAAGAATAATTTTATTTATGAAAACACTTACGGCATGTCTATCGGCACGGTGGTGTCAGCAGTTGAAATTTATAACAATACATTTGCTTATAATAATCTCTATGCGATCAGAACCGGAGGGATACCGGCCTATTTCAGTTTTTCTACTCACGATACTAATATAACAGGGACTAATGCAGACCAAATATGTATTGAAGGAAATATACGTAATTGTATATTCTGGGGTAATTATAACGGGGAATGCCAAATTCTCGCCAATTGCCCGCCGGGAATTTCCGACAGCATTTTGGATTGCAGCGGCAGCGGCCAGGCTAAAGGTGTTTGTAAGCTTGGAAGTATATGGCAAGGCGGTGTGACGGGAACATGTCTCGGTGGTACTGTTACCAATGTCGCACCCACTTTCGCCGATGCCGCGCAGAATGATTATCATTTGAAATATAATTCAGCAGGTATTGATTCCGGTTATAATGTAGGATTGACTAACGATTTTGACGGGGATACAAGACCTCAAGGCGCGGCTGTCGATTTGGGCGCCGATGAATACTTAGTCGGGGTGCGGAAGATTGTTTTAAGCGACACCACCCCCTTAGGACAACGTGACAGCGCCCAAAAGGGTTTCACCAATAATCAAACAATTAATGTGGGGATAGAAGCCGCCGGGGCTGCCTGGATGATTTTAGCCGAAGACGCGGGTTTTAACACTAACCCGACCCCATGGATTAATTATCAGAATTCATATAATTATACCTTAAGCAGCGGCGACGGCGAAAAAATTGTATATTGCAAGGTAAAAGACAATGCTGTTCCAATCAATTACAGCACGGTAAAAAGCAGTTCCATAATATTGGATACAATCCCGCCGACTGTAGCTAATAATGTTTTAAGCGTTCCGAATGGCGGTGAAAATTGGAATACCAGCAGTCAAAAAACAATTCAATGGAACAGCAATGGGATTTCTGATGTAAATTTAAAAGCAAGCCCGATAAGATTAGATTATTCCACTGACGGCGGTGCACAGTATTATTTTGATGTTAATACTCCCGATGATCAACTGGTAGCGGAGAACGAAAATAACGACGGTTCCTATCAATGGATACCGCCGGTTTTACAAAACAGAACACAGATGAAAATTCGTCTGGGCGCTTATGATAAAGCCGGCAATTTTAACGCTGACGAATCGGATAATGTGTTCACTTTGAATATTCCCGATACCACGCCGCCTTATACCAGCGATCACGATCCGCAGCCTGATGAGACCAGAGATAATGCCTTGCAAAGCATTGTGGTTTATGTAAATGACGATTCACAAGGTGTGGATTTAACCAGTATTAAGTTATATATAAACGATGTCGCCGCAACATATGGATATTCAGGAACGCCAAGAAGCTACCGGATTAGCTATGACAGTACGTTCACTGCCGGGGATAAAATCAAGGTGCGGGTCGAAGCCAAAGATTTGGCGGGCAATGAGATGACTCCCGATGAATACACATTCGATATTTTCCCGCAAGACGCGGTTGCGGTTTGGCATTTTGACGAGGGCAGCGGCGGCGTGGTGCGGGATGCCACTCCCAATATGAATGACGGCTGGTTAGCAACATCAGGGACTGAGGCGACCGGTACAGCCGCCCGCACAAATGGAGGCAGACAAGGCGACGGGATTAGCTTCGACGGTGTTGATGATTATATAAAATTCAACTACACCCTCGGCAACAATTTGTTAACCGGCACTATCGAAACCTGGTTTAAATTGGCTGTAAAACATAATAGCGCAAGCAACAGTGTTTATTTACTGAGTAAACAGGAAAGCAACGGCGGCATCGGCCTGAAATTAAAAGATGACGGGAAGCTTTGGTTGGTTTTGAGTAATGCGGATATTGTCGGAGGAAGTTTAAACGAATGGGAGGCCGATCGCTGGTATCATGTAGCCGCGGTCTGGGATAGTTCGAAGGCGTATATCTATATTAACGGGGCGTTGGATAGCTGGAAAACCTTTGACGGCGGCAGCGGCAATTATACCACTGTTCTTGAAATAGGACGATTGGGTTTTGGCGACGACGGATCGAATTATTTTAAAGGGGTGATCGACGAAACCGCGATATATGAGCGCGCTCTTACCAATGCCGAGATTCAGCAGCGCTATAATAGTTCATATAATACCGCGCCCAGCCGGCCGTATAATATAACCCCGGCTGATTCGGCGCAAAATGTAGCGCTTACTCCCACTTTAGTCTCATCCGGTTATTACGATCCCGATGGCAACTCCCATCAGTCTTCACGTTGGCAAATAAGCTTGGGTACCGGCTTAAACGCCCAAACGGGGTTTGATGCTCAAAAAGTCTATGACAGTAAAAGCAGCGCCGATTTGGGAAGCCATTTTGTCGATACGGTATTGTCCCAAAGTACTAATTATTACTGGCGTGTAGCTCATCAGGATAATTCGGGAACCTGGTCGGAATGGTCGAACGAAACCAGGTTTACCACAAAAACCAGCAATACCGCGCCCAACACTCCGCAGAATGTAGTGCCTCAAGACGGCAGCAGCGGGGTGGATTTGGTTGCCGCCCTGCAAGCCTCTGATTTTACGGATAAGGATACCGGAGATATTCAAAAAGCGGCTCATTGGCAAATCAGAACAGAGCCCGGGGATTATACCGCGCCGTTTTATCAGGCGACGACGATCTCTGACGCTGAATTGACGCAATACACCCTTCCGGTAATTATGAATTCCAATACGCTATATTATTGGCGTGTCCGGTATCAGGATATTGCCGATGCCTGGTCGGAATATTCTTCGGAAACATCTTTCACCACCGGTAACAACACACCGCCGCAACAACCGGTTGCCGGTTCGCCCGCTAACGGAGTTTCCGGAATAAGCCGTATGGTTACTTTAAACGCTTCTACCTATTTCGATAATGACGGCGATAGTCATCAAGCCTCTCAATGGCAGATGCACAAACAAGACGGCAGTTACGGCGATGAAAACTCTTATGACAGCGGGGCTTTTGCAGAGTTAACCAAAACAAGCCATACTCCGGAATTTATCCTGGATTACGGGTACACCTATTATTGGCGGGTACGTTATCAGGATGTGAAGGGTGCCTGGTCGTTATTTAGTGCTGAAACATCGTTTACGACTAGCGGGACATCGATGTCGGGAGCGCTGGCTTATTGGCGGTTTGAAGAAGGCGAAGGGTTACAAAGTGCGGATTCCTCCGGCAATAATAACACAGCTTCCCTGAAAAACGGAATAAAATGGTCGTTTACAGGGAAAGTCGGCAGCGCTTTGGAGTATGACGGTGAAAACGATTATGTGCAGACGCCGTATTTCGATGTGTTCTATCAGAAGAGTTTTAGCATTGAAATGTGGGTGAATTTTGCCGATGATTCCGATTCCGATAGCCCCTTATTCGAATCCGGCGATTCGCAAACCACCAGAAAATATTTGGGAGTTTTACGACGGAACAAGAAATTATTATTTAGTTTTTATAATGACGATATAGCCGGCAATACAGATCTTTCCGCCAATCGCTGGTGGCATATTGTATGTACCTTTAATGAGAGTGGCCAGGGCCGGATAATTTATGTAAACGGGGTAAGTGATAACAGCGGCAGCGCTGGCGGTCTTTTGGCGGTAACCAATGGAGCGGCAACCGGCAGCGGGGCGCGGTTGGGACGTTACGAAGTCAGTTCTCCGGCCAAGGTTTTCAGAGGGATAATCGACGAGGTAATAGTTTATAATAAGGTTCTGTCCCCTGACGAAGTTCAGACACGTTATCAACAAACAGTATTGGGATATGCCCCGGATAAACCGTCCAATATCAATCCGGCGCACAGAGCGGATAATGTTTCCCTGAAGGTTTCCCTGCAATCTTCGGCATTTTTCGACCGGGAAAGAGAAACTCATCAAGCGTCACGGTGGCAGGTAAGGACACAAACCGGTCAATACGGGTCAGGCGCGCTGCATGATGTAACTACAGATTCAGATTTAACCGGTCATATAATTTCATTAACGGAAGGCATCCTCCCGGATACGGTCTATTATTGGCGTGTTCAGCATCAGGACGGCAGCGGCGCCTGGTCGGCTTATTCTACAGAAACCTCTTTCCGTACCAGACAGAATAATAGTCCCTATCCTCCAAATAATCAGAGTCCGGCAAATGGGATAACCGGCGTTTCCTTAACGCCTGCTTTGAGTGCCTCAGATTTTTCCGATCCCGACGGCGGCGATGTCAACGAAGCGCAGTCCGCTTCTAATTGGCAAATTAGCCTTGCAGCCGGAGATTATAGCGCGCCGGTGTATGAAACCACCACCTTTGAGGATTTAAACAGGCACACCGTTAACAAGACCTTAGCGGCGGGAACAAAATATTTTTGGCATGTCCGCTATCGGGATTTGGCCGGGTTATGGTCGGAGTTTTCTCCTGAAACCTCTTTTACCACCCAGGGGAATACCCCCCCGAATAAACCGATAAACAGCGCTCCGGCTAACAATAGCAATAGTCAATCCCGTTCACCGCAGTTGGCGGCCAACGGTTATTTCGATACCGATGGAGATGTGCATAAAGCCTCGCAATGGCAGATAACCAAAACAGCCGGTAATTATAATGCGCAGGATTTAGCCTACGACAGCGGCTATGTGAACGGATCAACCAGTCATAATATCGCGGCGGCTTTGAATTACGGCACAACTTATTTTTGGCATGTGCGTTATCAGGACGCACGTTATGCCTGGTCGGATTATTCCGATGAATTCGCCTTTACTGTTGGGGCGGGAACAGGCGTCGCCCCGCAAAAACCGGGCAATCTTTCCCCGGCCAGCGCGGCTGCCGGTATCTCGCCCAGACCGGCACTGACGGGGTCGGCATTTGTCGATAACGACAATAATGCTCATCAGGCATCACGCTGGCAGATCAGGCCGGAGACAGGTGCATATTTGGGTGCGGAATCATACGACAGCGGCATAACCGGCGATTTACTTACGCATACCTTGCCGGTTGTGTCCGGATTATTGCCCGACGCCGTTTACTATTGGCGCGTTCAATACCAGGATAATACAGGCGCTTGGTCTGAGTTCTCCAACGAAACATATTTTACCGTCCGCGGCAACACACCGCCTTATCCGCCGCTAAACCTGAGTCCGGCGGCAGGGGAGGCGAATGTTCTGCTTTCACCTGTTTTGGTCGCTTCCGCCTTCTCCGATACCGATATAAACACCGACCACCTGGAAAGTCACAGAGCCGCCGGATGGCAGATAACCGATGTTGCCGGGAATTATACTGCCCCGGTTTATGAAACTACCACCAATAGTTATTTAACCGAAATCGTTCTGCCGGTTGTCCTGGCCGGGAACAAGACTTATTACTGGCGTGTGTCTTATCAGGATGCCGCGCAGGGCTGGTCCGGCTGGTCTGATGAAACCTCATATACTACCGGTACGAACCGGAGGCCGAATACCCCCAATAACAGCGCACCCGCAGCCGGCAGTGTTTTATCCACATTAGCGCCGACATTAACCTCTTCAGATTTTTCCGATCCGGATAACGGTGATACCCAGCTTGCCTCGCAATGGAAGATAAGAAGGGCGGATTCCGACGGTTCTTACGATAGCGGCCCGGTAGTGGATAAGACGAGTCATATTCTGATCCAATCCCTGAATTATAATACCTTATATTATTGGCAGGTACGTCATCGGGACAATCACGGCGAATGGTCTTTCTTCTCAGCGGAAACATCCTTTAAAACTCCGGCTTATGTGCCGCCCTCCGGGGCATTGGCTTATTGGAAATTTGACGAAGGAAGCGGTAATACCGCCTACGATTCGACTGCCAATAACCAAAATGGCACGGTTTATGGAGCGGCTTGGACTGATGCCGCTAAATATGGCAAGGCATTGAGTTTCAACGGGAGCAATAGCTATGTAAACGTGAACGGAACGGCTCTCGGGGTAAACGCAACTTTTGAAGCCTGGGTGCAGGGTATGGCGGGGACTGTGATCAGCCAGGGAGGATCGCCAAGCCCGGTAAGATGGATCAATCTGGATAATAATAAGATTAAATTTTATGTAGTAAATAATAATAACGAAACTTATTACGTCAGCGCCAATAATGACGGAAATTGGCAGCATGTTGTCGGTGTTCAGAACGGAACGCTGATAAAATTATATGTTGACGGCGTACTAATCAATACGGTGGATATTGCATCCGCCAAGAGTGCCGGTTCCCTGTCCGGAAATTATAATATCGGAAGGAGTGTCGGCACAAACAGCGGCTATTTCAAGGGGGTTATTGATGAGGCGATTATTTATAATTACGCCTTAAGCGATGCCGACGTATGGAATCGTTTTAACAACACCGCCATGACCATTCCGGATAACCCAGTAAATATCTCGCCTGTAGCCGATAATATTTCTCTGCTGCCCAAATTACAGGCTTCGGCATTTTCCGATTCCTCCGGAGGAGTGCATCAGGCATCGCGTTGGCAAATAAGGCTCGACGACGGCATTTATGGCGACAGCGATGCGTATGAATTTTACAGCGCCACCGATTTGGAAAGCCACAAATTGCCGCTGGCGGATCGCCTTAGTTCCAGTCTGGTTTACTATTGGCGGGTACAGTATAAAAATTCAGGGGGATATTGGTCATATTATTCAACGGAGACTACGTTTAAAACCCGTCAGAATATAAAACCGGATCAGCCGGTTAATGCCAGTCCGACGCCAGGGCAAGCTAATGTGGAGCAAGACCCCACGCTGAAATCATCTGCTTTCGGCGACCAGGATGATGAAGATGTTCTTACCGCAAGTTACTGGCAAATCACCGCTGTTGCCGGAGACTATTCTAATCCTGTGTATCAATATACATTAAACGCAGATGTCGTTGAACATAAACTGCCGGTAAATTTAACATCCGGTACATACTATTGGCGGGCAGCCCATAAGGATTTGGTGGATTGGTCTGACTGGTCTGTGGAAACCTCCTTTATCGCAGGGGATAATGTCGCACCTCAGAAGCCGGCTAATATAGAACCGGGTGTCGGGCAAAAGTATACCCCCACAGTGCCGAAGCTAAGCGCTACGGAAACATTTGTAGACGCCAATGTGGGAGACACTCATTATAGAAGTCAGTGGCAGATTCGTAAAGATACTGAATCTTATGGCGGCTTTAGCAGTTATGACAGCGGTGAAGTTTCTGATTTAACATCTCATACGCTAACTTGGCCCTTAATTTATAATACCGTCTATTATTGGCATGTACGTTATCAGGATAATCATGGCGCCTGGTCATATTTTTCCGATGAGACCTCGTTTATTACCAAAGCGGTACCGGAAGGGGTAATCGCCTATTGGAATTTTGATGAGAACAGCGGAACTACCGCCAATGACGGTTCGGGAAATAATAATACCGGCAGATTATACGGCGCGGCCGCCTGGACTAATGATTCACGTTACGGGCGGTCAGCCTTATCTTTGGCGCAAAACGGCACTACCGATTATGTAAGGGCGGAAGATTCGAACAGTTTGGGTGTTAAGGGGTTGACGGCGGGCGGCAACGGGCAGATAACTATCGAAGGTTGGGTGAAGCCCTCGGCAGGGTTGAGCGCTGGTGTAGGAAATTGGGTGGATATTGTCGGCAAAGGCAATGCCGGCGGGACAACCGCTAATTATCGTTTATTTATCGATGATGAAAGTTTAGATACTAATTATCAGGAAATGCTGGGCTTTGCTTACTATAGCGCAGGCAATTGGCGCGGTGCGGAATCGGAACTGGCGATGGTAACCCATAGCCGTTATACCCCCGGTATCGGGTATGAACATGAGGCCACCTGGTCTCATGTGGCGATAGTTTATGATGAGAGTAAACTGGAAGAAGAGCTTAAATTTTATATCAACGGAAATTTAGTCGATATTTCCGATTTGCCCGACAATTATTCGATGCTGGTTAATACAGAGCCGCTGCTGATTGGCCGCAATGCTCAGGATGGTCGGGCGTTTAAAGGTCTGATTGATGAACTGGCTTTGTATAACAGAGCCTTATCCAATGAAGAGATCAAGGAACGCTATGGGGCGCGGATCGAGGAAATCTATGCCAGAGATACCCAGGGTGCGGGAGATTATATCCAGACTAATGATCAGGTGGTCATTGAGTTTAGCGGAGAAACCAGAGCGAATCCGATTAATGCCGTCAATATTAATGATGTTTTGCAGTTGAATAATAATCATAGCTGGCTAAGCGGCAGCGGACGGATTGTAAATACCGTGTGGGAGTCCTTCGTTTATACTAATGATGCGCTGATTATTACTTTAAGTGCTGAAGGTGGTTCTCCCAGTGTAGTTCCAGGCGATACCGTCACTTTAGACGGGATAACCATCCTGGATAAAGCCGGACGGGCTATTATCGATTCGGCTGTTATTGGCGGGGATTTTGCGAATAGTCTTCCCAATTGTCCTATAGGGTTAGCACCTGCCGACGAAGATACTAATATTTCTGTATTACCTGAATTGCGTTCCTCTCTCTTTTCAGATACGGATGCCGGGTTCTTTAATCCCGATGCCTGGGATATGCACAAGTCCAGTCAATGGCAGGTGAGTAAGGCATCGGGAGCTGGTTTTGCAGCCAATCGGGTATACGATAGCGGCGTATCCGGCGATTTAACGCGGCATACGCTTTTAGAGACTGCGCAACCCTGGTCTACGCTTTTAAAATCACTGGAACCGGCCACCCTGTATTATTGGCATGTTCGTCATCAGGATAATGAAGACGCCTGGTCGCCATATTCAGATGAATGCACGACCGCCGGTGAACGTTCGTTTACCACCGCCGGAAGACCGAATAAACCGGTGAATTTCTATCCCCAAAATTGTGATATAATCGTCGGCAGATGGTTGAAATCCGAGGGATATTCCGATGCGACAGGCAATGCGCAAAAAGCCTCGCAATGGCAAATCAGCAGTAACAGCGGTAACTACGATAATCCATATTATGACAGCGGTGCGGTATCCGATTTAACCACACATTTAATTGCTAACGAATTACCGGCAGCGCAGACCTTTTATTGGCGCGTACGTCATCGCAGCGACCGTTCAGTCTGGTCTGACTGGTCTGATGAAACTTGCTTTGCAACACGCGGCAATAATTCCCCGGTTAAACCATCCAATGTCTCCCCGGAAAATTTTGCTACTATGGTGCTGCGCAATCCCCTTTTGCAGGCTTCCGCTTACCAGGATGCGGATAACGATCCTCATCAGGCGTCTCAATGGCAAATCAGAACCTATAAAGGCACTTACGGTGGAACCGGCAGCTATGACAGCGGGGATGTTGCCGATTTAACCGGCCATTTGGTTTCAGCAACCCTTAATTTGAACCGTAAATATTATTGGCGGGTCAGGTATCAGGACTATTATCTGAGTTGGTCGGATTGGTCAGACGAAACCGTATTCGAAGTGACCCCCGTACATAGCGGCGCGGTAGCTTTCTGGCGCTTGGACGAAGGCAATTATGGAACGGCTTATGATTCCACCAACTCCGGCAACAACGGCACAATTTACGGCGCACAATGGGACAAGGGCCGATATAAATCCGGCTTGAATTTCGACGGTAATGATTATATTTATGTGGCGGATCATAGTAGTATAAACCAACTCTCAGCCTTGACTATCGAAGCTTGGGTAAAACCGAATGCTTCTATAGCTGAAGGCGCCCGCCTGTTTGATAAAAAGCTGGGTACTTCAAGTCGGTATAATTTAAGTTGGAGCGCTGCCGGCTTAAAAATTTATATGATAACAGATGAAATGACAATATCAACCACCGGCACAGGGAGTATCCCTCCGGATAATTGGACTCATGTGGCGGTTAGCTGGGACGGTAGTCAGGATAAGCTTAAAGCTTATATTAATGGTGTGTTATCGGCTACCTATAATTTAAGCGGTTCCGTTGTAAGCTCTGTAAATTATCCAATATACTTAGGTTCTTCTTTTAACGGGGCTATGGATGAAATAGTTATTTACAACCGCGCCCTGACGGATGATGAAATTATCGAACGTTACGGCGCCTATGGGACAAAAATAATAACGGCCACTATCGGCGATGATTCAGGATACGGCGAAGGGATACAAGCCGGGGATAAAGCGGTTATCCGCTTTGCCGGCCCAACTTCCGGGCCGGAGATCAATGCCGCGGCGGGGACGATCGGGGGTGTGGATGTAGACGCAGTGTTAACGGTTAATAATGCGCATACCTGGAAGGATGACAGCGGTCTGATAGGGGATAGTTCTAATTGGAGTACCGTAACCTATCCGACCAACGATACCCTGACGATTGAAATGAAAGATGAAAGTGCGGGGAAACCCAGTATAAACGATACGACCTGCGACAAACTGACTATAGATGAGGGGATTACCGATGATTTTGGTTTGCCGATTGCCGACAGTGTTAAGATAAAGGGTAGTTTCGATTTACCCCAAAATGCCGTCTTGTACTGGAAGTTTAATGAAGGCAGCGGGAATTCTGTATCCGATCAAACCTGTAATGGAAATACCGGAACCATAAGCAATTCCAATTGGGCGTTAAATATAGGGAAAGAAAAACATTCATTGTATTTTAGCAACCTTGTTTCATTAAGTAATTACGGCTTGGTGACCGGCTTATCCGAGTTGACCATAGAAGCCTGGGTCAAGCCTAATAAAAATAGTATACCTAACGATGGTATCTTAAGTAAAAGAGATGAATATGCTTTATTGTGGACAACGAGAGGGTTATCCACCGTTATAAAAACGGATCTGGGGACTACGACTACTTCAGGTACCGGTTATGGTACGCTGCCGATAGATCGCTGGACGCATATAGTGGTTACCTGGGATCGGGGAAGCGGGCAGATTAAAGAATATATCAACGGTGTTCTTAAAAATACCAGCGGCCGGTCAGGTAATTATACGAAAACTACAGATCCGGGGTCGTTTGAAGTCGGGCGGTATTATTCCAATAACTATTATTTTGACGGTTTAATCGATGATGTAGTGTTTTATAATCGCGCTTTAAATGCTACAGAGATATTTAACCGTTATAAGAATTCTTCGAAGTCTACCCGGTTCGCCGGAGCAACGGCCTATGATCAATCTAATTCAGGCGCAGGGATTAACGCCGGAGATAAGGTTGTTATTAAATTCGACGGCCCGACCAACGGCCCGGCGCTGGATTATGCCAACGGCACTATCGGAGGCGTGGATATCGATAGTGTTTTAAAGTTAGACACAAATTATACCTGGAAAGATAGTACCGGGTCGATACATCCCGATTCCGTTTGGTCTTCTTCTGTTTATACTAATGACACGTTAACCATAGTTTTTAAGGCTTTCGATGGTCTCAAGCCCACGGTTAAACCGGGAAATACTATTAATTTGAATAATGATGTAATCAAAGACGGGGAGGGGAATGTCATTAATGATGTTGCCACTCTCATTGGAAGTTTCGAATTGCCTCCGGACGCGGCGGTACATCTGAAATTCGATGAAAATGCAGGTAACATTGCCTATGATTCGAGCGGAAACGGTAATAATGGAACCGTATCGGGCGCCTATTGGGTAGAGCAGGGCAAATATAATTCCGCCTTGAATTTCGAATCCGGATCTGTATCTTTAAACGGTTTAAGTCCGTCGCTGATGGCTTTAACCAGATTAACCGTCGAGGCCTGGGTCAGGCCGAATTTAAATGTTAGTGAGAAGGACACGATCTTGAGCAAATTTGATCAATTCCAGTGGTATTGGAGTCAAGCCGGGCACAAAGTTAAATTTTGTCCTACCAGAACCTGTAATAATGGCAGCGGGATGATTACCAGCTCTGGGAGCGGGATAGACAGCGTTCCGCCGGATAAATGGACGCATGTGGCGATAACCTGGGATGGAGGAACCATCAGACATTACGTGGACGGTGTTTTAACAGCCACTACCGGCGCCAGCGGTAGTATTACCTGGGATAATGATATCCAAACCGGCATGAGTGTAGGGCTTGGGACGTATCGATTTGATGGGCTGATAGACGAATTCGCTATTTATAACCGGGCGCTTACCGATGCGGAAATTCAAAGCCGTTACGGGCAAATCAGTACTCTCCGGGTTAACATGAAGGATATTCAAGCTGAAAACTCTTCGGAGAAAGGGGATGGTATTCAAGAAGGGGATCAGGTGACTATTAGATTTGACGGGGCTATCGAGTGCCAGGAAATTAATTGTACGGCAGGTACAATCTGCGGTGCAGATATTGATAGCGTTTTAAAACTAAATAATAATCATACCTGGAAAGATAAGGACGGACGTATTAGTTGTGCATCGGTTTGGACCAGCGATGTGTTTACCAATGATACCTTAGTAATAGTATTAAATAATTATGACTCTGGTGCAAACCAACCAACTGTTGCTGTCGGCGATACGGTAACTATTAATGGCGGCATTAACAGCGCCGCAGGGAATCCTGTTACGGACTCCATGT
The DNA here is from genome assembly GCA_016235675.1 of Candidatus Schekmanbacteria bacterium. Taxonomy (GTDB): domain Bacteria; phylum SZUA-182; class SZUA-182; order SZUA-182; family SZUA-182; genus JACRJN01. The sequence continues at coordinate 27,729 of JACRJN010000015.1, forward strand.
CAATCAGGGGCAGTTTCGATGTGCCGGCCGGGATTTTGCTCTATTGGAAATTTGATGAAAATGCCGGGCTTTATGCCTATGATTCAAGCGGTTATGGGAATACAGGGACTTTGACCAATAATACTATTTGGACCACGAACGCCAAAAACGGCACGGCGGTCTCTGTTAATGGCAGCGCAATTACTGTGCAGTGTGTACCAAAACCGCAATTGTCATATTTAAAGAAATTCAGTATTGAAATGTGGGTAAGACCGGGCGCAGTAAGTGGCGGGTCAATTTTGAATGCCGATTTTATTACGTTGGAATATACTACCGACGGGCTAAAAACCTGGCTTTGGGGGAATGGGACGCCGTACAAAAAAACCGACGGTACCGGCGCTTCCAGTTTTCCAACCGAACAATGGAGCCATATCACTGTTACCTGGGACGGCGGTACAATCCGAGAGTATATTAATGGCTTTTTTAAGAGAGGCACCGGGTATAGCTCTTCCAGCACAGCCGCGACGAATGCGGTACGGTTAGGGTATACTTTTAACGGATTGATAGATGAATTTGCCATATATAATCAGGTGTTGACGCCGGAAGAGATACAGCAGCGCTATAATACGTATGGTGTTAAGTTAGGCAATGTTTTTGCCAGTGATGAGGTAACTTTAGACGGTAAATTGCTGTCGGGACTTCAGATCGGGGACAAGGTTGTTATAAAATTCGACGGTGCAACTAATGGTGCGCAAATAGATTGGGCGGCAGGAACAATCGGCAGTGTGGATATTGATAGTGTTTTAGTTATAGAATCCGGCCATAGCTGGAAAGACGGCAATGGACAAATCCATTCCGATTCGCACTGGGAAACAGACAAGTTTGCCAATGATACTTTAATTATTGTCTTAAATAACGTAATGGCCGGAGCGCCTAATGTGGAAGTAGGCGATAAGATTAAATTGAACGGAACCATATTGGACACGGAAGGTAAGCCGATTGTAAGCGAGGCCGTAATTCAAGGTGATTTTGGATTGCCCAGCAATGTAGTGCTGCATTGGAGTTTCGATGAAGCGGGTGGAAATGTCGCGTATGATACCAGCGGTTACGCCAATCACGGGACATTGCAAAGCCAAGCGGTTCGTACTGATGAAGCGGTGGTAAACAGAGCGGTATATTTTAACGGCAGTTATGACAGCGCTGTACGCGCGGAAGTAACACGCAATACCACCGGCTTGACGGGATTGACCATGGAAGCCTGGGTAAAACTTGATTATAACAATAGTGAAGGCGGATATATTATAACAAAATTCGATGAATACTTTTTCCGCTGGAATAATGGGGAAGTACAGGCGATTGTGAGGACGGATCAAACAACAGGAGTTGCCGGCGCAGGCGCCGGGAGTGTAGTCGTCAATCAATGGGCGCACGTATTATTAACTTGGAATGGGTCTGGTTTAAATATATATGTCAATGGCGTTTTGAAAAACAGTGTCGGGTGTGGGGGAACCAAAACATATCCGGCCAATTTGCTTTTCGATGTAGGCGGCGCCGCATATGCTTACAGAATCAAAGGTTGGGTGGATGAATTTATTGTATATAACAGAGCGTTAACGGATGTTGAAGCAAAAGCGCGCTATTCCAGCAGCGGGATAAATATTCTCAGCGCGGTCGCTTCGGATAATTTGACAATAGATAATAAATACGACGTCGGGATACAGTCCGGGGATAAAGTTAGCATAAAATTTTCCGGTTCCGTATCAGACGCAACCATTGCTTCGCTGACTGCCGCTAATATAGATCAAGTTTTGGTTTTGAATAATGGGCATAGCTGGAAAAACGGCGCCGGACAGGTAAATGGTATTGTTTGGAGTACGGGAACCTTTACCAACGATACTTTAACAATATTACTTGAAGATTTTGACGGGGGAAAACCCGACGTTGGATACGGGGATGAAATTGCTTTGTCCGGAGGGGTTATTAAAGATACTGATGGAAAAGTTGCGTTAGGCAGTTGCTTGATTACAGGTAGTTTTGATCTTCCCGAAGGGGTTGTCGCCTATTGGAATTTTGAAAAAATTGAAGGCAATACCCTGTTTGATGAAAGCGGGTACGAAAATAACGGAACCTTAATCAATAATCCGGAAAGCATTGTTTACGGTAAATCAGGCCATGCCTTAAAGTTCGACGGGTTAGACGATTATATAAAAATACCGTCTAAATACAGTATAAAAGCCTTTTCGGCTGTGACGATTGAAGCCCTTTTGAAACCAGACAGGTTATTCGCTGCGAACAATATTGAGTTTCTTATAAAGTTCGATGAATATAGTATGTCATGGGGCACATCCGGATTAAAAACCACTTTAAGAACCAGCGGCAGCATTACTACTTCAGGTACCGGAGGCAACACTATTCCGGTCGATAAATGGACACATGTGGCCTTTACCTGGGATGGCAATAGCGACACTATAAAAGAATATATTAATGGATATTTAGTAAAGAGTACAGGTCTGGCAGGGGACACTACCTATAATACGAGTCAGGATTTGAATATCGGGGCGCTTACTAATTATAATAGATATTATTTCGGGTTAATCGATGATATAGCGATTTATAACCGCGCTCTGAGTGCTGACGAAATTGCTAGGCGCTATGAATCTACAGCTATAAGAACCAAATTGTGGAAAGCTCAGGCCGGTGATGACTTTGAATATTATACAAACCCGGCGGCAAATACATCTATTCAGTCCGGCATTCAATCCGGGGATATAGTAGTAATTAAATTCGATAATGCCACTAACGGCGCGGCTATAGATTGGGCGGCCGGAACAATCGGTGGGGTGGATATAGATAGTGTATTAGTGTTGGATAACGGGCATACCTGGAAAAATAGTGCGGGACAATTGAATGCTTCGTCGCTTTGGACCAGCGATATTTATACTGACGATACCTTGATTATTGCATTAACCGCTGTCGATTCGCAGGGGAAACCGAATGTCGCCGCCGGGGATACGCTGACATTAAACGGCAATATACTATTAGGCGCTGATAATAAAGCAATAAACGGAGAAATTGCCTTAGCCGGCAGTTTTGACCTGCCCCTAGGAGCGCTGGCCTGGTGGCGTTTTGAGGAGGGAGCCGGCAGTAATATTCATGATTCTACCGCGTTGCAATATCATGGGACTATGCAACCCGATGTCGATGAAACCAGATGGCACACCTCAGGCGCTATCGGCGGTTCCCTGGGTTTCGATAATGTAGATGATTATGTGGCCTTCCCGTATGTCGCGCCCTTTACCGGTTTTAAAGCCTTTAGTATCGAGACTTGGGTTAAACCCGCTGGTAATGTTTCCGAAGGGGATATTATCGTGGCTAAAGGCAATGAATATGCCCTGATCTGGAGCCCCAGCGGTCTAAAGACCCGAATTTGGACTAACAATGGATATGTGGCGACAACGGGGACAGGCACCGGTGACCTAAGTATCGGCAACTGGCGGCATGTGGCAGTGACCTGGGATGGAGAAACCGATACTCTGACCGAGTATATCAACGGCGTAGCTAAAAAAATTACTACTGTAACCGGCAGCATGACCGATTATAGCAGCCAAACCCTGTTAAGATTTGGCATCTGGAGCGACGGCGGTTCGGTTTTCCACGGCGACATCGACGAAGTAATTATTTATGACCGGGCGCTTACGGCCAATGAAGTGTTACAGCGGGTCGGATTTGTTCTCAGTAAACCCGATAAACCTGTTAATGTGTCGCCCCTCCCAGGATCTGGAGGAACGGCGAGCGAGGTTTCGTTGCTGCCTGTTTTGACGGCTTCGGCCTATTTCGATGCCGATTGGGACAGTCAACTGGGTTCCAGATGGTGGATTGCTACAGATTCCTCTTTTACTAATATAATTTATGATAGCGGTGATAGTTTGGATTTGAGTTCTCATGAAGTAACTAAGGCCGGCTTTACCGATAGTCAGCGGCTATTCCTGGAACCTAATACCCTATACTATTGGCAGGTAGCTTATAAAGACGCGCGCAATAATTGGTCTGATTGGTCTGATGAAACTTCATTTATTACCAGGACAAATACCAAACCGAATAAGCCCGTAAATATGTTACCTGTAGCAGGTGATGTTAACACCTTCCGTACGCCTACGTTAGTAACCGCTGGTTTTTCCGACCCGAATAGCGGCGATGCCAAGGAAAAATTGAATAAATCCCAATGGCAGATTAGAATGGACGGCTGCGATTATAATGGCTCCGGCAGTTGCGCCGGTAATGTAAAATTTTATACCAGCGGTGAAATTAGCGACGGATTGACCGAGCATCTGCCTTATGCCAGCAATAATGTGGTTATTTTAGATCAAAACAAACCATATTACTGGCAGGTAAGGTATGCCGATTTGGTTGACGGTATTGACAACTGGTCTGATTGGTCTGATGAGACGTCGTTTACTACCGGGACTAATCAACTTCCGGCAAAACCGCTAAATTTGAGTCCGTCGGCTAATCAAACCAACGTTTCGATTGCGGCGACTTTATCGGCCTCGACATTAGGTGCTACCCATCGTGCATCGCAATGGCGGATCAGAACGGCGGAAGGTGATTATGGGACGAACATCTACTATGACAGCGCCCCATCTAATGATCTAACCATCCATACCATTAAAGCATCATTAGAATATGGTCAAAAATATTATTGGCAGGTTCGGTATCAGGATAATAACGGAGCCTGGTCGCCATATTCAGATGAAACCCCCTTTATTACAGAAGTGAAGATTGGTATCCCTACCGGAGCGATTAGTTATTGGCCGTTTGAAGAAGGGAGCGGAGCGGATACAGAAGACAGGGCGGGGAATAATGACGGTGTTTTGTATGGTAATTATAGCTGGAATACCGGTAAAATAGGGAATGCCGTCAATTTCGACGGTAAAAGCAGTTATGCGAACGTTACCCACGATAGTAGTTTGAACGTTACCGATAACCTAACTGTCGAAGCCTGGATTAAAGCTGATTTCAACGCAGGTACTAACCGGGCGATAATTACCAAGGATTTTATCAGCCCGGTGCTTGCAAGCAACAGTGTATGTCCCTATCGGCTGATGATATTAGCGGATAGCGGCAAATTGGTGTTTACTACAGATTGTTATCCCACTGACAAAGAGGTCGTCAGCGATGTGGCCTTAAACGATAATAAATGGCATCATATCGTGGGAGTTGCCGAGTCGGCTTCCCGCACTTTACGCCTTTATATAGATGGTGTATTGGCGGGAACAGGCCCTTATTTCGGCACACTCAAAACCAATACCGCTCCATTGTGGATTGGGCGCAGCAGTGAAATTGATAAGAAAGGCAACGGCTCTTATCCCTTCTACGGCGCAATTGATGAAGTGCTTATTTATAACCGCGCCTTAACTGCTTCAGAAATAAGTCAACGCTATAGTGCGTTGTATGCGCCCAATAAATCACCCCGGACACCGGTTAATAAATTACCCGAAGCCTTCGCTGCTTCGGTTTCATTAAAACCGGGATTGGAAAGTTATCCATTCAGCGATCCGGAAAATGATGGGCAAAGCGCCTCCAGATGGCAGATCAGGGAAGCGTCATCGGGTTATGGCGCCGCAGGTTCTTATGATTCAGGCATTGTCAATGATTTAACGTCTCATACCTTACCGGTTTATAAAGCTTTGCAGCCGGATACCCCCTGTTATTGGCATGTTCAGCATCAGGACAATAACGGCGCCTGGTCTAATTTCTCTGTTGAGACCAGTTTCACCACCAGAGGCAATCTGGCGCCGAATAAACCTAACAATCAATCACCAATTAACATTATTATAAACAAACTGCCGTTACCTGAATTGAAAGCATCTGCTTTTGAGGATGATGACAGTTTAACTGATGCTAACGAGGATCACCGTGCTTCCAATTGGCAGATAAGAATTTCTACCGGAAATTATGATGCTCCATTTTATCAAAGCACGATAACGGCGGAAACCACAACGACATTGAATGTTCATCAGGTTGCAGCCACCTGGAGTTACAATACTCAATATTTCTGGCGTGTGCGCTATCAGGATGCTGGGCAGTTATGGTCGCCATGGTCGGATGAGACATCATTTACTGTTACGAGCGATGAGAAACCACAGAAGCCGGTTAATATTTCACCCCAGGGAGGGGAGGTTGTAGTTCGCAGGCCGGAACTGATTGCCTCTGCTTTTGCGGATGCTCAGGGGGATACTCATGCGGCATCGAAGTGGGAGATAAAATATTATACTACAGAATGCGGAGCGACTCCTGTTTATGAGACAACAACCAGCGCTTTGACTAATTATACCTTGCCTGCCGGGGTTTTGAGTTATAACACTAATTATTGCTGGCAGGTACGTTATCAGGATAATCAGGGAACCTGGTCTGATCCATCTGATGCCACCACCTTTAGCGTCGGGGATAATGATCGTCCGACTGCTCAGAATTCTACTCCCGTTAACGGAGCTGCCGGGGTAAGCCGTACCCCGACATTAACCGCTTCGTACTCCGATCCGGAAAATGATCCGCAGGCCGGAAGTCAATGGCGAATAAGCAAGGTAAGCGGAGATTACAGTTCTGCCAATTCAGTGTACGACAGCGGACCGCTAACCGCACAAACCTCTCATGTAGTAACCACCACCCTGAACGGGCAGACTGCCTATTATTGGCAAGTGCGTTATCAGGATAACAGAGGCGCCTGGTCATCGTATTCCAGTGAAACTTCCTTCACGACGGTTTCCGGCAGCGGTTCTGCACCGGCCAGGCCGGGAAATCTGGTTCCCTTGCCGCCCGATAATCTGGATATATCTTTGCGTCCGCAGTTTTCCGCCTCGGATTTTTCCGATACGGATGGGGATATTCATCAGGCTTCCAAATGGCAAATCAGAAAAGAAAGCGGTAAATACGGCGAATCGGGGAGTTATGATTCCGGCAACAGCGCTAATTTAACCAGTCATATTGTACCGGTTTCTTCTGTTCTGGCACCAGATACGACATATTATTGGCAGGTGCAATATCAGGATAGTACCGGAGTGTGGTCGGCATTCTCCCTGGAAACCAGCTTCATCACCAGGAGCAACACACCGCCGTCACAGCCGACAGGTACCGTTCCCAGCGGCAATGATATTAGCAGAAAACCGGTTTTGAGCGCGGATGATTTTGCGGATACCGATTTGGCGAACGATCCGCGTGAGCAGCATCTTGCCTCTTATTGGCAAATCAGAACCAGCAGCGGAAATTACAGTAGTCCGGCTTATCAGGCGACAACAACAGCCGAGTTGACCGCCCATGCCGTCGGCATCCAATTAGCACCCGGTGACTATTATTGGCAGGTGTCTTATCGTGATCTTTGGGGAGCCTGGTCTGCCTTTTCTCCGGAATTATCTTTCAGTACTTTCTCGAATCAACTGCCGGCCAAGCCGGTAAATCAAGAGCCGGAGGATGGTATAAACAACGTATCTCCGCTTCTCAGATTAAGAGCAACGGTGTATAGCGATGGCGATAATGATCCGCATCAGGCCACCGGATGGGAGATAAGAATCGATGGGGGGTCGTATTCATCCCCGGCGTATGCCCTTACCACAAACACTGATTTAGAAAGCCATTTACTGGCAAGCGCCTTAAGCCATAATACAACATATTATTGGCACGTTCGTTATCAGGACTCGATCGGCGGCTGGTCGGATTGGTCGGAGGAGACTTCCTTTACCACCGGGGTCAATAATCCTCCGGAAAAACCGCTAAATATCGCACCTGCTAAGGGGGCAAGCAATATTAATACTAAGCCTGCTTTACAGGCATCGAATTTTGTAGATTATTATCCTCCTAGCGATCAGCAATCCGCCAGTCAATGGCAGATTACTAAAATCGGGGGAAGTTATATCCCCTCGGATTTGGCTTACGACAGCGGCCCGATTAGCGATAAGACTAATCATTCAATTACCGCTTCCCTGGAAGGAGCGACTACCTATTATTGGCATACCGGATATAGAGATAGTCAGGGTGCTTGGTCGGATTGGTCGGATGAGTGGTCGTTTACCACGCAATCAGTGACGGGTAAAGCCCCCGATAAACCGACTAATTTCGCCCCTGCGGGAACAGATGTCAGCCTTATTCCTGTTTTGCAGGCCTACGATTTTAGCGATCAGGACGGGCATACCCATCAGGCTTCTATCTGGCAGATCAGAAAAGATGGGGGTATTTACGGGGATGCCGATTCTTATAACAGCGGTTCGTCTTCCGATTTAACTGCCCATGGGATCGGGGTACAATTAAAAGCAGGCACCACTTATTTCTGGCGTGTACAATATAAAGATTCCAGTGAAATGTGGTCGGCGTATTCCGACGAAACGACATTTAAGACCAGAGTAAACAATAAACCGGATGCGCCATCCGCCGATTACCCCAATAATATAAGCGATGTAAATCATTCGCCGATATTGATTTCCAGTGCGTTTTCCGATCAAGATGATTCGATTGATCCTCAAGGGGAATATCATCTGGCTACCAATTGGCAAATCAGCAATATATCCGAAGATTACAGCTCTCCGGTTTATCAATATACTTCGACCGCTGCCGAAGAATTGCTGTCTCATCAGGTAACAAGCGTTTTGTCGGGCGGAACATATTTCTGGAGGGTGAGACATGAGGATTCCAGCGGAGTTTGGTCGGATTATTCACCAGAAGGTTCATTTATAACCGGAGAAAATTATATCCCCAATACTCCGCAACCGGTAGCTCCCATTAATGGAACAATGATAAATCCATGCGCGGTTATTTTGACCGCTACAGCCTTTAGTGATAATAACGCTGCCGATTGGCAACAGGCTTCACAATGGCAGGTGTCTGAAACGTTTAGTGATTACAGTGCCGACAATTTAGTTTACGATAGCGGGCCGTATAACGATCAAAGCAGTCATTCAATTAACTCATGTCTGCCGGGAGGAACCTTATATTGGCGTGTACGTTATCAGGATAATCACGGAGCCTGGTCTTTGTATTCGAATGAGCAATCATTTTTTGCCGGGGTAATGCCCTCAGGTGCGGTAGCCTATTGGAAATTGGATGACAACGGCAGCAATACAGCTACTGATAGCAAAGGGGCCAATCCTGGTTCACTTAAACCCACTTTCCCCGGTGACAGCCCGTTATGGACTCCTGCAAATCATGATTATGGCTTAAGCTTTGACGGGATTAATGATTATGTGTCTACAGGGGATGTTTTAGATAATGTTTTTGCCGGAACCGGTAAGAAGTTTTCTATAATAACCTGGATCAAACAAGACGCTACCGTTGCCGGAGAAAAGTATATTATAGGCAAGTTAGCCGATTCTGCATTCTCTCCCGGAGAAAATCAACGGCAATTAGCTTTGTCGGTAGTAAATGGGAAAATTCAATTTGCATATTATGGCGCTTTAGGTGGAAGCAGCTACAGAGTTTTTCAAGCAGATGCGGCCTCTATTTTGCCGGGTGAATGGTATCAGGTAGTAACTACCTATGATCAGACATTAACCTATGACAGCAGAGTTTCAATATATATTAATGGCACAGGTCAATCGCTTTCAGTAGTTTATACAGCGGGGTCACCTGCCGCTATACCTGATGGAACCGCTCAATTAGGGATCGGTGCTGCGGTAAATTCCGCAGGGACACAGAGTATATATAATTTTAATGGAACCATAGATGATGTAGCTATTTATAGCCGGGTTTTAACAGTTGATGAATTCGCCACGGCTACTGGTCCGCAAAGACCCAACAACCTCTTGCCTTCTAATGCAGCATCTGCTGTTTCTTTGCGGCCTGTTTTTGCCGCGGATGAATTTGTAACTGAAAATGGGGACACCCACCAGGCCTCGCAATGGCAGGTTAGGGCGCAAACAGGAATATACGGCGGCAATGATTCTTATGATAGCGGACAGCATGTTATAGATTTGACCAGTCATGCTCTGTCCATTACAGAAATTCTTAAGCCCGACAATAGTTATTATTGGCGGGTAAAATATCAGGATAATGCTGGCGACTGGTCGCTTTGGTCCAGGGAGACTGTCTTTGCGACCAGAAGCAATACCGCTCCTGATGCCCCTATAAGTTTAGCGCCCAACGGGGCAAATAATGTCAGCCTGCCGCCGCAGTTGGCCGCCGGAGATATGGCGGATAACGATAATCTGACCGATCCGGACGGGGAATTACATTATGCTTCGCAATGGCAGATAGCGGCTGATGATCAATTTACTAATATTGTTTATGATTCCCAACCTTGCGCTGATTTGACACAGCATATCGTCAGCGGAGTTTTAACCCCCGGCACCTATTATTGGCGTGTGGCTTATCAAGATGCGGGCGGTTTGTGGTCAAGCTGGTCGGCTACGGCGGTATTCACCAGCGTCGGCAATGTTGCGCCCAATCAGCCGGGAAATGTTAACCCGACAGCCGGGCAGGTTGGGGTATTACGCAGTCCCACCCTGCAAGCCTCGGCTTTTTCAGACAACGACGGAGATGCGCAGCATCATTATGCCTCTTATTGGGCGATCAGAAGCGACGGCGGCAATTATGACAACCCGGCTTATCAAATTACCAGTACGACAGATTTGACGGCCTATGCGGTACCGATAGCTTATGCGTTGCAGGCTAACGCACTCTATTACTGGCAGGTAAAATATCAGGATGCCGCCGGTGCCTGGTCGCCGTATTCGGATGAAACGTCATTTACCACATCAGCCAAAAACAGACCCTATACTCCCAACAATGCTCTGCCCTTGAACGGGGCGAATCAGGTTGATCGGACGCCGGTTTTATCCGCATCCGCATTCAGCGATCCCGACGGGGATAGCCAACAGGCCAGTCAATGGCAGGTTACCACAAGCCCAGGGGATTATTCAGCAAGTTCATTGGTTTATGGAAGCGGAGCCAGCGCCGATACAAATTCCCACCCAGTTATTACGCTTCTGGATAGCGGGAGTGTTTATTACTGGCACGTGAGGTATCAGGATACGGACGGGAATTGGTCATTATATTCAGCCGAATGGTCTTTTAAGACCGAATACGGGTTAAACCATGCGCCTGCCAGACCGAATAATTATTTACCGGCAGGTAGTGGGGTCACCCTCTTGCCGGCATTGCAGGTTGTTGGCCAGGATTATTACGATCCAGACGGCGATCCTCAGGCAGCTTCAAGATGGCAAATCAGGAAAGATGTCGGTATTTATGGCGGAAGCGGGTCATATGACAGCGGCGAAAGTCTGGATTTAACCAGCCATAAACCCCCGGTTTCATCAATATTGACGCCGGCTACGGTTTATTATTGGCGTGTAATCTATAAAGATGCCGATAACAACTGGTCTGAGTTATCGGCTGAAACCAGTTTTGCCACCCGCGCCAATGGCGTTCCTCATACTCCGGGCAATCAAACACCCGCTAACAACGCAACAGGCGTCTATTTATCGCCGATACTCACAGCGTCCGCCTTTGAAGATGACGACATTTTATTAGATGTAAATGAATATCACAAGGCAAGCAAATGGCAAGTGGCTACCGATGCTCAATTTAATAGTATTATTTATACGTGCGATCCTTGTACTGATTTGATACAAATAACGATTCCGCCAGGTACTTTAGCCGCATATCAAACTTATTATTGGCGTGTGGCCTATCAGGATGCAGCGGGGGCTTGGTCGGAGTTTTCACCTGCGTTTACCTTTAATACCGGAAATAATTCAGCGCCGCGTAAACCCAACAACATTAATCCGGCAAACAATACCACCGGGATTTCCCGTCGTCCGGCTTTAAGCGCCTCATCCTATATCGATCCGGAAGGGAATGCACAAACCGCCGCCCGTTGGCAGATTACCACCGCGAAGGGTGATTATACGTCACCGGTATATCAAATTACCACCGGAAGCGATCTAACCGGGCACAGGGTAGCTATCGGCGCCTTAACTTACGGGACAACCTATTTCTGGCATGTTGGCTATAAAGATCATCAGGATTGGTCGGACTGGTCGGATGAAACCTCTTTCACTACGGTGAATAAAGTAGATTCGGGAGTAGTGGCCTATTGGACTTTTGAAGAGGGCAGCGGGCAGACTACGGAGGATATAAGCGCAAACGATCATCGCGGTCTTTTAGGGCTTGGCAATTTAGCGGATAGTAAGGACCCGGCGTGGGTATTAAACGGCAAATTCGGCAAAGCCTTAAGTTTCGATGGGACAGACGATGCGGTAACGGTTCTGGATTCTCCACAACTGAGCCTGGAAAATGCGATCACCCTGGAAGCTTGGCTGAATATTGACGCCCCGTCCAATAATATTCTCCGGAAGGATTTTAGCGATTGGTATCTGAGCTTAGGCGATGGAGGCGCTAATAATAACAGAGGGACTAACCCTGAATTTTTCGTAAAGACTTCCGGTGGTTACTACAACATTATCGGCACGGGCGCTTTGGAGCTTAACCGCTGGTATCATTTGCTGGCCACCTACGATGGTGCGGGCGCAAAATTGTATGTCAACGGGAACGAAGCCCAGGTAAACAGCATAAGCTCTCAAACCGGCGTCATTTCCCGCTACGGTTCCTATTTAAAGATCGGTGCCTGGGAAACGGATACCTTTGACGGCCTGTTGGACGAAGTGGTAATTTACAACCGGGCGCTGTCGGCTAGCGAAGCGGAAGAGCGTTTCGGCGGTGTGTGGATAAAGAGCGCTCTGGCTCTGGATGGAGCCGGGGAGAATGGTTTACAGGCTGGTGACCAAGTGATAATAACCTTTAACGGCGAAACAAATGGGGATACTATTAATGCTGCCAATATAGACACGGCGCTGGCCTTGGACAGCGGCTCCTGGCTGGACGGCAATGGGGCTGTCGGCTCGGCGCAATGGAGCGGCAGTGTCTATTTTAACGACACTTTGACTATAACTTTAAGTACCGGCGGCGGTATTCCGACTATCTCCGCTAATAATGTGATTCATTTACCGGGGACAATCAAGGATAAATATAATAATGGGATTAGCGAATCTATTACTCTGGCTGGAAGTTTTGACCCTGTTCCCGATGGTGCGGCGGCATGTTGGAAGTTTAATGAAGGCAGCGGCAGCGTCGCCTATGACAGCACGGCTAATAATAATATCGGAACATTGAAGGATAATGCTGCGTGGACGAGCGGCAAACTGGCGGATGGGCTTTATTTAGACGGCAGCGGAGATTATGTCGATGCCGGAGCCGGCAGCAGCCTGAAATTCAATCTGGCTGACGGCTTCAGCGTGGAAGCCTGGGTCGATCCGGCTTTGGACGGCAGCGAGGATGTGATCCTGGCCAATGCGGGCAATTCCACCAAGGGTTATCAATTGTTGGTCAGCAGCGCGAACAATGTCAGATTTATTCTTCGTGAATCCGCAACCATTTATAAAGGTGCGGAAAGTACGGTATTATCAGCCGGCTGGCATCATGTAGTAGGGATTTGGAACGGCACCGCTGCACAACTTTATATTGATGGAGGGTTGAACTCTGCCAATATTGGAGCGGGAACCTTATCTAATATCAGCAGTACCAATAACTTCCTTTTAGGCAATGCCCCCGGAGAAACTAATTTCTTCAAAGGGAAAATCGATGAAGTGGTGATCTACAGTAAAGCCTTATCTACAGACGAGATACAGGTACGTTTTTCAGCGGGAACCGCACCGGATAAGCCGGTCAATATCTCGCCGGTGCCGCCAGTCAACGAGGGAATTTCTTTAATCCCGACATTGACCGCGTCATCCTTTGTGGACAATGACGGCAATGCGCATCAGGCCTCGCGTTGGCAGGTTAAAAAAGAGGGCGGGATATACGGAGACGGCGATTCTTATAACAGCGGAGCCGCCGCGGCACTAACCTATCATACCCTGGTCGGTAAGGTACTGGAATGCAGCACAGTCTATTATTGGCAGGTTCAATATCAGGACAATCGCGGAGCCGGCGCCTGGTCTGAATGGTCGAGTGAGACCAGTTTCCGCACCAGAACAAACACTGCGCCGAACCAGCCTTCCGCCATTTCGCCGGTCGGGGTCGATAATGTAGCCTTACAGCCCACCTTGACCATTTCCGGGATTTCGGATAATGATGAAACCAACGATCCGACAGGTGAAGGGCATAAGGCTACCCAATGGCAGATAACCACTGCCTCCGGCAATTATAATTCTCCGTTGTATGAATTGACCAGCACTACAGATTTAACCAGCCACACTGTGAGTGTTGAATTGGCGCCCAATACGCTTTGTTATTGGCGAGTGCGGCAACAGGATAATTGCAGCGAATGGTCGGCTTATAGCGCGGAAAAATCGTTTAAGATAAAAGCCAATGCTCCGGAAAAACCGATCAATGTTGCGCCGGTGCCTCCTGACAATGAGGGAATTTCTTTAATCCCCGCATTAACCGCTTCTTCCTTTGTAGATCTGGATGGCTATGCACATCAAGCCTCGCGTTGGCAGGTAAGAAAAGACGGCGGTGCATATGGAGACGGCGATTCATACGAGAGCGGAACCGTTGCGGCAACAACCAACCATACTTTGGTTGGGAAAGTATTGGATAGCAGCACGGTTTATTACTGGCACGTTCAATACCAGGATAATCGGGGTGCGGGTGCCTGGTCCGAATGGTCTGACGAGACCAGTTTCCGTACCAGGGGTAACAGCGCTCCGGCGGCTCCCACAGGTTTATCGCCCAACAACCAGACTGTGGTTACTCTCACTCCCACCTTGAGTGCCGGCGCCTTCTCCGATGCGGATACGACAATTGACCCGACAGAATATCACCGTGCCTCGCAATGGCAGATTACCAAAGTCTCCGGGAATTATGTCGCTCCCAATCTGGTGAATGACAGCGGCACAACCACCGGTAACCTGACCAGCTACACCTTGCCGGTAACCCTGACCACCAATATCGAATACTTTTGGCAGGTGCGTTATCAGGATGCGTCGCAAGCCTGGTCTGACTGGTCGGCCCAGGCAAGTTTTGCCACCGACGGTATGCCTCCGGAAGTTTCCAGTCTGAATCCGGCTAATGGGGCAACCGGTGTGGCGGCAGGCAGCGACCTGACCTTTACCCTGTCCGATGCCCAGAGCGGCGTAGAGTGGACGAGCTTTGCCTTGCAGTTATCAGGCAGTTTGGATTATTCTGCCGGCTACAACGCTTCCAGCCTGCAAGTTACCAAAACAGGCGTGCCAGCCAGTTATAATGTGACCGTCAACCCCGCTACAAATTTTGGTTCTCAGGAAACCATTGTGGTAACCGTCAATGTGAACGATGCCGTCGGCAATGCCCTGTCCTCGCCCGCCTGGTCGTTTACCACGGCTGCTCTGGGACCCGGCATTGTGGATACCTCCACCTCCTCCCAGGCTACGGCCAATTCCGCCCAGAGGAAGACCTTCTACGACACCGTGAATTCCAGACACTGGGCTTTCTATTATAATGGTTCGGGGATTGAGTACAGCTACTCCGCTGATGGAGCCTCCTGGACCAGCGCCGGGACTTTGGCCTATAACACGGCGGATTTTTCGCTGACTTATAAGAATATTTCCGGCACCGGCTATGTATTCGTAGCCGCGGTAGCCAATACCTACGATGTGGTTATCCGGCGCGGCAGCTTAGGGGCGACATCCATTACCTTTGGCAGCGAATATACCGTTTTTGACGGCACCTCTGCCAGTGATAGATACGATAGCCCCAGTGTAGCCCTGGATGCCGCCAATAGCTATATTTGGGTAGCGGCGATAAGGGATACCGGCACGATTTTGGACGATCATTTCCAGGCGTATACCAGGAGGTCTTCTAACTCCGGGGATGGCGATCTCTCCGCCTGGCAGACTGCCGCTGGTGTGGGCAGAAAGGTACGCATATTGAAAGATTTGGTTGCCATGCCTCAGACCGGCTCTAATATGTATTTGTTGGAGAATACCGATACGCCTAATGTGGTCGGCTTTACTTATAACGGCACGACCTGGTCATCTGCCAATACCGGTGGGGACTACTCCTGGTTCTCATTCACCGGCGCTGGGCTGAATAGCACTGTCAATGCCATAGCCATCTCCGGCAGCGATGTCTATGTGGGGGGGTGGTTTACCGATGCTGGCGGAAATACCTCTGCTGATTATATTGCCCGCTGGGACGGCAGCGCTTGGAACGCCCTGGGCAGCGGGCTGAATAGCTCTGTCAATGCCATAGCCATCTCCGGCGGCAATGTCTATGTGGGGGGCGGTTTCACCGATGCTGGCGGAAACACCTCTGCTGACCGGATTGCCCGTTGGGACGGCAGCATCTGGAACGCCCTGGGCAGCGGGCTGAATAACAGCGCCAGAGCCATAGCTATCTCCGGCAGCAATATCTATGTGGTGGGTGATTTCCTTGATGCTGGTGGAAACGTCTCTGCTGACCGGATCGCCCGCTGGGACGGCAGCGCCTGGAACGCCCTGGGCAGCGGGCTGAATAACATTGTCTATGCCATAGCCATCTCCGGCAGCGATGTCTATGTGGGGGGCAGTTTCACTGATGCTGGCGGAAACACCTCTGCTGACCGGATTGCCCGTTGGGACGGCAGTATCTGGAACGCCTTGGGTAGCGGAATAAGTAATAGTTATGTCAATGCCATAGCCATCTCCGGCGGCAATGTCTATGTGGGGGGCGGTTTCACCGATGCTGGCGGAAACACCTCTGCTGACCGGATTGCCCGCTGGGATGGCAGCGCTTGGAACGCCCTGGGCAGTGGGCTGAATAGCATTGTCAATGCCATAGCCATCTCCGGCAGCAATGTCTATGTGGGGGGGTGGTTTACCGATGCTGGCGGAAATACCTCTGCTGATTATATTGCCCGTTGGGACGGCAGCGTCTGGAATGCCCTGGGCAGCGGGCTGAATATCTATGTCTATGCCATAGTCATCTCCGGCAGCGATGTCTATGTGGGGGGCAGTTTCACTGATGCTGGCGGAAACACCTCTGCTGACCGGATTGCCCGTTGGGACGGCAGCGTCTGGAATGCCCTGGGCAGCGGGCTGAATAACAGCGCCAGAGCCATAGCTATCTCCGGCAGCGATATCTATGTGGGGGGTGATTTTACCGCTTTCGGCAGTGGTCAATACGGCTCATATTACTTTACCAGATGGGGGCTGGCAGTGGCTGCCGACAGTGACGGCTCCACTGAAATTTCCGCGGTAGCCGATGCCTCCGGCAATGTCCACCTGGTTTATACCGACTCTGCTGATTATGTAAAATACAGAAGATACGCCGCCGGAACCGCTACCTGGGGCAGCACGGTAACCCTGCGCTCCGCCGCCTGCTCTGCGCCGAATATCTCCTTGGATACCTTAACCGGCAACCTCTATGTCTCTTGGGTGGAAGCGAATGCCATCTACTACAAAAAGTGGGATGCTGCGACCACCAACTGGGATGCCTCGGCGACCACGGTTTACAGCACCGGGACCAACGCCGGCCTGACCGGTTACTACAGCAACGTCTCAGCGCTTCTCCAACTGTGGGTCAATGGAACAAGCTCGCCCTATAACCTTAGGACTACCATTATTCCGTGATATGTAGACGACGCATTAGTAAGTAATGTGGGGAGGAACAAGCGGAGCGGTTCCACCAACATGGATTTTCATTCAATAAATTAAGGTAGAGCTGGTCCGGCATCCATTTAGTTTTGACGTGTTGTACTTAGAAGGAGTAAAGACTTCAGTTCTGTGCGGATTCACGGGACTAAAGTCCCTACTCCAACCCATCAGTACAAAATGGATGCGGTACCAGGCTAACCAGCATAAATACACACCATATTCTTCCCGTTTTTTTTGGCTGCATAAAGGGCTTGGTCGGCTTTTTGGATTAATTGCTCACGATTTTGAGCATCTTTTGGGTATTCGGCTATTCCCATACTAATAGTGAACCTACCGATCGGTAAAAGTTCCTCGTGTTCGAACTTAGTTTCCTCAACCACCTTTCTGATCCGGTTGGCCATATGTTCGGCGCCTTGTTTGGTTACATTCGGCAAAATAACCGCGAATTCCTCTCCCCCGTAACGGGCTACAAAATCACAATCGCGGGAATTCTCCTTCAACAGCCAGGAGAGCTTTTTCAAAGCCAGGTCTCCGATGGGATGACCGTTTTTATCGTTGAATAATTTAAAGTTATCAATATCGATCATAATCAGACTGACGGGATGATTTTCCCGATCGGAACGGGCGATTTCTATTTGCATTAATTGTTGAAAGAAACGGTGATTGAAAAGATCGGTCAGCCCGTCGAGTTGGGAAAGTTTTTTATAAAAAACGGATTCATCCGCTTTCCTGCGTAAAGATCGTTGTTCTGAGGTTTTATTCACAATTATCCTTATTTGATCGATGTTTAAAGGCTTGGTTAAATAATCGATTGCTCCCAGTTTCATGGATTCCACCGCGGTGTTTACCGAGGCATACCCGGTCATGACGATCACATCCACATCGGGGGTATTTTCTTTGATTTTTTTCAATAATTCCATGCCGTTCATCCCCTTCATTTTTACATCGGTAATTACAATGGAAATCCCGCCGGACAAGACCTTTTGCAAGGCATCTTCCGCCCGGGGAAAACTGGATACGGTATAACCTTCCTCAGACAAAACATCGGATAACAAATGGCGCATGATTTCTTCGTCATCCACCACCAACACCTTGCTTACGGTATGTTCATTTATCTGGTTTTTTTCACCGTTGGGATCGATCTGTTCCAAGAGCTTATTAGTCTCGCTTCGAACTATCTTTAGTTCCTCGTTTAACATTTTTTCCCTCCTGATTATCTGCGTTACGGCACAGGGTTTTATCTCTAAGCTGCGTTCAAATTTAGATTAACGGGTAAAACAAGGTAAATTATATTTCCCTGATCGGGTTTACTTTCCACCTGCATATTCCCCTGATGGGATTTGATTATTTCAGCGCTGGCCGATAAATCTGAACTCTCCTGGGTGACACCTTGTCCGCCAGCGGAAAAAATAATTTCAATATGGTTATCAGCCTTTGATTTAGTAACGATAGAAAAATCTCCTCCCTCCGGCATAGCTTGGCGGGCATTATTAATCAAATTAATAAAAACCTGCTGCAACCGGTGGGAATCAGCATTTATATCAGGCAGGTTTTGGGCAAAATCGGTAATCAGATTGATATGCTGATTTTCTAATTGCCGGCGGAAAAACGAGAGTGTATCTTCAATTAATTGATTGATTTCCAGGGAGGAAACCCCGGTTTGTTCCGAATCAAGTGAGAGTTTAATCAGGTTTGCTGCCATATCCTTGCAGCGCTGAGCTTCTTTCCGGATATAGCCGAGAAAGGTTTCCGCGGATTTAAATTCATCGGGAGTAAAGTTAACCAAGCCCTGTTTATGCTGTATCTTTTCCAAAATAAACTGGGAGTAGCCGAAAATGCCGCTTAACGGATTGTTTATTTCATGAGAAATACCGATCGCCAATTGACCGACGGCATTTGATTGGCCGGAAAGTAACAATTGTTGCCGGAAACTTTTCAAGTCTTGTTGGGCGCTTTCTAGTTCCTGCGTTTTGATTTTAAGCAGTTGGTCGGATTCACCGGATTTTTGTTTATAAGCTTGTAAATCCAAGATCAGTCGCTTAAATGTTTTGCCTGCCGATTCTATATCGGCATCAGGACGGTTTGTCTTCAGCGGTTCCTTCCCTTGCATTATATCTTCTGCATCCTGCGCCAGATTTTTTAATGACCTGACAAAGTGCCTGATTAAAATTAAGGACACTAAAGAGATACCTAAACCGGACAATAAAACCACACCGGTTATTATCTTGTTATATTTGTTGATTGACTTTGCCAAAATACTATCGGAAAAACCGATGTGGATGGTGCCTAAACGGCTTTTCAGGATATTTTGCGCCAGATCATAAACCCCGCCTTGGCCGATTTCGTTGTTTAAATAAAAGTGGGCCAGTTTTGTATCGGTATTTGCCTCTATACGGTTATATTTATCTATTTGATAAGCGTAATTAAAGGGGATGGTGCCGGAGATAATTTTCCCCCGGTTGTCCGCAAAAAAAATATACAGTATAGCGGTATTTTCCTGCATAATTTGATAAATCAATAAATCGAATTGAGCGCTTTCCTCGGTTAAGGCACATTGAGCCGCTTTTTTCCCGATAAGTTGGGCGACAATCCTGCCGGTACGCATTATTTGTTCGCTAAAACCGGTATTAAAAATTTTTTTAGCGATTAATACTGTAGAGAGTGCTATGGCGATAGTTCCGATTAGTATACAAGCCATAATTTTATTTTGAATCCCGATACGCATCTAATAATCCTAATTTAAGAAATACTTTTTTCACCACGAAGCACACGAAGATCACGAAGGGAAAAAATAAAATAGTTTAATTAAATATCATAAATACTTATCTTATTTTTTTACCTTTTTTCAAGCTGTAAACTTTTGGTAGCGTAGAGATACCGCAGACCTGAAGCGTCATTGCGAGCGAAGCGAAGCAATCTCCATGCGTGCACATGAGATTGCTTCGGCGATAAGGCTGCCTCGCTTTTGACGCTTTGGGTCTCTGATTGAGAACGCCACCAACTTTTTACCTTTGGCTGCATTCGCGTAAAAAATAGCATTTGTAATTCTTCGTGCGCTTCGTGGTGAAAAGAAATTTACCCACAGTTTATCGCCATGAGCCGTTTTTTGCCAGATAGCTTTTTACTTCCCGTAAGTCGTTGTACATACTGTCATCCACTTCGACAAAGCGGTCGATACGCATATTTTTTAGAATTTCACGGCCGGCGTTATCCTGATGAATGGCAAGGAAGGTCTCTCTTATTTTAGCTTCCAGTTGGGGGTTGAGGTTTGGTCTGACTACCACGGGAACAGTACTGTAAGGCTTCGATGTGGCCAGAATTTTGGTTTTTGCCGTGTCTTGCGGATCGAATTGGTTCAAATAGTCCCAAATCAGGCTATCGACCGCGGCCGCATCGACCAGTTTTGCTGCCACCATAGCTATCGATTTATCATGACTGCCGGAATAAACAAGCTCCTGGAAAAATTTTTCCGGCGGCACCCCGAATATTTTGACAATTAGATAAGTCGGGATCAGACAACCTGAATTCGACAGCGGATCGCTGAATGCAAAACGTCGCCCCTTTAATTCGTCCAGTTTGCGGGTGGCCGAGTCTTTGTGAACAATAATATAAGAATGATAATGAACCGTCCCGTTTATTTGCGGAACAACCAATAATTTCAAACCGAACTCTTCATGACCGTCGATATAAGGGCGCCCGCAGACAAATGCCAGATCAATTTTGCCTTCTTTCAATAAGCGATTGACCTCCGAGTAAGATTCCTTGTCAATTACCGTTATCGACAGATCCAGTTTTTTTTCCAGATAATGAGCCAACTCATAATAATAACCATAAGCCTGTTTAGGTGTGGTCATAGCCCCTAAAGCCAGAATCAATCTCCGGGGAATTTGCGTTTTAGCGGCATCGGCATGGGGGATTATGGCATCGTCGATAGCAATTTGAATCTGATCGCTATCGCTGCAACCGGGGAAGGAAAAAAAGATCAACCCCGATAGTATCCACAGGGAATATTTTTTTACTGACATTTTTAGCTCCTGATTTACGCTGGGTATAGGCTCTGGGCTTCAGGCTTCAGGCTAATTCAAATACCCTCCAAGGGAGGGTTTCTTTCTGCGCCTAATACCAATTCGCTGTCAATGATTAATGTAGCGTTGGGGTTTATCCCCAACACGTTCGTCTGCAAGCGGGGGATGAACCCCCGCGCTACAGATTATTCTTCAATGTTTGACAGCGAATTAGTATAAAGCCTAAAGCCTAATTGGGGTTGCATTTTGCGGCTCCTTGTTTAATAATCTCAAAAAGAAATCCACCAATTGCGGATGAAACTGGCTGCCTTTATTTTTTGTGAATTCTTGATTTATTTCTTCTGATGATAACGCCTTGCGATAGGCTCGGTCCGAACTCATGGCGTCATAAGAATCGGCAATAATAATTACCTGATTGGAAGGGGAGAGCGCCGCCCCGGAAATACCGTTCGGATAACCTTTACCGTCATAACGTTCATGATGATGCAAAACAATCTGGCGCGCTTCGTCTAAAAATTTAAACGGTTTAAGGATATTTGCCCCGATAGCGGGATGGGTTTTTATGACTTCATATTCTTCGGGAGTGAGTTTGCCGGGTTTGTTTAAGATGTTTTCGCTGATGGCCAGTTTGCCGATGTCATGCAATACCGCGCCGTATTTCAAATTATTCAACTCTTGTTTGCCCAGCCCGATGGCATGACCCAAACGTAAACAAACGCTGGTAACCCGGTGCGTATGACCGCGCAGATAAACATCGCGCGCTTCGGTCAAGGCCACCATAAATTGCATGATGCCTAAATAGATTCCGTTTAAATCGGATAAAAGCCTGTTGTTATCAATCGCGATAGCCGCCTGTACGGCCAGGATGGATAATAATTCCAGATCGGCCTGGTTAAAGGGCATACCGTTAATCTTTTTACGCAGATTGATTACCCCGATGGTATGTTTGGAGGTAGACAAAGGCAATGAAATCAATTCATCATCGATACCCATGGAGGCGCTGATAAATGATTTGTCGGGATAATCACGCGCTAATTTACAAAACAAGGGGTGGGCGTCTATATTGGAAACCAAAACGGGTTTGCCTCCCTGAATGACCTTTCCGGCGATGCACTCATTAAGCGCTACCGGTTTTTGGGTGACATCTTCATCCAGACCCACGGCGGCGGCGATTTTCAGTGTCTTGGCCTTTTCGTCCAATAACATTATCGAGCCTTGACTGACATGCAATTGTTTGAGAATGGAACTGAGAATCAACTCATATAAACTTTGGGTGGAAAAGCGGGAAGAGATTAATTCGCTGAATTGGAACAGGCCGGTCAATTCTTTCAGGCGGTTATTTTCTTCTTCCAGCTCTTTGCGTTTAATGGCATTTTTTACCGCAAGCCGTAAGGTGTCGTTGTTAAAAGGTTTCAGGATGTAATCATAAGCCCCTTCCTTAATCGCGGTCTGCGCCGTTTCAATATTCCCGAATCCGGTCATAATGATGGCTTTAGTCTTGGGGCTGAACTGCCTCATTTGTTTAATGACATCCAATCCGGTCATTTTAGGCATCTTAATGTCGGTAATCAGCAGATCAAAACCGGCTGTTTTCAAACTCTCCAGCGCGCCTGACGGGTTGTTAACGGGGGTAATTTCATAGCCTTCATCGAGTAATAAATCGCTGGTCAGGCTTAAGATAACCGGGTCATCGTCTAATACCAGAATTTTCATAAGACACCCCTTGCCAGTGCGATTCGTCGCATGGCTATACATATTCAGTGTTATACAGAGAGCAATTATCGTGCCCTATGCAGGTTTTTATGGTTATATATAAGTTACAATTCAAGACGTTGCGCATATTTGGTATGCAAGAATATAATTTCTTGACAGGCTAGTTTAGCAACTATATAATTCCCTGTATTAATCATGGAGGGTAGAAAGAAGGGAGTCGTACGATAATGACCCGATGCCGCCAAAAGACAGAGAAACTCAAAAGTAGAAATAAAATGGAAAACAGTTCGAGAGTGTTGACATATGGATAGAAATTGTTTTTTCGTTCGTAGTTCGTAGTCCCAGCCCTTCAGGGCTGAACTTCAGGGCGTTAGCCCTGCAATTATGACTCTCAATACTTTCGGCGCGTTCCATATGAACACACCTTTTTTTGCAGCCCTAAGGGGC
>JACRJN010000077.1 GCA_016235675.1 Candidatus Schekmanbacteria bacterium
CAATTACGACTCTCAATACTTTCGGCGCGTTCCATACGAACACACCTTTTTTTGCAGCCCTAAGGGGCTGAAAATACGTGGCTGAAGCCACGGGACTACGTTTTTTAAATATATAAATATCTATCTTTAGGTGAACACTCTCAGAATTTAATCTTTTGACAATATGTCGTGTTCGAATAATTACTTAAGGTTAGATTCAATTTGAAAATCTCCCCAACCCCTCTTTGCCAAAGAGGGAAAAGTTATTTACGGATATATTCTAAGTTATATTATCAACTAAACAAATGACTATGTTCTTTAAATACAATGGGTTATAGGGAGGCGGGACTAATATCGTTTTCTAGTTGACAAGACACACTGTCATCCCCGAATGCTTTTATCCCCGATAACACCATTCGGGAATGACAACTAGAAAACGATATAAAACCTTGCCTTGACAGATCTTATTGAATCCTCTTTTCAAACCCGCCGTCCATGCTAATCGTGCATGAGGAGCAGACCTGAAGGTCTGCGCTACGACAATAAATTTACCTGATTGAACGCAAATTGGGATAAGTCCCTAAGCACACGCAGCCATTGCCATTCCCAGATGCTCATTAACGACTTTCAAGGCGCAATGAGAGCCGCACATAGTACAGGTCTTGGCATCTTTAGGCATTCTTTCGGTATGAAAACGGCGGGCGGTTTCCGGGTCGATGGCCAGGGAAAATTGGCGTTCCCAATCCAGGTTATGCCGGGCTTGCGCCATTTCCCAATCCTGCTTGCGATCCTTTAACTTAATCATATCTCCCACATGAGCGGCGATGCGGGCGCTGATTACGCCGGTTTTGACATCATCGGGATAAGGCAGGGCCAGATGTTCGGCGGGAGTGACATAACAGATAAAATCGGTGCCATAGGCCGCGGCCATCGCCGCTCCGATAGCCGCAGTGATATGGTCATAACCGGGGGCGATGTCGGTAGTGATCGGGCCTAACATATAAAAGGGGGCTTCATGCGACATCTTCTTTTGCAGCACCACATTGGCTTCGATTTCATCGATCGGGATATGTCCCGGCCCTTCCACCATGGTTTGTACCCCCATCTGACGGGCAGATTCCGCCAATTCTATGTTGAGTATCAATTCCTGAATCTGAGCGCGATCGGAGGCGTCATGAATCGCCCCGGCGCGCAGACCGTTGCCCAGGCTTAAAACCGCATCGTAGCGCTTAAACAAATCCACTACCCGGTCGAACTGCTCATATAACGGATTTTCTTTTTGATGATGCAGCATCCAGGCAAGCATCGACGCCCCGCCCCGGCTGACCACTCCGCCATGTCGATAGCCCTGTTTTTGCAAACGTTCCAAAGTAAGCAGATTGATCCCGCAGTGCACCGCCATAAAGCTGATACCGTCTTCCAGTTGCTCCTCGATCACTTTAAAAATAAGGTCGGCATTTAAGCCAAGCACTGAGTCGCTTTGTTCGATGGCTTCCACCGCACTCTGATATAAAGGGACGCTTCCTACCGGCAGTTGCACGGTATTTAAAATGGTGCGGCGGATAAGGCGCAAATCCCCGCCGGTAGATAGTTCCATCAGCGTATCCGCTCCAAAGCGTTCGGCGATCTGTGCTTTCTCGATTTCCATCTTCAGGTCGATTAAATCGGGCGAGGTACCGATACTGGCGTTGACCTTGGTGCGCAAACCTTTGCCGATCCCTACCGCTTTGCAAGCGCGGCGATGATTATTGGGGATAACGATTTGACCCAAAGCTATCCGTTCCCGTAATAAATCCGGCGAAAATTTTTCCGATGCGGCTACTTGTTCCATTTGAGGGGTCGTTTCCCCCCGGCGGGCTTTTAATAAGGTTGTGCTCATAATGCTCCTTTTCAGATTAGTCACTGTAGTTGTAGTCCCAGTTGTAGTCCCATCCCTTTAGGGCTGCATTTCCGGGGCTAAAGCCCCGGCACTACGGCAGGAAAATTTATGGGTTCTGGGAGATATAAAACAAAAAAATCCCCAAGCAACCGATTTAAAACCGGTCACTTGGGGATTGACCATTTCCCTAAGTGCAAGAATAGCTTTTAAGAGGTTAAACGCTCTACTGTTTACTTAAGCTCCTTCTCCCTCTGGGAGAAGGTTGGGATGAGGGTACAAAAGCTTAAATAAATTAAATTATGGTACCCTTACCCTGACCCTCTCCCAGAGGGAGAGGGGATAATTTGGCGAACTAAGTCAACAGTATTGAGGTTAAACGCTCTTATAACCTATATTATAAATTACCGGCAGGTCTTCTGCCTTACGGATCGTTCTACGGCTTGCCCTTCCCGAAACCAATGTTTCAGTGGGTACCCAAGCTTCGTCCCCGTTTACAGCGGCGGGCCCGGACTGGATTTGCACCAGTTTCCCTTTTCAAATCCTTACAACAGGATTCACCGATAATTTTATATGAAAATGTAGCCCCGTGGCTTTAGCCACGTATTTCCAGTATTCCGTAGTCGAAAGCCCTTTAAGGCTGATCTTCCGGGGCTAAAGCCCCAGCACTACGGCTACTGTACTAATACCTTCCCAATTTTACCATCTCTTCCTCATGCAACTTTTGATACATAACGTCCCATTCCTTGGTGCCTTCAGCCACTTTACGGCTATAACTGCCCAGGCGTTGCCGTACGATGTTATCCACCCGATCATCTGTTTCCATCTCTTTGGTGATTACTTCTACAATGCGCAGGCGAATGTCGTTATCTTCTTTTAAAAATTCGACACTATCATCATCGGCTAAATAATCGAAAATTAAATGAGAAAGACGATTAATTTTTTCCCGGCTTAAACGCACGATAATTTCTCCCCTCAGTCAAATTTAAAATCTGTAATAGGATAACGATAGGCAATCAATATGTCAAGATTTTTTAATAGATTTGTCAAGCCAAAATAGCAATGTCCGCTTTTCTACAAAGTAGAAATGTCCGGTTTTTTGTTTTAAAAAACTAAAGGTTCGCACCAATTAAAAGTAAATAATATCTTTATAAAACAGATAATTATATAGCAAAAAGGCTCCTCTTGCGGTATAATGGAAACCCTAGAAATCCTTAAAAGCATCGTGGCTTTCTGAAATATTATTAGGTGACGAAAGGTAGAAAAATGCTATAATTATTGTAGCGCTTACCGAGGTTTTCGCCCAGCTTTCCAAGCTGCCTTTCTCTCGTTTGAGAGCCAGGGAAGAGATAAAGAAATATGCGCTGTTAGCCCTTGGCGATACGGCATTTACCCTTTTACTGACTATATTTTTAGGTTTAATCCGTTAATTTTATACGTTACCGATTTCTTTGAACACGATGAAATATCGGCAGTGCAAAGATTAATACCAATTCGCGAACAATAATCGGTAATATATACCCGTCAATAAAAAATGGAAGTTGTAAGAGTGATTATTGTTAAGAAAATCTTTAAATTAGGCTTATCCTGGATTTTAGTTCACAGCGGTTTTTTAACTTGTTACCTTAAAAACAAGCGAAAAGGGATTTTGATCCTCCGCTATCATCGGATATTTGCCGACGATAAAGAGTCTCTCCATAAAATAGGCATCAGCAAGCAGAATTTTGAAAAACAACTGCAATATTTAAAAAATAACCATAAGATACTGACATTGGAAGCCGCGGTTGAAATCTTAAAAAACCAAAAGGAAATTCCCGCCAAAGCGTTAGTTATAACCTTTGACGACGGCTATAAAGACAATTGGGAAAACGCTTTTCCATTGTTGCAAAAATATGCGCTCCCGGCCACAATTTATTTAACAGCCGGATTGATCGGCACCGCTGATCTTTTATACTGGGATCGGTTAAAACAGCTTATTTTAACCAGCGAAAAGTCGCAGATTACTTTAGGGACAAATGTTTATAAACTATCGACATTTGAGGAAAAAGGGGAATCCTTTTATAAAATATTGTCTGAATTGAAAAAGGCAGATGATAGCTTGAAAAACAAACTGCTGGGAGAGTTAGCGGTTAAATTGCCTGGTGAAAAGCCCATCCATAATAAAGAGGATTTGCTCCTTTCCTGGGAAGAAGTTACTAAAATGCAAGAGGCCGGTATTTCTTTCGGCGGCCATACTGTTAATCATCCTTTGTTGACAAGGGTTTCTTTAGCTGAGGCAAAAATCGAGATTCGGAATTCGAAAAATATTATAGAGGAGAAGCTGGCTTGTCCGGTAACGACATTTGCTTATCCGGGAGGGGCTTTCAATCCGGATATAAGACGGATTGTGGCAGATTGCGGATATGAGGCGGCTTGTTCGACCGTGTTGGGGATAAATTACCCTAACAGCGATTTATTCGCCCTGAAAAGAAAAGGGATTACCGACGGTTCTTCCACAGGATTGACCGGCGAATTTTCGCCAACGCTCTTTGCCGTGGAAGTCAGCGGATTATTTGATCGGCTATTTACGAGGTAATTTTTTATGAATTACAGAATATTAAACGAAGCGGAAATTCAAAAATGGGACGATTTTGTCCATTCCAGCCGGATGGGGATGATCTATCAGACCTGGGATTGGGGCAATCTGATGATGCGGGCGCAAAAATGGACACCGCAGATTTTGGTTATGGAGGAAAACGGCAAGATCAAAGCCGGAGCCTTGATCGCCTACAAGAGACTTCCACTTTTAAATAAAACCACGGTGAGAATCCCCAGAGGATTTGTTTGGCAAGGCGATCTAAGCCAGGAAATCATGGACAATCTGCTTGAATCTTTCGAACATTTCACCCGGCAGGTTTGCGGATTGTCTTGTACCTTCGGGATTTGTCTGCCTGAAATAATTAATCTCTCTAAAAATGAACAATATCATTTATATGACGAATGGATTATGGCCAACAAAAAGATTTTGAAAGTCCCCGCTCTGGACGGGCGTTCCACCTTTTGGATTGATCTGACCCAAAGTGAAGACAAAATATGGGGAAATATCAATAGGGATTATAGGTATAATATAAATAAAAGCCAAAAAACAGGAGTCGTTGTCGGATTTTCTGAAGATGATAATTTGTTAGATTTATTTTACAATTTTTACAGCAAAATGTTTGAACGTAAAGGGATTGAAAGTAGCGGCTATGTTTATTTCGATCAGGGCGTGAGAAAGTTAATCCAAAACAAGAAATGCCGGATTTTTTACGCAAAATATAACGATAAAATAATAAATATCGTCATTATAAGCCTGATCGGTATTCCCAGATATATATGGGGCGCGGTTTCCACCGAAGATGATCGATTACCCCCTTCAGGTCATTTAATCCAGTGGGAAATAATCAAATGGTTAAAATCCCAAAATTATCAAATCTACGATTTGGGCGGCACGCCGGGGTATAATTTGGATAAAAAACATCCCAATTACGGCGTCTGGTTTTTTAAGAAGCGTTTTGGAGGGGATTACGTGGAATTTTTTGGAGATTATGATTTGGTTGTTAACAGACCTTTGTATCAGCTTTACCAAAAAATATTACCCGCATATAAACGTACCGTTAAAATATTTAAAAATAAGCAGTTGATGTTTCGGTGTGTTCCCACACCGAAACCGTAGCAACGTTACCCCCTTAGCGCTGTGACACAGGCAAGATGCCTGTGCTACCGGGGTGGGGAGGGAAAAGGAACTGAAATGACACGGGAATTATCAAAGATTCGAGTGCTTTATATAATAGGCGATTTGGCGCACGGGGGGGCGGAAAAACATCTGGTGCATGTTTTAAAAAACCTGAATAGAACCAAATTCGAACCCTCGGTAGCCTGCTTTAGAAAAATCGGGCAATATCTGCCGCAGGTTGAAGCCTTGAACATCCCGGTAATAAATTTAGGGGTTAGGAAGGTTTATAATTTTCAGGGGATTAGCAAAATTTTATCCTTCTCCAAATTTGTCAAAGAACAGAAAATAGATATTATTCATGCTTATTTGTATAAAGCCAATATCTTCGGCACTCTGGTTGCCAAAAATGTCGGTATCCCGGTTATTATAAGCAATAGAAATGTCAATTCCCTTATGAGGTTTAGGGAAAAATTAATCCACAAAAAAATTTCCGCCCTGGCAGATAAAATTACCGCCGTATCTGATGAAGTGAAGTCCCAGGATTTAGAGTTGGGCATCCCCGCGGATAAAATTATCACTATCTATAACGGAGTCGAGATACCCAACAGACAACTTGTTGACATTCCAAATAAAAAACGTGAATTAGGTTTAAATTCAGACGACGTCGTTATCGGGACAGTGGCTAATTTAGCGCCCAGAAAAGGGCATAAATATTTATTGGAGGCGGCGGCTAAGATTATTGCGGTAAAGCCATCGGTAAAATTTTTATTGATTGGAGACGGTGGTTTGAAACAAGAACTGCTGGAAACGGCGCGGAATCTGAAGTTGGGGAAAAATGTTATTTTTGCAGGTCATCGGGAAGATGTAGCCGAATTGCTGGCCGTTATGGATATTTTTGTCCTGCCTTCATTGGGGGAGGGCATGTCCAATGCCTTGTTGGAAGCGATGGCCGCCGGTTTACCCTGTGTCGCTACCAATGTAGGCGGAAATCCCGAAGTGGTGCAGGACGGTGTAACCGGTTTTATCGTCCCGCCCAAAGAGCCGGATAAGATAGCGGAAGCTGTTTGCAGATTGCTTGCGGATAAACAAATGGCGCTGGCTCTGGGGATGAAGGGCAAAAAAAGAGTCATGAGTAAATTTACCGTTAGGGAAATGGTATTGCAGATGGAGCGATTGTATTGGGATTGTCTTTCCCACGGGCCTGATCCGGAAGTTCACAACGGGGGTTTCTTGTCATCAAGTCGAAACGTGCCTGTCCCTTTGGGAGACAAAGAAACATGAAAGCGTGATCGTGTGGAACTATAATGGGCTGGAAAATTTGGACCAGTAGTTAAGATGTGCTTGGGGTGATATAATTGTAACGGGGAGGGCCCAAATTTTCCAGTCCATTATAGTATTTGTTTAACCCCTTTAGAATTAATTCTTGAGCTTCTTTTCTTTTTTCTATCTCACTATTATTTCGCTTCATCTGCATTCCCTTTTCTATAAGTTGGTTTTTAAACACTGATTCAGATTGCCTTAAACCTTTATAGCATATCTGTTGCTATGAGCCAATACGAAAATATTGTTTCGCTTCGTAAAGATATAGGCGGCGATCCCGGAAACATTTGTTATAAATCAAAACACGATAAAATTTAATAACTCATGTTACGCAAGGCTTGAAAAAATTGATGTTTCGGCTTGTCCTGGGAGTGTTGCCCAAGTCAAATTTTGAAGAATAAAGTCACAAAAACGGTTCCCTCTTTGGAAAAGAGGGATTAAGGGAGATTTTCAAATTGC
>JACRJN010000078.1 GCA_016235675.1 Candidatus Schekmanbacteria bacterium
ATATCGTTTTGCGTTTAAATAAGTATTAACAATATTAATTTGCATTTAATCAAGTATTAACCCCAGCAGCCAAAAAACCTTTAAATTGATTTGCGTTTTGCCTAGTATTAATAACCTCCATTATCTGAAGATTCTTTTACCAAAGCGGTAAAGTGCCTCTCTCGCCGTTTTCCCGTTTCGTAAAACTACCCTCATATCACGATTTTGATGGAACATGGAGACTGTCTGAAGATGCTTGTCTGGTGCGGGTTAGCGAGGATTTGATGAGCTATGGTGCAAGCGTCTTTCAGTAAATTGCATGATTTTGTAGATAACATATTGATTTACTTGTAATAATTTACCAACAGCATGATGCCGCATATTATGTCGATAGTCATCAAAACAGGGGTAAAATAGACCAAAAAGGGGGATGAGCGGCCATAGATTTACCGGAGATTCTTCTCTCAATAAGCCATGGTTTCGCAATCAGCAAAGTATTAACCATGTTGGTTGGCATTCAATAAAGTATTAATCTGAAAAAATAAAAATCATTAAAACAGTTTTGCTGTCTATCCGGTAATAACGTGATATGTAAGCCTTCCTCTCTGGTTATTTAACCCGCATAGTATTGGAAATCAATTCACCAAAAGTGGAGAAGATATTTTTTTATGGTCTCGGCTTCCGGCAGGGGGATTTTGAGGCAGGGATGGCCGGTTTTTTCATCCTGGCTAATCACAGTCCCCAGATAATTCCCGAACGGTTTTGCCTGATCTGCCGCCGGTTGGGAAATGGCCTGGCTGAGGCTGGTCAAAAATTGCGCTCCGCTTAAGAGAAAATTGTTCAGCGCATCCAGTTCTTTTCCCTGCCCTTTATTGGCCGCAGATGCTCCGGCTTCTTTTCCCAGTTCCTTTAAATCCGTGGCGGCTTTATCTGATGCCTCTTCCTGCTGTTGCTGTTTTTCCAACTCAGGGTTATATCTTTCCAGATTTTCGGTCATATCCCCCACGGATTGCATGAATTGTTTAAGCTGAGACTCGCCTGCCATTACCACATTTTCCCCGTTGTCATCCAGTGCTCCGGCAAACAGCGATTTCTTGAATTTAAGCAATTCCATGATGCGTTCCTCAATAGAGGCGGTGGTAACAAAGTTAACGACGCGTACTGTTTTACCCTGTCCCAGCCTGTGCACCCGGCCAATCCGCTGCTCCAGCACCGCCGGATTCCAGGGAATGTCCAGGTTGATTACCACCGAGCCGCTTTGCAGATTGAGTCCCACCCCGCCGGCATCCGTAGACAGGAAGACCTTGCAGTTCGGGTTATCCTTGAAGCGGGACATCAGCCCGCTCCTCTGCTTGGAAGGTACGCTGCCGTTTAAATGCACATATTCAATCTCGTTTCGTTTAAGAACACCCTCCACTAGTTCTGCCATCCGGAGCCACTGGCTGAAGATGACCACCTTTTCTCCGCCCTCGATAACAATTTCATTTAAGATTTCCTCCAGTTCCTCAATTTTAGGCCCGTGGATGGTTTTCTTGTCTACCAGGTAGGTGTTATCCGCCGCCATGCGCATATAATTCAGGGCGATTTGTAGTCTCCGCTGGTCGGCCTCGCACAGGAACTTATAGCGCCGCCACTTGGCCACCAGTTTGGCCACAATATCGGCGTTTTCGTCATGGATAACCCGCTGTTCCTTGGTCATGGGGACGAAAAAGTTCTTGTCTATCCGTTCGGGGAGTTGTTTTAGCACTTCGTCTTTTTTGCGGCGGATCATCACATTTTTCAGGGAATCCCTGACCAACTGCAAATCCTTGTAGCCGATCACCTTGCCGTTCTCGTCACTGACCCGGTGGTTATGAACAAAGCGGAACAGCGGGCCAAGATGTCGCCGGTCAATGAATTCCACGATGGAGTGCAGCTCCTCGATCCGGTTCTCTATGGGGGTGCCGGTAAGCACAATGGCGAAGGGGGAATCCAGTTGCTTTACGTACCTGGCAGTGCGGGTCTTCCAGTTCTTGATGCGCTGGGCTTCGTCCAGGATAATCAGGTCTGGCGCCCAGGCCTTTATCAGGTCTATGTCCCGGAAAACCATCTCATAATTGATCAGCTTGTAAAAGGATTCCTGCTGATAAAGCTCCTTGCGCCGATGATTAAGTCCCTCGATTACCAGAGCCGACCGGTCGGTAAATTTTTCTATTTCCGTTTGCCACTGGTATTTCAATGAGGTGGGGGAAACAATCAGCACCTTCTGTATATCAAACAGTTTAGCCATAAGCTCGGATGCGGTCAGCGCCTGGATGGTCTTTCCCAGTCCCATGTCGTCACCAATCAGGCAGCGCCCAGCATTTACCGCAAATAACGCCCCTTCCCGCTGGTATGGGTACAGGCTGGTTTTCAGAACGCTCTCAAAAATCGGGCTGTTGATACCGGTTTTAAACTGGGACTGGACGATGCTGTGCCGGTGCCCGGCGTCCTGATGCTCGGCAACATAGGCCATCACATCGTCATAACAGCGCAGATCATGTCCGTTATCATTAGGGATGCGATTTAGGAACTGATGTAAATCAAGCAGATACTGCTCTTTAAGGGTTCCCTGAGAGTCGAAAAAATCTTTTGCCAGGGAAAGCAATTCCGGCGGGGCATTTTCCCCGGCCTTAAATCTCACCTCCCGTCTTAGCCCATAGCTTAAGTAAACCTCGGAATAAGACGGGGTAAATCCTGCTTGGAAGATTTTTGGGGCGCCCTTCAACTGCATTAATCTGGACAGGGTAAACTCGATATGCTTACAGGTTCCCAAACCGCTGACACTATAATCCGGGCAGGAGCAGTAATTATCTCCGGGGACATTTCCCCGAATGGCAATTTTGTAAGTCTTCCCCGACTCAGGATTGGTAAGCCAAAATTCCGAGAATACCGGATGATCGCCAATGTTTTCCAGTTGGTAATCCTGCTGTTGCCCATACTGCTTCCTGAGCATCCGCTGCCATTCATCCAAATCAAGACCGTCCGGTTTCTGGCTCCTGGATATTTTGGAAACTGCCGGCTTGTTTGTTGACTTTTTAGCAGATGCGCTCCTTTTGCCTGATTTTTTCCCAAGTAAGGGTTCCATTTTGAATCGCCCTTTCTTTGCGCTTATTTTCAGTCTTCATATCTTGCCCAGAAAGCCTTCTTGCGGGCATGTGTTGCTGTAAGTTCTTTTTTGTAGATTTCGCGGGGAGAGATGTCTGCCAGGGCTTCCGCTCCAAGTTCAATCAACCGTTTTTTCTGATTTTCTTTTTCCATATTCAAAATAATATACTACCGTTGATATTACATGTCAACTTGATATATCATCAGTTACAAATATTGGTATGCTGTGAACATAATGCAGCGAAAACCGGAGATGGAAGCGCTACGAATGAATCTTGAACGGAATCCCCTTGCCCATTCGATAAATTGAGAAATCACTGTCCAGGGTGAATACATCGCTAATCTCGAATTCTTCTCCCATGGCGACAAGGGATGCATCGGCAAAATCCATGGGAACATTGGCGTATTGTTCCATCAGTTTGGAACATCGCAAAAGCCTCTCCTCTGAAAAAGGAACGAGCTTGATGGGCGCATTGATGATAAAATCAATAACGTTCTGCGGAGCGGAGGGAAAACGGCGCAGGAGATATACCACTTCCGTCAGTACCGGTTCGGTGGTGAGTATGTCTCCGTGGTAATTGGATAAAAAGGTAATGCAGGCATGGTGATGTTTATCGCTCTTGTTAAAGACGGCAATCAAGGGGCCAGCGTCAATAAGCAGGTTATTTATCACCCTTGAAAACCTCATCTAAATATTTCTTATGGTTTTGAGCGAGGTCAGAAACACCTGTTTCCACTGAACCAATAAGATGTTTCACCCGCTCAAAATTAAAGCCGGCCTTTTGATATTTTTCTTTGACATGATGCTTAATAACCATACGAATTACCGCCCCCCGGCTGGTACACAAATCCTTAGCCTCTTTGTCCAACTCCTGCACCATCCAGGGTTCCAGGCGGGCGTTGACGTTAACGGTGCTCATGACAAGACACCTCCTATTTATAAAGTGTAATCATTTATAATCAATTGTAACCATATCAAGACTTATAGTCAAGAATAATAGCAGGAATGGGCAATAAACATTACGTAAACTATATGATTTTGTGCAAACGTTAACCAGCGGGTCGTTTTTGAGTTAACCAGTATGTCAGAGGCAATAATATCAATATGTTATCTGAGTTAACCAGCCGGTCGGGTAAAATAGCGTTTTTCTGAGAGTTTGAGAGGTTTTTGAGCGATATTTGACGATAAATCACGAAATATAGAGATTATAAGATGGAGCTTAACCGAACAAGAGAATTATCACCAAATGTAAAATCAACACTAACTATATGTTATCGTTATACAACAACAAAGGCCATAGCGATTGCTCACTATGGCCTTGTGTTAAATAAAACCGCCTCAGAGTATCCGAGGCGGGGGTTTTCTGGCTCCCCGGGCCGGACTCGAACCAGCGACACGGTGGTTAACAGCCACCTGCTCTACCGACTGAGCTACCGGGGAGTGGTGATTTCTCCCTTTACCTTTACGGCACAATAAAAACAAATTTGTGATAATATAACAGACAACATTACCAAACAACCAATCATTAGCAACCGGGGGGTAGCAAATGACCAAATGTTGTCGACTAAAAAGCAATCCTGGTGTATTTAGAAAGCTAACCGGCGTAACGGTAGAAAAATTTTACGAAATTTATCGACAAATATTACCTTTATGTGAAGAACAAAAAAACCAGCGGCTATCCCGCAAAAATCGCCAGAGAGCAATAGGCGGCGGCAATAAGCATAAACTGGAACTGGAAGACCGCCTGCTGATGCTCCTAATGTTTACCGGCTGTATGTTACTCATGAATTCCTGGGGTTTATTTTCAGCATTGACAACAGCAATGTGGGACGGAATATCAATCCGCTCCAACCGTTATTGGCTAAGGTTTTTCGCATTCCCGAACGGAAAATAAACCTGCCGGAACAAGAAGTAATGACGCTGTTTGTCGATGCAACCGAGCAGGAAATCCGCAGACCGGGCCAAGGGCAAAAACGCTGGTACTCCGGCAAGAAAAAGAAGCATACCGTAAAACACCAGGTGCTCGTTTCTAAAAACGGCCGCATCCAAGCCGTAGGCGACGCCACTCCCGGACGGATTCATGATAAAAAGGATTACCAGAAAAAGAAGTTTATCGTACCTCCCCAAACAAAGAAAAAGGCTGATTCCGGTTATCAGGGAACCGATATGATAGTTCCCTTTAAAAAGAGCAAAAAGAAACCGCTATCCAAAGAGCAGAAGGAATTCAACCGGCAACACAGCCGGGAAAGGATTATTGTCGAGCATGTTATCGGTAAAATGAAAATCTTCAAGATTTTGGCGGAACGTTTCCGCAACGAGTTAAGCAGTCATAGTTTGATTTTTAAAAACATCGCCGGAATCTATAATTTGGTGTTTGCCTAAACCGGACAAGCCGGAACCAAAAAGGTTAAGACAACGAAGAAACCACGGAAACACAGAATGGCGGAAGCACGGAAAAAGAAATTAATGTTTTTTGTCCTTTCCGTGTCTCTATAATTCAGTGTTTCTGTGGTTAATATAACTAGCGACAATTATTGAAGTTGCAAGATATTTTGCTCAAGTTTTGTCAAGATTGAAGTCGTAAGAGACTAAATTAAAAGGGGTAAGGGGAAGTCTGCTCTTTGCCCTAATAACCCTTATTATGCAGTTACTCTAATAAACAAATTTAAAATTTACCACAGAAGCACGGAATTACGGAAACACGGAAATAATATTTATTAATTCTTTTCCCTTTCCGTGTTTCAATTCTTCACTGTTTCTGTGGTTAATCTTGAATCTTGAATTTTAAATTTAATAGATTAACGAATCATAACTTATGAGCTTCTTAAGTATAATTACTTCACAACCCACATACAAATGACTGCGAAGTTCAAATATAATATAATGGACAATACAAAATGTCAAGAGTGTTATCAGCAATTCTTGGTGAAGGGATAACGGTGTAAACGGCGGTCGAAAAGTGTACCGGCAAATGGGTAAAGACGGCGGTCGAAAAGTGTACCATAAGGTGGACTGGTCTTGACAAACCATTCCACCTTACACACCTCGACCTGGGAGCAGAACCATTCGTGTTTCAGCTCCGGCGGTCTGGTGGAATGGTTTTGTATTTCAAAAACGTAAATAAAATTTACGTTTTTTCAGGCTGCTAATTTTAAGCAAAGCTCTTGAGTAATAAGGGATACACCATCGTTCAACTGCCGGTAGGCCGCCTCCAGTTTAGACGGCGCCGCCGCAAAATGACCGGCGTCTTCTTTGTAAGCCCTTGAAATCATTGGAGCCTCAAAATGTAAATTCAGGGCGGTTTTTGTCCAGAGGATTTTGTAGCCCTGTTCTGTAACTCTGTAGAAAGATTGACATTTGTTCTTTTTAATCAATCCGCGCTCTCTTAATTTGACCATTTCGTAGCTTTCTTTGTGCCAAATTTGTGAAAAATTCAGGCAGGTTTTCCAATAAATCACTGGTTTTAAATCCGTGCACGCTGTATTTAACCTTGAGCAATTCACTAAAGAGGGCAATCTGGCGCTTTTTGCGCAGGTCAGGGGCGGCGATTTTCTTGCCTTTTTCGGTGATAACCGGTTGATTGAGTTTGTCCATCTCGTTTTCGGCAAGGCTTGCGACATCCACATTGGAAAAGCAAGTTAGCAGACGCTGATTGCATTTTTCTCCATATTGGAGATATTCCCACAGATGGATTACGGGCTTTTTCAACCTTAAGCGAATTTGGGGTTGTTGTCGGTAGCACAGGCTTCCAGCCTGTGAACAAATAGCGCAAGTAGTAGCCCAACTTGTTGTAGTACTTGATG
>JACRJN010000079.1 GCA_016235675.1 Candidatus Schekmanbacteria bacterium
CCGCTACTATTATTTTTTTATTTTTAAAAAAGAAAAAAATCTTTTAACTACAATATACAAGGGTCAGGGTGAGGGTACCATAATTAAATTATTTAAGCTTTTGTACCCTCATCCCGACCTTCTCCCAGGGGGAGAAGGAGCAAAACGAAGCTTACGTGAACGGTATTGGGTTTAAACGATATTTAACAATATGATATTTTAATTAATGGGGATATGTCAAGGAACTTTATCCCTGTATTTTTTAATTGTTATGCTTTATACCTTGTATTTACGGGATTCTTCCATTATAATATCTGGTAAGTAAGAATTATGTATCTAATTGTAAAAAAATAAAAACCCTGGCGGCAAAGCACCCTTCCTTTTTTCAGCAAAACAATGTAGACTGAATAGATGATAATTCCGGAAAAAATCAATCTGAATTTGGGTGAAAATTCCTACCCCATAATTATCGGACAGGATAATTTGGCTGCTTTAGGCAATCTCATACAAGAGTTGAATCTGGGCCGCGATATATTTTTAATCACAAACACTGTTGTAGCTAAATTGTATGGGGATACAGTCATTAAACATTTGCGCCAGGCCGGGATCAAACACCTGCAAATGTCTGTTATTCCCGACGGGGAACAAGCCAAGACTATTGAAAATTGGCATAAGGTACTGGGAGAAATCGCTGATTTCGATAACGGCCTGAACAAACGCCTGGTGGTGGTCAATTTAGGCGGCGGCGTGGTCGGCGATTTAGGCGGCTTTGTGGCGGCGGTTTATCGGCGGGGGATTAATTTCGTTCAGGTGCCGACGACATTATTGGCCAACGTGGACAGCGGCGTGGGCGGGAAAGTCGCGGTCAACTTCAAACAAGGCAAGAATTTGGTCGGTGCGTTCTATCAGCCCCGGCTGGTTTTCGTCGATTTAAGTCTGCTGAAAAGCCTGCCGCAGGCCGAGATGCGCGCCGGGCTGGCGGAAGTCGTCAAGTACGGGGTTATCGCCGACAGCGAATTATTTGCCTTTTTGGAACAAAATTATCACGCCATATTGCAATATGATCTGGAAGCGCTGCACCACATTGTGCGCCGGTCTTATCAAATCAAGGCACAGATGGTGGAACAGGACGAGCGGGACACCAAAGGCATCCGGGCTTTGCTTAATTTCGGCCACACCTTCGGTCATGCTATTGAGACGGCGACAAACTATGCCCGTTATCGTCACGGCGAAGCGGTGGCGATTGGGATGATCTGCGCCGCACAATTGGCCGAAGAACTGGGAATGTTCAGCCAAGGGGAAACGCAAAGGCTGGAAGCGCTGATGGCTAAAATCGGATTGCCGGCCAAAATTCAGGGCGCTGATTTAGCCCAGATAATGCAGGCCATGACCCATGATAAAAAATTCGTCAATAAAAAGAATCGCTTCATTCTGCCGGTTAAAATCGGTGAGGCCGCGGTAAAGGAAGGGATTGACGAAACGCTGATTAAAAAGATAGTCGCCCGGCGCCTGGAGTAATGCCGATGCAGAGCGGCGAGGATGTTTTAAGGGACTTGGAACATATTAAAATACCGGATACTGAATTGTCAAAAGCGAGGCAGTCTTATCGCCGAAGCAATCTCAGACGCACGGGCAGAGATTGCTTCGCTCACCTAAAGGTCGCTCGCAATGACATAAACGGTATAATTGAAATTCCCAAGTCCCTAAGAGCCGATGAAACGCTTGATCAAATAGCATCGTGTGGTCTGAAAATAATCCAGAAAAAAGGCGGTTATCGCTATAATCTGGACGCCTTGCAATTAGCGGATTTTTGTCTCAAACGGGAAATAAAATCTTCAAGGGCGGTCGAATTAGGCGCAGGCAACGGGATTATCAGCTTACTTTTGGCGGCAAGCCCCCAGGTAAGTTCTGTTATCGGCCTGGAATTGCAGCCGGATTTGGTGGAATTGGCTCAGCGCAATATCCTGTTAAATAAGCTGGAACATAAGCTGGAAATCCGCCAGGGCGATTGGCGTCAGATTCGCCAAACACTCAAAGGGGAAAAATTCGATCTGGTAATCGCTAATCCTCCTTATTGGCAATCAACCAGCGGACGGGTCAATCCGGATTTGGTGAAAGCGCATTCCCGCCATGAAATAACCGGGGGGCTTGAGGAACTAATTTCCGCCTGCCGCTATCTGGTGGAACCGGCTAAAGGCAGCGTGAATTTGATTTATCCGGTAGTACGCCTGGTTGAAATGATCGATTTACTGGAAGGGCATAATCTGCAACCCAAGCAGATACAATTTATCCATCACGATCTTAAGTCGGCAGCCAGTCTTTTTACGCTATCCGCCAGTTTAAACGGCCAGCGCGGGGTCGCAGTTTTACCGCCGGTATTTGTCAGGTTGGAGCAGGGACTTTAGTCCCTCCGTTTTGTCATCCCGAATGATGTTATCGGGAATCTTTCAAGTAACTTCAATTGATGTTTCGGCGTGTCTCACGCCGAAACTAACAAGGGGGCAGCATTTACAAATTGAGCACCATTTAGCTATTTGTTGCCATTTATGGTTTCGGCGTGAAACACGCCGAAACATCCGAGAAAATACAATGGATACCATGGTCATTGAAAAAGAAGCCGCAGTCGAACCGGCGGCGATTAGGGTTTGGGTTGAGAAAAGGACAGTTTTTGTCGAATTAACGGACGGACGTATCATAGGTTTTCCAGCAGACCGGTTTAGAATTTTAAAAAATGCCGGCGATAAGCAATTAAAGGATGTTACAATCCGTTTAAACGGTTATGCTTTACGCTGGGAATCATTAGATGAGGATATTACCATACCGGGAATTGTCGCCGGTAATTTTCAATTGCCGCTTTAATAGCAATACAGTTCACTTAAGGGATAAAATAAAGGGTTTCCCATAATCTGTCATTGCGAGCTTAAGCGAAGCAATCTCAAGTTTCCCGTACGTCTGAGATTGCTTCGGCGATAAGGCTGCCTCGCAATGACAATCCCTTAAGTGAACAGTATTGGCTTTAATAGGATATTTTTTTACGAAAGGGATACAATGCGTTTAGACGGCAGGGCCAATGATGAACTGCGCCCGATTAAAATTACACCTGATTTTATCAAATATGCGGAAGGGTCGGTATTGATCGAGGTAGGCAATACCAAGGTAATCTGTACCGCATCCATCGAAGATAAAGTCCCGCAATTTTTGAAAGACAAGGGTAAGGGCTGGATCACCGCCGAATACAGTATGCTGCCGCGCTCTACCGCTGTTCGCAGTATTCGGGAAGCGGCAACCGGCAAAATGGGCGGGCGCACCCATGAAATCCAGCGCCTTATCGGACGATCGCTGCGCTCGGCTGTCAATCTGGACGCGATTGGGGAAAGAACGGTTTGGATCGATTGCGATGTAATTTTAGCCGACGGCGGCACCCGTACCGCCGCGATCAGCGGGGCCTATGTCGCTTTGGCATTGGCGCTGAAACGCCTGAAAGAGCAGCAACATCTTGCCATACCGGTATTATTGGGTTTTGTGGCTGCGGTCAGTGTAGGGATGGTCGAAAACGAGACCTTGCTGGATTTGAATTTCAGCGAAGATTCCACCGCCGATACCGATATGAATGTAATCATGACCGATAGCGGGCATTTAATTGAAATACAAGGTACGGCGGAAAGAACCCCATTTAGCCAAAATCAAATGTTGGAATTAGTAAAATTGGCTCAATCTGGTATTGAGCGGATTATTGAACTGCAAAAGAATATTCTGGGTTTTGCTGTTCCTTTTTAAAAGACAGTGTTGCAATGTAGTTACCCGATTTATCGGGTACCACGGGCTGTACCTGATGAATCAGGTAACTACAGCTTCTAAAAGAGAGGGAAAAAATGATAAATCCGACCAAGATAAATAATCCGGAATCATTAAACAAAGAGCTAATTAATTTTATTTCCCAGGTAGAGTATTCCGAGTTAATTACCGTTACCGATAATCTGCCGCATATCCGGCCTATGGTGTATGTAAATGACGGGTTGACTATCTATATGATCAGCGCCAAACAAACCGCTAAGGTCAGCCAGATTAAAGCCAATCC
Organism: Candidatus Schekmanbacteria bacterium; assembly: GCA_016235675.1. Lineage (GTDB taxonomy): Bacteria > SZUA-182 > SZUA-182 > SZUA-182 > SZUA-182 > JACRJN01. Next base: position 4,058 of record JACRJN010000079.1, read on the forward strand.
GAATGTTTCGGTGATGATAGTCAAATCCTTTCAGGCTTCCAGTGAAACGAAAGAACTGATTGTCGAAGGGCGTGCGTCTTTTGTGACCGATCAGTCATTACGCGCTAAAGTCTTTGAATTGTTTAAACAAAAACCGCAGACTTTTCAGGAGTGGGTGGATAAGGAGCACGCTGATTATGAGGTGATAAAAATTATCCCCCATCTCTTGCGTTATTTTGATTACGCCCATGGTCAGGGCGAACCTAATATTTTAAAAATAACCGCTTGATACTTCCCACACCGTGAATCATCGGTGGCTAACCATGTACGTGATGATAGCATTACGGTTATATATTGTCAAGTGAATTTTTAATAACGTTATACAGGTGCTACTATCATGATCGGTAAAAAAATAAAAGAGTTAAGAAAATCAAGGAGTTGGTCACAGGAAGACCTCTGTCAGAAGGCCGGTTTAAAACGCGAATATCTGTCCCGCGTAGAAAACGGACATTTAACCCCCACTATGTTTACACTCCTGCGCATAGCAAAAGTTCTGGAAATATCTTTGTCGGAGTTAGTCGATAATTTTACCCCGACAGCACCTAAAAATACCTCTTATACCGAAGCTTCAGAAAATCCCCTCCCTACCCCAAAAGTAGAACAAGAGCCGGATAAATTCCCAAGCGTATCCAATAAACTGGAAAAAGAAATTGACGAAGCGGTAAATAATATGTGTACTGAATTTAAAGCGCGGCTGAAAACTATTGTAAATAAAAATATTCAATAACCGGGTACAAA
>JACRJN010000083.1 GCA_016235675.1 Candidatus Schekmanbacteria bacterium
TAACCTGAGTTCGGAATAAGAAAAATCGTAGTCCCAGCCCTTTAGGGCTGATTTTCATGGCAAAGCCATGCAATAACGACTCACAAATGGTTAAATCTTCTCAAATTAATTCACACCTTTCGGACTGAACATGCCTTTTATTTCAGCCTTAGGCTGAAAATGCGTGGCTAAAGCCACGGGACTACATTTTTTATGTCGAACTCAGGTTAGTTTAAGTTTCCATTCAAACAGTTAACTATTTCCCCTCCACATCGCCGCCCCCAACAACGCCGTCCGGGGATTGATGATGATCCACAAGGGTATTTCCCTTAAGGCGTCCCGATGATGAAGGCGATCCGATTCCTCGAAAATTTGGGCAAAGGCGCTTTTCTGAATCAGCGGCAGTATTTTGGGGGTAATGCCGCCGCCCAGGTATAATCCGCCGGTTGCCATACAGGTGATGGCCAGGTTTTTGGCGGCGCGGGCGTAGAAGCGTAAGAATATTTGGATGGTTTGCTGACATGTCGGGTCATTTGTCGTATTTTCTGTAATTGCCGCCGCCTTATCCGGAGCTTTTTCGATAATTTTGTGGGAGGGGCTTGTTTCATAAAGGCAGAGAAAGTTATAGATGTTGACCAGTCCCGGCCCGCTGGCTACACGTTCGTAGTCGGGATGATTATTCAAGCTGACATTATTCCGTAAATATTGCACCAGCCGCCATTCTAAATCATTAGTGGCGGCCAAATCGCAATGGCTGCCCTCGGAATTGAGGGGAAAATATAATTTTTGCTGCTGAGAATAAACCAAAATACCGTGTCCCAAGCCAGTTCCGGCGCCGATTATCGCCCTGGTGCCGGTCGGGTTGCCTGATGGGTATCTGTTTCCCGGATGCGGAAGTCGGATCAAATCCTTTTCGTTGTTTTCATCCAGGAAATTGGTGCCGAAACCCAAGGCTTGAAAATCGTTGATCAGGGTAAGTTCTTCCAGGGGCGTTTTATCCCGCAATTCCCGGCAGTCCACCCCCCAATCCACATTGCCCATCGCCGATCTTTCACCGTCGGCGCTGATTATTCCCGCCACGGCAAAACAAGCGCGGTTAATTTTCACCCCTGATTGGTTATAGGCTAATTCCAGTATTTGATTAATCTGGGAGGGGAAATTACCGCCCTTACTTTGAAAACGCGCGCCCAGAAAATGTTGTGGGGGCTGGTTATCTTCCAGCTTAAAGCAGGCCAGTTGGGTGTTGGTACCCCCCACATCGGCGGTAAGAATGTAATCGGACATTAATCCTCCTGCTCAAGAGCAGATAGTAGGTTGGGTTTCGTTCCTCAACCCAACCTACCGGGCTACCGGGCTTAAGCCCCTTCTTCCTCCGGGAGAAGGTTGGGATGAGGGTACAAAAGCTTAAAAAAATTAAATTGTGGTACCCTCACCCTAGCCCTCTCCCAGAGGGAGAAGGGATAAGTTGGCTTAAGTGAATAATCCGGGTTAAATACGGCAAGGCGTTTTTTAAAGCCATTGCCCTGTGGCTGAGCTTATTTTTAATCTCCGGCCCCAATTCGGCCAAGGTTTTTTGATAAGCGGGGAGGATAAAAAGCGGGTCATAGCCGAACCCCCTCTGCCCATGTTCTTCAAAACCGATCAGCCCTTCACAAGTCCCATCCCAAAGGTGTTCTTCCCCCGCCAAGGTTACCAGCGCTAGAACACATCGGAAGCGGGCGGTCCTTTGATCAAAGGGGACATTTTTAAGCTTTTCCAGCAGGAGCTTATTGTTCTGCGAGCTATCCGCCTTATCCCCGGCAAAACGGGCGGAACGCACCCCCGGCGCCCCGTTTAGGGCATCCACCTCCAGGCCGGAATCATCAGCTAACGAAATCATGCCGCTGGCTTTGGCTGCCAGGTGCGCTTTAATCAGAGCATTTTCTCTAAAGGTCTGCCCATCCTCGCTGATTTCCACCTCCAAGCCTAAATCCGCCAGGCTATGAATAGTTAAGGGCAAGCCTGACAGAATCTGACGCACTTCTTCCAGTTTGTGCTTATTGTTGCTGGCGAAAGCTATTTCCATGGCGATTATAATACCAATTCGCTTGCATAGATTGAAATTTGGCGTCAGGAGGTAACTCCTGACAGCTATTCTTTAATGATTGAGCGCGAAATAGTATACCATTTTAATCCAATTACTTCAATAAACTTGTCCTGGCTGCGGATGATATGGGTCTAATTGTAATACTAAAGAAAATTCCCGCTTGGCCTTTTCAACATCCTGCAACTGCTGATAAATTTGCCCCAAACCCAGATGCGCCTGCGCCGAACGGGGGGCAATTTGGGCGGCTTTCTGATATTCGGCCAGCGCCTCGCGCCATAACCCGCTTTTGCTCAATTCCTGACCCTGGAATAGATAGTATTTTTCCAAAGACTTACGGGCGCCGATCTGATTCCGGTCTAAATCCAACGCTTGGCGAAATTCCTTCAAGGCGGCGGGATAATCCTCCTGGGACATCAATTCTTCGCCGCGCCGGGCATGGATTTGCGCCTGCCAGTTACGCTCTAAAGCTCGCGGCAAATCCTTATCGCCCCAATTTACAACATAAGTTATTATCGACTCCTGATATTGACTGATTTCTGCCACATGTTGATCATAAAGACTGGTATCGATAAGGCGATAAAATTCCTTGGGGGTTTCGAATTCGATCAGGGGATAATCGTCCGTATTGATAGGCTGCCCGGCGGTAAAGCCGGCTAACCGTTGTTCCCCCATGATAAAGTTGTTGAGAAAAGTCAGCGGCTCACCCAAACCCACTGCATGTAAATCCTTTAGGTTAAACTGACTTTTGAAGCGCTGATAATCGATTTTCAGCGGCTCATCTGTTGCGATCAGGGCGATGGCCTGGCGGGTCAGCCAGACGGAAGTATGCGGAAAAACACTCTGGAAGGTGCGGGCGATAATCTTCAAGCTGCTTCCCGGCAACTGATGCGGGGGAAGCCATTGACACATGATCCCGCCCGGCGCCAAGCGTTCCCGGCATTGCAGATAATGTTCGCGGGAGTATAAGTTGCCCACCCCGGCCTGATAGGAGGTAAACAGATCGGCGATAATCAGATCATATTTATACGGGGTCAGCCGCAGATAGTTGCGCCCGTCGGCCTGAATGATTTTGAGGCGGGGGTTTTGCAGCAAGCGGTCATTTTCCGGGGCAAAGAAACGGTTGGCAAAAATCACCCCCGGCGACAGTTCCACACACTCGGCCAACTCCAGCGGATAATGGGTGAGGGCGGCGATGCTGATGCCGGTGCCTAATCCGATACCCAATACCTTTTTGGGCTGCGGATGAAGAAGAAGCGGCAAATAAACCTGTTCCCGCTGATTGTAGACCGACGGCCAAGAGCTATCCCCCTCCTGCTGCTGACGGTTGGTGACCAGCATACGCGTACCGGTTTGCTTATGGCGCGTCACTTCGATCAGAGAGCCGCTGTCCTCCCGGCGATAAAGAATTTCCTCTCCGGCATCTTCGATAGCCTGACGAAAGGTCATGTCCCGGCTTATCCCCCATGCGGCGAATATCATCAGTACGGACATTATGGCAATCCATTCCGAACTTGGCGGAAAATGCCGCCAAATCAGGGCGATTATCAAAATACCCAGCGCGATATTTATCCCGGCAGTAAGTATAATACTGCCTTGACTGCCCAACCGGGGAACCAGAAAGAATCCGGCGGATAAAGAACCCAGCACCGCACCCAACGTATTGAGAGCGTACACCCTGCCGATTTCCGCCGCGGCATTTAATTCATCCGTTCCCGATAAATAAAGCTTGCAGAGCAGGGGAAAAACCGCACCCATCAAAACAGTGGGCAAGAGCAAAACAATGGCGCACAGGGCGAATTGCCCAAGGGAAAATAACGCCCAGGAATGGCCGAAAATGCCCCGCTCGATCTCCCAGAGGCAAAATATTTCGTTCAACTTCCCGAACACCGGGATTATCGCCAAGGCATAAAGGCCGATACCCAGTTGCAGTAAGCCTAATACCTGTTGCGGTGATTTATTTTTGATCAGTCTTCTACTTATCGCGGAGCCGATAAATAATCCGGTCAGGAAGGTAGCAAGCATGGTGCAAAAGGCATAGACGGTATTGCGCAGCATCAATGCCAGGATGCGATTCCAAAGCACCTCATAGCTTAGCGAGGTGAACCCGGCGCAGACGGTGGTTAAGAGCAGGAGAAATCTCCAGGTTGGAGACAAGATCGGCACCTCTTCCCTACCCCTTGAGGGGGGATGGTCAGGGTGGGGGCAATGCTCCGGCAAGAGTGTTGTTCTGCCCAATAAAACTAAAAGAGCGATAAATATGTTAATCCCCGCCGCCAGGAAATTAGTGTTCTGCACCCCCCAATTACCAATCAGGAAAAAGCCGCTTACCAGGCAGCCAAGCACCGCTCCCAAAATGTTTACGCCATATAAATAACCGATTTCATCTTCAATTTTAACCAATCGGCTCAAAACCGGAAGCGTCCCGCCCATCAAGGCGGTGGGAGGAAAAAGCAGGAGCATAGCCAGGAAAAAGCGTCCCAAAGAGAGGGTGGCAAAACCGGGCTGCGAAGATTTTATTATTTGTAAAAATTGGTTATCTGCAAATTCCAGTAAATAGGGCAGGAGCAAACCGTAAAGCCCGACACCCAATTCCAAAAAAGCATAAAGCATAAGCGGATTTGAAGTGGGTTTCTTTGCAACATACCGCCCCCAGAAATTCGCCCCCCAGGCCAGCCCCAGCATGAAAGCGGCCAGAACAGTGCCCACCGCCAATGAACTGATGCCAAACTTCAGGCCGAAAAGCCGCAGCCAGATAACCTCATAGACTAAGGCGGCAAAGCCGGAGGTAAGGTAAATGAACCCTATGGAATGTTTACTGTTTTTTTTCATGCTTTCAATGCTTAATCAAATGGCAGGCCACGTAATGGCCCGGATGGGCGGGCAGATAGGGCGGCATGACCTTGCGGCATTCGTCCAGCACAGAAGGGCAGCGGGTGTGGAAGGGGCAGCCTTGGGGCGGATTGAGCGGGCTGGGGATTTCTCCCTGTAGGACGATACGCTCCTTATGCGCCAGCGGATCGGGAACCGGCACCGCTGAAAGCAGGCTTTGGGTATAGGGATGCAGCGGGTGTTGGTATAGCTCTTCACAATCCGCCAGTTCCACGATATGCCCCAGATACATGACGGCGACCCGTGTGCTGATATGGCGTACCACGCTCAAGTCATGGGCGATGAAGAGATAGGTCAGGCCGAATTCGTCCTGCAAATCCTGCAATAGATTAATGACCTGCGCCTGCACCGAGACATCCAGAGCGGAAACCGGCTCATCCGCCACAATGAAACGCGGATTTAGCGCCAGAGCGCGGGCGATGCCAATGCGTTGCCGCTGCCCGCCGCTGAACTCATGGGGATAGCGGGACATCTGCTCCTTGTTCAAACCGACCTTGCTCAGGAGGTATTCCACTTTCTCCCGGCATTCCTGCCTTGTGCCCAGCTTATGCACCAAAAAGCCCTCGCCCACAATCTCGCTAACACGCATCCGGGGATTGAGGGAGGCGTAAGGGTCCTGGAAAATAATCTGCATCTTGCGGCGCAGTTGACGCATCTTCTGCTTGTCCATTTGCAGGATATTTTGCCCCTCGAAGCAGATTTCCCCCCTTGATGGCTCAATCAGGCGCAGGATCAACCGCCCGGTAGTAGTCTTGCCGCAGCCCGACTCCCCCACCAGCCCCAGGGTTTCCCCGCCCTGAATCCCGAAGCTGATATTATTCACCGCCTGCACTTGTCCCTTTTGCCCCAGGAACATGCCCCGCTGGACGGGAAAGGTTTTGGTTAGGTTGTTTACGGATAATAAGATATTCATGATAATTCATTTATAAGATTAAAAATACTACCCCTGAATCCCCCGCCAGCAACTCACCCAATGATCTTCGCCTACGGTTTTCAACACCGGCTTTTGACGGGTACAAATTTCCACCTTATCGGTACAGCGATCCTGGAAACTACAACCGGTAGGCAGATCAAGCAAACTGGGGACGCTGCCGGGAATGGCGCTCAGGCGTGATTTTGACGCCTTGCTGCCGGTATTGAGCCGGGGAATGGATTTGAGCAGTCCTTTGGTATACGGATGCCGCGGGCCATAGAAAATTTCCCGCGTCGGGGCGATTTCTACAATCCGTCCGGCGTACATTACCGCGGCGCGCTGGGCGATGTCGGCGATTACTCCCAAATCATGGGTGATCAATAAGATCGACATGCCGATTTCCTCCTTGAGACGTTTCAGTAAATCCAGGATTTGCGCCTGGATCGTCACGTCCAGGGCGGTGGTCGGTTCGTCGGCAATCAGCAATTGGGGATGGCAGGACAATGCCATGGCGATCATTACCCGCTGGCGCATACCTCCGCTCATCTGATGCGGGTAATCCCTAAGCCGCTCACCCGGTGAGGGGATACCTACCAGTTTCAACATTTCCGCCGCCCGCTCCCATGAATCTTTTTTACTCAAACCCATATGCAGTTGGACAGCCTCGGCGATTTGGTTACCCACGGTGTAGACCGGGTTGAGCGAGGTCATCGGCTCCTGAAAGATCATAGCCATTTTATCGCCGCGGATTTGGCAAAGCTGTTTTTCGCTTAAGTCCAGCAGATTTTGTCTCTCAAAAAGGATTTTTCCGTCGATAACCTTGCCTTGCGGCTTGGGTAATAACTGCATAATAGACAAAGCGGTGACGCTTTTGCCGCAGCCCGATTCTCCCACCAATCCCAGCGTTTCACCCAGCGTTAAGCAGAAACTTATACCGTTTACCGCTTTCACTTCTCCAGCCGGGGTAAAAAAGCTGGTTTGCAGATTTTGTACTTCCAGTAATTTTCCCATTTATTATGAATTCTCTTCCTCCGGAAAACCGATCTTCTTGCGGACAACATAGAGTGGCCGCTGCTTGACGTCATCGAAGATGCGCCCGATGTATTCGCCGATAATCCCCAGGGTAATTAATTGTATTCCGCCCAATAACAAGACTGTAACAATCAGTGAAGTCCAGCCGTGAACGGTTTTGTCGGTAAATAAATTTATACTAATTGCATAGGCCGCATAAAAAAAACCTGCGATGGAGAAAAGGAAGCCTAAACAAGTGGCTAATTGCAACGGTCGATAAGAAAAGGAGGTAATGCCGTCCAGGGCAAATTTCACCATTTTGTAAAGGGAATATTTGGTTTCTCCGGCAAAGCGCGCCTGCCCTTCGTAGGAAACGCTGGTTTGGGCAAAGCCCAGCCAATCGATTAAGCCGCGCACGAAACGGTGACATTCCCGCAAGGAACATAAGGCATCCACGACTTTGCGGTCAAGCAGACGAAAATCTCCGGCGTTGATGGGAATTTTGGTTTTGGAGAGCTTCTGCATCAGACTATAAAAAAGTCTGGCGGTAGTCTTTTTAAACCAGTTCTCACCCTCGCGGCGGTCGCGGGAGGCATAAATAATCTCATATTCCCCCTGTTTCCAGACGCTAATCAATTCAGGAATGACTTCAGGGGGGTTTTGCAAGTCTGCATCCATAACCACACAGGCATCACCGCTGGAATAATCCAATCCCGCGGTTATCGCCATCTGATGACCGAAATTCCGGGAAAAGCTCAAGACCTTAATCCGCTTATCCTGCTTAGCCAAATCACCCAAAGTCTGGAAAGAGCCGTCTTGGCTGCCGTCGTTGACGAAAATCATCTCGGTTTGACCGTCAAGACCGTCTACTACCTGCTTCAACCGGCGATATAATTCGGGCAGGGTTTCTTCTTCATTATAAACCGGCAGGATAATTGAGTATTTAATCGTCACCAAACAACTCCTTATCACTTAAAACATATACTACCATGCTGGGGGGAAAAAATAAAGGGTGTTTGCTTTGAGAAAGTTTTTAATTCAATAAACATTATGTTGACATTACGAATATCATATTGTAATATGGGTAATGCTATAATTGCTAGAGGTTTTTTTCAGGAAGGAGGACGACATGCGGACGATAATTTCAGCTTTGTGCCTATTATTAATCCCCGGTTTTGCCCATGCCGCGGAATATGACAGCTATTGGGGGGGGGGCAGCGGTAATTGGACGGATTTGTCCCACTGGAGCACCCCGGCTTATCCAAACAACGGAACCGATAACTATAATGTTTTTATCGGAGATTTGCCTGCCAATCCCACCGTAACCCTCAATACCAATATAACCGTAAACAGGCTGGATAACTGGGAACGTTTGAATGTAAAGAACTATTCCCTGACTTTGGAAAACCTCCTGGGGGTAAATAATTACAGTATACTTTATATGCTTAATGGAACACTTAACGGGAACGTTGGCAATACATCTCTGTTGCAGGTCGACGGCGGCGGCTATTATTACCAGAAAACCAGTACCGTCTCCGGCGCCCTCACCAATGACGGGCAAGTCAATCTGACCAGCTACGGACGTTTGAATTACAGCGGGGGCAGTATCGGCGGTGCCGGAACTGTTGCCGTGCCCAGCACTAACCGCCTGAATCTGGTGAATGATACCGACATCGGCAACAACACCATCAATCTGAGCGGCGGGGTGTTTGCCGCCGATAACGGCTTTAGTAACAGCGGCAGCGGTAAGGTGACAGGTTATGGCACAGTGCGCGGTGCTCTCAACGGCGTTGTCGTGGCTACCGGGAATCTGGATTTCGAAACCAACAGCAGCGTTGGCACCAGCGGCTTACTGCGGGCGGCCAACGGCGGTTACGTCGATATGAAAGATAGAACTATTATCAATAACGGTCAGGTAATAGTGGAAAACAGCGGCAGGATTTATTTAAACAACAGCAATCTTAACGGCAGCGGGGGGGGTAGTACTGCCGTACAAACCGGCGGGCAACTACAGGTCGACGGCGGCGGCTATTATCAGCAGAAAACCAGTACTGTATCCGGTGCCCTCACCAATGA
>JACRJN010000081.1 GCA_016235675.1 Candidatus Schekmanbacteria bacterium
CACCAAAGTCTTCAATATCTTCCCATCCGTCACAGCCGCAAATAACCCCGCATAGCGTTAAAAGCAAAAGCTCCTCAAGGTCATAAAGCTTGTTCCGTTCAATCCGAGGATCATCTATCCCAGTAAAATAGTCTAAAAATTCCAGCTTTTCCATCATTGCCACCTTATTTGTAAAAAGCTGTATTTTAATTGTTTTTATTGAAAATTACAATATTCCCAGTGCAATATTTTTATATGAGGTTGCCCTGGCAAGATGCCTGTGCTACCGGATGCAGGGGCAACCCCATAAGCTTAGGATGTACAAATATTTTTTCAATTATTTAACCCGGTATAGAATAAAAATAAGCTTGTTTTATCTTGATTTACAGAATATTACGCTATATAATCCTCAACGATGGAACCCTGACGTAGCGGCCAATGCTGTAGACTTAAGGAATTTTATCTGAAAATACTCTTTTACCCATGAAATACAACAAAAAATGTAGTCCCGTGGCTTTAGCCGCGCATTTTCAGCCTTAGGCTGAGACTAAAGGGATGTTCATCTGGAAGGCTTGAATTATAGATGGGAAGATTTAACCATTTGTGAGTTGTTATTGCATGGCTTATGGGGCTGTGCCGCAACTCCCATTTTGTCATTCCCGCGAGATGCGGGAATCCAGAAGTATTTGAAAAGCATGTCCTCATGAAACTTGTCCTCACGAAAGTGGGGAATGGGGAACTGGATTCCCGTTTTCACGGGAATGACATTTTGAGGGCTTTTTGGGTTTGCAAGCAGTTGCGGCACAGCCCCTTATGCCATGAAGATCAGCCCTGAAGGGCTGGGACTACGATATTTAATGTTTAATCTAAAAGAAATAATATTATGCCTCAAATCAGTCGGAATGATCTCTGCCCCTGCGGGAGCGGGTTAAAATATAAGAAGTGTTGCGAGCATAGAAAACGCGGCGCTAAGCCTGTTGCGGCGGTCAATGCCAAACCTCGTAATAACTGGGTCTCGTATCTTGTCCTGCCCTTGATTATCTTAGTCTCCATCGCCGCTTACTCCAACAGCTTTAAAGTGCCCTTCGTTTTCGACGACGGGGCGCATATCGTCAACAACCGGGGGGTGCAGTTCGATGATCTTACTCCCATCCGCTTCGAACGCCTGAAGGAAGCCATCAAGGAAAAAGGCCGGGCGGCAGCGGAGGTTAGTTTTGCCTTCAATTATTATATGGGCAAATTGGACACTTACGGCTATCATCTTTTTAACCTGATAGTTCACATCCTTACCGCCTTAACGGTTTATGCCTTTATCAAAAACACGCTCACGCTAAAACTTCCCGGCGGGATGGTTAGCCCCGGACAGGCAAGCTATGAAAAAATCGCCTGCCAGGTGGCGTTGGGAACGGCGCTTTTATTTACCGCCCACCCGGTAAACAGCCAGGCGGTAACCTACATCGTCCAGCGCATGACCAGCATGGCCACGCTCTTTTTCATCACTGCTATGCTGGCCTATATCCGCGGACGCAAAAGCCACAGTAAATTTGCCGCCTTTCTCTGGTATGCCGCTTGTTTTGTAAGCTTTCTGCTGGCCCTCAACAGCAAGCAGAATGCGGTCACCCTGCCCTTCTTTATCCTGCTCTATGAAATATACTTTTTCCAATGCCTGGATTGGAAGCGCATCAGGAAAAATCCGCTATTTATCACGCTGTTTTTTGCGGTCATCGCCGCCATCCTGGGGATTGCCCTGCTTTCCACCGGCGGCAAGCTGTTTACTCATATCTTCGTGGAGGGGTACAAAAGCCGTCCTTTCACCATGGGACAGCGCGCCCTGACACAATTGCGGGTAGTGACCTATTACCTCTCCCTGCTTTTTTATCCACACCCCTCCCGTCTGAATCTGGATTACGACTTCGACCTTTCGTATTCTTTGATTAACCCGCTCAGCACGCTGCCTTGCTTCTTTCTCATCTTCGGTTTAATCGGGCTGGGTTTTTATCTGATGAAGCGTCGGCCTGTGATCTCCTTTTGCATCTTCTGGTTTTTCGGCAACCTGGTAATCGAATCCAGCATCTATCCGCTGGATTTGGTCTATGAGCACCGCCTATACCTGCCCTTTTTGGGCTTCTTTTGGGCGGTTTTGACGATTATTATCAAGGGCATCGACCGCCTTACCGTTTCCAAAGCCGGACGAATGGCTGTCAAACTGGCGGGGCTTATGTATGTGGTAAGCCTGTTCAACTATTGGACTTACCAGCGCAACGATGTCTGGAAGAGCGTAATCAGCATTCTTGAGGATGTAACGGCCAAATCACCCAAAAACTCCCGTCAGCATGTCAATCTGGGAGTGGCTTACAGCGCCGAGAATCAGTTGGATAAGGCCATCGTTTGTTACAAAAAGGGCATCGAACTAGACCCCAATTATCCGGAGACCTATAATAACCTGGGAAACGCTTACAACCGCAAGGGTATGCTGGATGAGGCCATCGCCGAGTATCAGAAGGCGATCCAGATGCGCTATAAATATAAGGAGGCGCACAATAACTTAGGCAGCGCTTACTATAAGAAGGGCATGTACGATGAGGCGATAGCAGAGCACCGGATTGCCCTGCAAATTCAGGATGACTGCGAGAAAAGCTTAAATAACCTGGGGGTGGCCTACAGCGCCAAGCGAATGTATCCGGAAGCCATTGCCGCCTTTAAAAAGGCAATCGAGGTCAAGCCCGATTTCGACAAGCCTTATGTCAATCTGAGCCTGACTTATACCGTAATGGGCAAGCCCAGGGAGGCGATCGAGATGCTGGACAAGGTAAAATATCTTGACCCCAACAATCCGAGCCTCTACTATAATATGGGCAACGCTTACAGCGATATGGGGGAATTGCAAAAAGCGGCGGACGCCTTCAGAATCGCCATCCGCTTGCAGCCCAATTATCCGGCGGCGCATAACAATCTGGGACTGGCACTGCGCCAATTGGGCAAGGAAGATGAGGCAATCGCCGCCTATCAGGAAGCGATCCGCCAGAACCCGCAGCAGGCCGAATTTTACTACAACCTGGGATTGATCTATGCCGGACGCAAACAGCATCAGCAAGCGATAGAGCTTTATCAAAAATCCGTCCGCTACAACCCCAACATCGACCGGGTGCACTTCGATTTCGCCCTAAGCTGGGAAGCTGTGGGGCAATATCAGGACGCCGTAAAAGAATATGAGCAGACTCTTAAACTATCGCCCGGTTTCATCCAAGCCTACCAAAACCTGGGACGCATTTATCTGGAAAAGCTCTCCGATTCTAACCGGGCTAATTTCTATTTCCAGCGGGCGGCTTATGTAAGTAAGTTGCAAAACCAACAGACCAACCGTTAATACCAAATCATACCAATTTGCATTCAAACAAATAAACTTTATTATGCAGACCTGAAGGTCTGCGCTACGACAATAATAAGGCAAAATGGTATCAGTATAAATTGACAAAGTTTAATTTCTGTGGTAATTCTAATGAATCCCTTCTTAAAAGAAATTAGATTCCTGTTATAACGAAGATTTGATACTTTCGGGCTTAGAAAAAGGAGTGAATTTATATATCAGAGTATATATTTCATGGAATTATTGAAAGGGAAGAAGATAGATACACGGCTATCTGTCTGGAATTGGATATGGCCACAAAAGGGGATTCATTGGAGGAGGCCAGGCAAAACCTTAAAGAAGCGGTGGAAGGTTATATAGAATCGGTACAACAAGCTAATGAAGAAAAGGAATTTATCCCCAGACCCGTCCCTGAACAAGTGGTAGAGAAATATTTTAGAAAATTTAACTGAACGAAGAAGAATTTATTAAGCACAAAAAGTGAACACGGGGAACTATATGCCGTCGCCAGTATACTTCATCAACATGCGCGCCCGTCAGGGCTTGAATCTATTCGATAAAATTGAGCGGCTGTTTAAAAAGAGCAGTCTCAAGCAATTCGTCACCGGCGGGGATTTGCTGGCAGTGAAGATTCACTTTGGGGAGGACGGCAATTTAAGTTACATCCATCCCCGCATCGTGCGCTTTATCATTGAGCAGTTGAAAAAATACAACACCAAGCCTTTTCTGACCGACGCCAACAGCCTTTACGCCGGAAGCCGCGGCGAGGCGGTGGGACATTTGCAGACCGCCATCGGCAACGGTTTTGATTATTCAGTGGTGGGAGCGCCGTTGATTATCTCCGACGGATTGCGCGGCTCCACGGCTACCAAGATTGAAATCAACCTCAATCATTTTAAAGAGGTGATGCTCGGCAGCGAGGTTTGTCATGCCGACAAGATGATCTGCCTGACCCATTTCAAGTGTCATGAGCTGACCGGCTTCGGCGGGGCGATTAAAAACGTGGGGATGGGATTGGCTTCCCGCGCCGGTAAATTAGCTATGCACTCAACGCTTAATCCTTATATATCAGAAGATTGTGTCGCTTGCGGTGTTTGTCTTAAATACTGTGGATCGGGAGCGATTAAAATGTCAGAAGGGGAGAAAAAGGCTTATATCGACGATAAAGCCTGTATCGGCTGCGGCGAATGCCTGATCAGTTGCCCGCAGCATCGAATCAAAATCCGCTGGAACGAATCGGTCGCCAATTTCCAGGAAAAAATCTGCGAATATGCCTACGGGCTGTTGGTAAAAAGAAAGCTTCCCTGCTATTACGTCAATTTCATCAACAACTTAAGCCCGGTTTGCGATTGCTACCCTTACTCTGATACCGCCATTACGCCGGACATCGGCATTTTGGCATCTTATGACCCGGTGGCTATCGATCAAGCCAGTGCCGATTTGGTAATCAACAGTCCCGGCATCAAGGGGACGGCCTTGAATAAGAGCTTTGCTCCCGGCGATGACAAATTCCGCGATATTTATCCCCACATCGATTGGGAAGTGCAATTAGCCTATGGCGAGAAAATCGGGTTGGGCAGGCGCCAATACCAATTGATAAATATCTTTAGTGAAGAGTAATTCGGCTTCATGGTCTTGCAGCACAGACATCTTGCCTGTGCTACCGGAGTAGGGCTAAAGCCAATACTGTTCACTTAAGCTCCTTAAACTTATTCTAAAACTCATACCAATTCGCTATTAAAGATTAATGTAGCGCGGGAGTTCATCTCCCGTAAGCAGGCGCTGCAAACGGGGGATAAACCCCCGTGCGACGAACTATTCTTCAATGTTTGATAGCGGATTGGTATCAGGCTATGTATTAGTCCAAGCCCAAATCCTTCCAGACAGAGTCAATTCTTCCGATAACTTCCTTGTCCATTCTTAGTTCTTCCGGCCAGTCTTTGGGATAGCCTTCCTGCCGGGATTTTTTGGTCACGTCGATGATTACCCGCCCGTCCGGACGATAGGTTATATCCCGGTTGGGATTGACGTTATTGAACATGCGCCAGGCAACATAAGAGAGGTCTTTGGTATCGATATTGCCGTCCAGCACTAAAATAATATCTATACAGTTATGTACATCGTTTTGCCAAATCATTTCAGCTACTTCTTTGGCATGGTATGGGTGAGTCTTGTTGATGGCGACAAGCAACGGTTTTAATCCGGTATCCGGAAAAGGCAGATTGGCATTTGCTACACAATCGATACCTTTCAGCAGCGATTCCAGAGCGGGTAATTCCGGATTGCCGGATTTTATCCGGCGCGGCTTGAACTCTCCCGGAAGCCTGCGGGTTAAATCCAGCCCCAGTTTAGAGCCGTAAAGAGGTTGAGGGGCGGAGTGATCCAATACATCCAAAACGCCTTCGGTGAAGAATAAATCCTGCTCCAGGTCAATATTATTCAACAAATAGCGGACAAGTTGCTTATGATTATGAATATCAATGTCATGATCGACAAAAAGCAGCATCTTGGAGAAACTCATCTGCCCGGTTCCCCAAAGGGCGTTCATCAATTTACGCGCCTGATAGGGATAACGCTTCTTGATGGCGAACATGGCGCAA
The DNA here is from genome assembly GCA_016235675.1 of Candidatus Schekmanbacteria bacterium. Lineage (GTDB taxonomy): Bacteria > SZUA-182 > SZUA-182 > SZUA-182 > SZUA-182 > JACRJN01. The sequence continues at coordinate 5,947 of JACRJN010000081.1, forward strand.
TTGTGGAAAGTCCCCTCCTCCGGCAGGCACATGTCCATAATCTCCGGATGTTGAGTCTTCAAAAGAGGCAGGAAAATGGTGGATGTGGCGCGCGCCATATCGCAGTCTTCCATGGGGGGTTTGCCCACGATAGTGGTAAAATAAACCGGATTTTTGCGGGAAGTTATTGCCGTTAAATGAAACACCGGGAACATCGCTGCGGCGGAATAATAACCGGTATGATCGCCGAAAGGCCCCTCGGTTCGGCTTTCCGCTAAATCGACATACCCTTCCAACACATACTCGGCGGTAGCGGGTACCTCCAAATCTATGGTCTTGCACTTGACCAGTTCCACATTTTTCTTGCGGATGAAACCGGCCAGCAGCAATTCATCAATCCCCGGCGGCAAGGGAGCGGTGGCAACATAGGTTACTGCCGGATCGGTGCCGATAGCCACAGCCACCGGCATCTTTACCCCGGCTTCCTGATACTCGTGGTAATTGGCGGCGCCGTCTTTATGGATATGCCAGTGCATCCCGGTGGTGTTTTTGTCATAAACCTGCATCCGGTACATGCCGACATTGCGTTTGCCGGTTTTCAGGCTTTTGGTAAAGACCGCCGGAAAGGTGATAAAGCGTCCGCCGTCATGCGGCCAGCATTGCAGGATGGGGATTTTCCCCAAATCGATTTGATCGCCCGTCAGCACGATTTCCTGGCAGGGAGCGGCTCCCTTGAACCTTTTGGGCGGGAATTTGGTAAATTCAAACAGGCGGCTCAGCAAGGAAAATTTGTCCTGCCAGCTTTTAGGGGGAGCCAGATTGATAAAGCGCTGAATATCATCGCTGATTTCCTGAATATTAGCGACCCCTAAAGACAGACACATCCGCTTAGTGCTGCCGTAGGCATTGATTAAAACGGGAACATTATATCCCTTAACGTTTTCAAAAAGCAGGGCTTTGCCACCCCGTTTGATCATCCGGTCGGCAATTTCGGTTATTTCCAAAACCGGCGAGACCGGATATTTAATGCGGACAAGTTCCTGTTCTGCTTCCAATCGACCGATGAAATCTGGCAGTGAATTATAGGTAATTCTCACAGTATATGACCTCCGGTTAAAACCTTGGTAGCGTTCTTAATAGAAGACCTGTAGCGTCATTGCGAGCGAAGCGAAGCAATCTCCATGCGTGCGTAGAGATTGCTTCGGCGATAAGGCTGCCTCGCAATGACGCTTTGGGTCTCTTATTGAGAACGCTACCAAAACCTTAGCGATTTTTTATAATCCTGGTATTGCCAAATCGAATTATGCCGTATTATAGGGCGAAAGTAAAGAAGAACCTTAAACAATTATGTAAGCCGGGTGCGGCAACGGCCTGCTAAAAATATAAAATAGCCCGCCCAGACAAAAAAGAATGACAGCAATACGGTACATCAGATTTATTGTCCGCCGAATATCCTCTTTGCCCAAATCCCGTTCTTTATTCCCTATTAAAGGATGAGGGCAAAGTTCGCCGTCGTAGTGATTCTCTCCGCCTAATTGCACACCCAAAGCGGCGGCAAATCCGGCCTCGGATAATCCGCTGTTGGGACTTAAGTGCTTGCGCCCGTCACGGAGAATAATGCGATACACATAAAAGAATCGCTTTATTCCGGCAGCTATAGGAATAAGCAGATAACATAGTCGTGCGGGCAGATAATTGGCTAAATCATCCAGGCGCGCCGACGCCCAGCCGAAATAATAATAACGTTCGTTGCGATAGCCTACCATAGAGTCCAGGGTATTGACGGCTTTGTAAGCCAAGGCCAGCGGCGCTCCGCCCAACAAAGCATAAAAGAAGGGAGCGACAAACCCGTCGACGGTGTTTTCCGCTACCGATTCGACCGTCGCGCGTGCGATTTCCCCCTCATTGAGATTTTCCGTATCCCGCCCCACCAAATGCGTCAGGGCGATCCGGGCAGCCGGTAAATTCTGATTTGACAAGTGGCCGTAAACCCTGCGTGCAGCCAGTTCCAGAGAACGCAAAGACAGGCAAAAGAAAATCAGGATAACAGATACAAAGCGTCCTAAGTAAATATTTAGTTTAGAAACAAGATTAATTAACACCACAGGAAGGAAAAAAGCGGCGCCGACAACCAGAAACACTAAAAAAATCCCGCCCAGGCGCTGATTTTTAAAGCGGGAATAGAATAATCCTTCCCCCCAGGTTATCAGTTTACCGATTCCTACCACCGGATGAGACATCCAGGCGGGATCGCCCAAAATCAAATCCAAAACGCAAGCAACAGCCAATTCCCACATATATTATTACCTGTTTATTTTACACGAAACGGTCATGCCCGTTCAGGGCGCCACAAAACATGAAAATTTATTTGTAGGGGCGGGGTTTCCCCGCCCTTTTGGTACCGTTTCCACCAAATTATACCAAGGGCGAGGAAACCTCGCCCCTACAAATGCTGTTGACTTAAGGGACTTGGAATTTTCAAATATACCGTTTCTGAATCGTGATAATCACCCCCACCCCGTCCCTCCCCCATCAAGGGGGAGGGGGATAAATTCCCTCCCCCCTTGCGGGGAAGGGTTAGGGTAGGGGGTATATTAATATTTTCTAAGTCCCTAACGGTAATACTACAAATTCACGGTTGCATCATAGGCTGGAAGCCTGTGCTACCGAATGTTGCTTCAACCTTTGCGCCAATGTTCGAATAAAATGCGGGCGATGTCGGCGGGGAGGAAGGGGAGGGCTTCCAGTTCGGACCATGAGGCCTGCTGAATGCGCTCCAGGCTACCGAAGTGGTTTAATAATTTTTGCTTCCTCCTGGCTCCCAGGCCGGGAATGTCTTCCAATGGGGATTTCAAGGCCGCTTTACTGCGCCGTTTGCGGTGAAATTCGATGGCGAAACGGTGCGCTTCATCCCGGATACGCTGCAACAGATGCAGGGTGGGCGAACTGGAGGGTAATTTTAGCGCTTGGACGGTGTTGGGGAAAAAGATTTCCTCTTCCCGTTTGGCCAACCCGATTATTGGTATCTTCAAATTTAAACCTTCCAGAACATTATAAGTGGCATTGACCTGCCCTTTCCCTCCGTCGATCAGAATCAAATCCGGTCGTTCCTCATCAGACAGGTGCTGGTAGCGGCGGCGCACAATTTCGGCCAACATGGAATAATCATCAATTCCGGCCACGGTTTTGATCTTGAAATGGCGATAGCCCGATTTGAGAAAGCCGGGAAATCTCCAGACCACCATAGAGCCTACCGCCTCCTGCCCCTGGATGTTGGAAATGTCGAATCCCTCGATACGCTTAAGGGTAACCGGCAAGCCCAAATCAGCTTGAGCGCGGGTGATAAGCGCCTGGCTTTGAACTAGAGTGAAATGCTGCTGCTGCAAGGCTGAGCGGGCGTTTTCTCCGGCCATTTCCACCAATTGGCGGGCTTTACCCGATCGCGGGGCGGATAATTCGACCGGATTTCCGCGTTGATTGCCCAACCATGCCTCCAACAAAGGTTGGTCAAGCGGGATGATGGGTAAAACGATGTGCGGGGGAATTTGCGGCCCGCCGGGTGCATATAGCTGCTCCAGAAAGGCGGTAAGCAAGTTGTGTATATCCTCTTCCTGCCGGCCTTCCATCAATAAATCCTTGTGACCGATCAGCATCCCCTGACGGACGAAGAGCACGGTAAAACAAAGACCTGCCGGGTTCATCGCCATGCCGACAATATCCTCATCCACCCTTTCCACGGAGATGATTTTTTGCCGCTCGCTGACCTTCCCGATGGCGGCTAAATTATCCCGCAAGCGCGCCGCTTCCTCAAACTTGAGGTTGTAGGCGGCTGCTTCCATTTGAAAGCGCAGGTTGTCGACTACCTCCTCCGTCTTCCCTTCCAGAAAGGATCGTATCTGCTGAACATATTTCCCGTAATCCTCCTGCGAAATCATTCCGGCGCAAGGCGCGCTGCAACGGTGCATTTGATAATAGAGGCAGGGACGGGGGCGCTGAATCATGCGGTTACAGTGGCGCAGGGGGAAAATCTCACTCAGCAATTTAAGGGTGCTGCGCAAGGCTCCGGCGGGTACGTATGGGCCGAAATATAGCCCCTCCCGTTTTTTGCCCATACGCCGTACTACTTTTAAGCGGGGAAAGGGGTCATGGATGGTCAAATGCAGGTAGGGATAATTTTTATCGTCGCGCAGGATGAGGTTGTAGCGGGGCTGCTCCTTTTTAATCAGCACGTTTTCCAAGACCAAGGCTTCCAGTTCGCTGCTTGTAACGACATGCTCAAAATCATGGATCGCTGCGATCAGGGCTTGGGTTTTGGCATCGGCGGCGTGACGGGTATAGGAGACCACCCGTTTGATCAAGGATGCAGCCTTGCCGACGTAGATAATCCGGCCTGTCTCGTCCTTGAATAGATAGACTCCGGGTTTGGCGGGCAGGGTTTTGACTTTTTCTTGCCAGTTTAGGCTTGAGGCTTGCGGCTTGAAGCTTGAGGGAAGGTGATTATTCACGACTGTTTGTTCCGTAAAGAGTTTATTAGTTCCGACACCCCCCTACCGTAGCACCCAATGCTGTTGACTTAAGGGATTGGTGTTGTCATCCCCGAACGCCGTTATCCCCGATAACTACTTCGGGGAGGGATATGGTGTTGATTTTAAAACCAGATTCCCGATAAAGGCGTTCGGGAATGACAAGAAATGGAGTTCCGGCACAACCCCTCAAGCCTCACCCCTCAAGCCTCAAGCCTATTTCGCCTGCCCCACCGTTCCCAACCCTTTGAAGCTAAACATCAAACCGAATTCATCTTCAGCGGGGCGGCTGACATGAGTGAGGGAAACGCTCCAGCATTGGGAGGTATAAATTAATTCGGCACGCACCTCGACGCGCTGTTTATCCCAAAGATTGTAATTGAACGAGCCGTTTAATGTCCAGGGAGCCAGGCGCAGGCTGCCACCGGCATTGACCATATCGGTACGGCTTGTGCGCGGAGCGATAAGTTTGGCATAGCGCCAGCCGCCGTTTAACGCCCAAATCTGTTTGGGGTCGTTGAGCCAGGCGTCGATATTCACCCGGTCGATATAGTGGTCGTAAACATTATAAAAGCTTTCGTAATCGATCCGAAAGGCGGGTACCGGCTTAAACTCCACATCCACCTTCAGGTCGGAAAAGGGACGGCGGGGACGGGTATTTAAATCCACCATGCGCCGTTCTTCCGCCAAATCGAAGGTCTGGCTCAAGGTCAGGGTAAGCATGTCTCGTATCTGCGTGCTGCTGTCTTCCTGCAAAAATTTCCCCAGGAAATGGTTGGTCAGTGAATAATCGATTTTATACGCCGGATTGACCCGATCCAGTTGATCGAAATTGTATATTTTAGCTTGATCCGCATAAGGGATGTAGGTATAAGTGATATTTGGATAAAACAGATGCTTAACCCGTTGCAGGCTGCCCCAGCCCGGCGTATCGTAAATGCGATAAGTCTGAGGGCCGTCCATAGCTAATTTAAGATCATAAAGGTTGCGGGTAACGGAATCCCCCTGGGGAGTGTCGCTGTACCAGGTATCCCAACGTCCGGCGCTGGGGGTAAATACCCAGCCCTCCCGGATTGTCCAGGGCAGAGACAATCGGGGATGGAAATTGGCGCGTTGGGTGCGTTGGGTAATCTCGTGCCCGGTTCTGGTTTCCAAGGCCGCCATCGCCGTTTCCCACTCCACAAAAAAGGGGCTTTCGCCGAGGCGCTGGGGGATGGAGTTGAAATTTAATTCAGGCATTCGCTGCTGGATCGTTTTTTGCGTTTGATAAAGGTCTTGGGCGTAGTTGCCCCAAAGGTTCAGATTGTAACTATCCCAGTTTTTGGTAAAGGAAAAATAAGATTCCTGCTCCTGGCGATTACGCACCGCCAAATCATCGGCCAACTGGCGATCGAATTGACGGTCGCTGAAGGTGTCCAGTCTAAATATACCGCTGACGCCCCCAGGCATTTGCTGGTTGGTGTTACCTTGAACCTGCCAGCGTTCCTGTAAAGTTATCTGGTCACGGATGTGGTACATATTTATCTGGCCATTATCCCTGCCGGTTAAGGCGTAACGTCCCTCGAAATTTTCCCCCACCCCTCTTTTCCCGTTATAATCGATGCCGAAGGTCATGTCGCTCCAGTCGTTAATCGCCCAAAAATACTTTTCCTTAAACATAAAGCCGTCGGTATTGGAATAACCCAGACGGGGGATAAGAAAGCCGCTGGAGCGTTTGGTCTTGATGGGAAAAACACCGTAAGGGAAGTATAAAACCGGGACATCCTTTATATTCATGGTGAAATCGGTTAAATAGGCATAATTTTCGACATGTATCCGGCACTTTTTGGCCTTGAACTGCCAGCCTGGCGCAGGCGGTTCGCAGGAGGTGTAAGTTCCGTTGGTTATCAGATATTCATCGCTGCCGATGCGTTCTATAATATCCCCGCTGAAATAATAACCGGCTTCGACATAACCCGCTCCCCGATAAATCGTGCCGATTTTGGTTTCGATATTCAAGTCCATGCGCTCTCCGGTTAAACGGTTAGTCCCCTCATCCAGAATCGCATTACCCTGCGCCGTTACCTGTTTTGTTTCCGTATTTAACTCCACCCGGTCGGCCTGAAGGCGCATAGTGCCGTAATAAATGTCAACATAACCCTCGCCGATAATCACATTCCTCACTTTTTGGTAATCCAGAATTTTGGCGTGGATAATGGCGGGAACTTCACCCTCTTTCATGCCTTCATGACGGGAGGCGTTTTCAACTCCGGCTATGGCGGGGGAAAATGCGAGTGCTGACCACACACAGATAATCAACAACAGCTTTAACCACTTCAATATTATGCCTTTCCGATTAAGTGCTCCATTTGCCGCTTTAATATTTCCGCTCCCAGGCCGTTGATTAATCCGGTAAGCAGCGAAATCACCAAAAACAGCGGCAGCAGGGAAAATATTCCCGGATGCTGAATCAAAATCCAATAAGCCAGCCATAATTGTGTAAGAATATGGACATAGGCCCCGATGACACTGACTCCAATTAAGCTAAAAATATTTTTGCCCAGTTTCAAGGTCAGTCCCATTACCAAAACACTGGACAATCCGCCGCCAAAACTCATGAGGAAGGCCGGGCTGAAAATGCTTCCGCTCAAAAAAGCTCCCAGGATAATACGCAGGAAATTGACCGCTAAGCCAGCCTTGAAACCGAAAAGGGCTAAGGTCGCTAGGATGATGATGTTAGCCAGTCCCAAGCGTAACCAAGGGGTAGGATTGGGTAAGCTTAATTCTAACATATGCAGGGCTAAAGCGAAAGTGGTCAGTAAAGCCAGGAACATTAATTTGCGGGTGCGGATGTAGGATTGAGGGTAGATGTTGTTTGTGCTTAAAAGGTTCATGTGTTTTTTATGTAAGTTAAAATGTAGTCCCGTGGCTTTAGACACGCATTTTCAGCCCTAGGCTGAGACTAAAGGCATGTTCATCCGGAACGGCCTGAATTGACTGAGGAAATTTAACCATTTGTGAGTCGTTATTGCATGGCTTTATGCCATGAAAATCAGCCCTAAAGGGCTGGGACTACGAAATTCAAGGGGTTTATTTTTACATATACAAATTATTCTGACTTCTGGCTTCTGAATTCTATTTTAGACCGTCATCTGGTAACGGCGTCATAATCTTTCTCAATCTGCCCTTGCCCGATACGGATCAGCAAATGATTAGGCAAGCAGATTATTACCTCCCCGGTATTCTTGATCCACCCCATATGCCGGCAAACCTGTTCCCGGCAGCCGGCATTTAAAACCCGCAGGGCGCCGTCTTTGATCTGAACAACCAATTCGCCCTCACGACCTTGCACCCGGTAAAGCCCGCTTTGCTTTAACGAGAAAACCGCCAGCGGACGGTTATCCACTAAAATTATCGCTTGTTCTCCGGCAGGCTGCAAAATTCCCCAAACGCTATAGCTGCCCAAAGCCAGGACAGCCAGGCAGATGATTAATATTTTATCCGCTAAGGTTAGGTATTTGCGCCACATAAAATTGAACATAGCATAAGACCTGCTCTGCGTCAACCTGACTTGAGACGTAAAAACCTGGGAACAAAATTTGCAGATAACACACCCATGCCCCTGTGAGACTGTATGTTTTAAATTTTATTTACTTTTTTGAAATTAAATGCTATAAAATCATTAATCGTTCGCTGAATTTAAATATACATCAAATACTAAGCTGGCAATAAAACTTCAATCTTTTAAAAGGAGCTGATTCCATGTGCACATCTTGTAAGCAGCACAATGCGTTACTAGCTAAACGCCCGGCCAATGTTGCCAAGAAGTTAGGATTAAGCAGTAAAGTCAATTTGTTGAATTCTAAAGATATATTAAGCGTGTTGAAAGACAGGAAAGTCATTTTGATGGCTTGTAATACCAGAATTAAACACGTAGTGCCCGGAATTATGAGAGCGGCGGCAGAATTAGACGCAATAGTCGGATATGAAATGGCGCTTTCCGAAGGCGATGTCGACGGCGGGTACACGGGACAAGACCCAAAGACCTATTTTGAAACTATCGTTGGTTATGCCGAGGCGCTGAATTTTACCAAGCCTTTCTTTATTCACGGAGATCACATCACCATCAAAAGCACTGCCGAAAAAGATGTGGAACGAGGCCGCAAATTAATTGCCGCCGAATTGGAAAACGGCTATACCTCCTTTGCTATCGATGCCTCTTTTAATCAAATCCCCGACAACATTAAAATCACCACCGATCTGGCGCAGCCGATCCTGAAAGCCGGATTGGGATTGGAAGTGGAAGTTGGCGAGGTAGGCCCGACCGGGAAAGAGGCCACCTTGACGACTTTGGAAGAAGGCGTATCTTTCATCGAGGGATTGATTAAAAATAACGTTCATCCCGATATGCTGGCTATCAATAACGGCTCCAAGCACGGAAATTATTTGGAAGGGGAGAAAATTTTCATCGATCTGGAGCGTACCGGAGAAATCTATAACGCGATTAAACAACATGGGGTGGTAATCGCCCAACACGGTATTACCGGGACTCCGCTGCATTTGATCGGACGTTTTGCCGATTACGGTATCCGCAAGGGCAACGTCGGTACCCAGTGGCAGAATATCGCCCATGAGGGGCTGCCTAAAGAATTGATGGAAGAAATGAATAAATGGTGTAAGGAGACCGGCAAGAATATTAAAATGGCCACCAAACCTTTCAAGGAAAAGATTGACAATATTCCCCAAAGCAACAAGGACTTTATCGCCAATAAAGCCTATGAAGAAGCCAAAATTTTGATTAAGGGCTTCAGCGCCGAAGGCACTGCCACTATGGTAGCGGAGGGCTTGAAGTAATATTTATCAAAAGGTATCAGGAATCATTATTAGGGATTGGTCAAGCACAATTTGGCCAATCCCTTTTTTGGGTATCGCGGTTTCATAATCCTTTTGGAGCTTGCATTTTAATACCAAACGTTTTCAAGCGATTGCCCTGGGTGGGGTAATTTAAGCCTCTTGACTTTTAGTAAGGTAAGAACTATAGTTAAAAGTAAGAAAATTTATAAAAAGGTATACAAAAATGGCTGTTTCTGTCCTGACCTCTAAATGTCAAATAACCATTCCTAAAGAAATTCGCAAGTTACTTAAGCTTAAGCCTGCCGATAAAATAGTTATTACCGTGGAAAAAGACCATGCTATATTAAAACCGGTTCGCGGCAATATTCTTGACTTAGGGGGCACCATAAAAATTCCAGAAGGTGAAAAGCCCATTGATTTTAAAAAGGCAAGAAAAGAGTTTCAAAACGCGGTTGCCCAAAAAGTTATGGAAGAAACCAAGGAATGAAAAATTATTTTATAGACACTAATATTTTTTTACGTTTCCTAACTGCTGATAATAAAGAAAAATATAATAAATGCAAACAACTTTTCCAAAGAGCTGTTTTTGGTAAAGAATTACTTATTACCTCCGATCTGGTCATAGCCGAAATAATTTGGACGCTTCTTTCCTTTTATAAAATACCTAAACAAGAAGTTATTGAAAAGGTAACCATAATTCTTAACACGCCAAATCTAAAAATAGAAAACCATAAACTAATTAATGAGGCATTATTATTGTTCAGTTTAAAAAATCTTGATTTCATCGATGCCTATAATTCAACCTATATAAGGCAAAAACAAATTGATGGGATTTATTCTTATGATAGAGATTTTGACAAAGTAGATTTTTTAGAACGATTGGAACCTTAATAAAACCTCTAATGGAAGAAATCAAATGCCCAATCCCCGTTTAATCCTCATCGACGGCAGCGGGTATTTCTACCGCGCCTTTTTCGCCATCCGTTATCTGGCCAATTCCCAGGGATTGCCCACCAACGCCGTTTACGGATTTACCCGGATGCTGCTCAAGGTGATCCGGGAGGAGCAGCCCGATTATCTGGCGATGGTTTACGACAGCAAGGGGCCGACCTTCCGCCACGAGCAATACGCCGAATACAAATCCCAGCGCCCGCCCATGCCGGATGATTTGGTGCGGCAGCTTCCCTATATCAAAAGGGTGGTGGAAGCACTCTCCATTGCCGGTTTTGAACTCCCCGGTTATGAGGCCGACGATTTGATCGGCACCTTGGCCGGAAAAGCCGTCGCCCAGGGGATGGAGGTAGTAATCATCAGCGGCGATAAAGACATCTGGCAATTGGTGAATGACAAGGTACAGGTCTACGATGAAATCCGCGGCGAGCATTACAACCCGGAGACAGTCACCGCCAAACTAGGGGTAAAACCTTCACAGGTAATCGATGTGATGGCTTTGGCCGGGGATAGTTCGGACAACATTCCCGGAGTGCCCGGTATCGGTATCAAAACCGCCGTCAGCCTGATCCAGAAATTCGACACCCTGGAAAACCTGCTGGCCAATATCCCGCAGGTAAGCGGTAAGGCTTGCCGGGAGAAATTAGCCAAACATACGCAAGAGGCCAATTTAAGCCGCCAATTAGTTACCATCAATACCCAGGCACCTGTAGAATTGGATTCGGAGAAAGTACGCTATCGACCGCCGGATTATTCCCTGGTTGCGCCCCTTTTCCAGGAGTTGGAATTTTTCTCGCTGCTGGAACAGCTTGCCCCTAAATCCTGCGCCGCCGCAAGCCAAACCGAGGTGGAGCATATCACCACTGCGGAGCAATTGGAAAAACTGACTCAGGATTTGGCAGGCGCAGGGAATTTTGCCTTCGATATACAATTTGTTGCGGATAAGGCCGTAGGTATCGCGATTGCCTTATCCGCAGGAAAGGCTGGTTATATCCCGCTGGCTCACGACGGAGAGCAATTAGCGGAAAGTCTGGTAGTGGAGAAGTTCAAGCCGTTATGGGAAAATCCCCGGATAGGCAAAGCCACTTCCGATCTGAAAGCGGCCTATAAATATTTAATCCCCAAAGGCATAAATTTGGCGGGAGAGCTTTTCGAACCGGCGTTTATCGCCTATTTATTAAACTCCAGCCGCAGTTCGCCGGACTTGGCGGAATTGACCCAGGAGTATTTGAATTATATCCTGCCTGATTTAGAAAAAATCTGCGGCAAGGGCAGCAGTAAGTTGTCTTTCAGTCAAATTCCCGTTGTGCAAGCCGGACAATACAGCGGGGAGATTTGTCAGGCGGTATGGCAATTAGCGCAAAAAATGCCGGAAAAACTGATCGATGCCGGATTGAGCGAATTGCTGTATCAGATGGAAATACCCTTAGCAAAAATTTTAGCCGATATGGAACGGGTGGGGATCAAAATCGATACCGCCGCTTTAGCCAAAATGTCCAGGGAGTTGGAACAGCAATTAAAGGGCTTGGAGACGCGCATCCATTTTTTTGCCGGGGAGCAGTTCAATATCGATTCGCCCAAGCAGTTATCCGCGATTTTATTCGAGCGCTTAGGGCTGCCGACCATCAAACGCACCAAGACCGGGTTTTCCACCGACAGCGAGGTATTGCAGGAATTAAGCCTGCTTCATCCGATTGTGGCGGAGCTTTTGGAATATCGCAAGCTGGCAAAATTAAAATATACCTACGTCGATTCCATCCCGCAATTAATCAATCCGGCCACCGGTCGTCTGCATACCACTTTCAACCAAACGGGAACAGCCACCGGACGCTTAAGTTCCAACGATCCCAATTTGCAGAACATCCCCATCCGGGGGGAGTTGGGCACGCAAATCCGCCGCGCCTTTATTCCGGAGCCGGGGTATCGGCTAATCTCCGCCGATTATTCCCAGATAGAATTACGCCTGATGGCGCATTTTTCCGAAGACGATAAACTGATTGAAGCCTTTATCAACGGCGAGGATATTCACCAGCGCACCGCCATGGAGGTTTTCCAGACAAGTTCGGTCAAAACCGAGTTGCGCCGCCGGGCCAAAGCCATCAATTTCGGCATTCTGTACGGTATGAGCGCCTTCGGTTTGGGCAAGGAGATCAATGTAGGGACCAAAGAGGCTCAGCGGTATATCGACAGCTATTTCGCCCGCTACCCCCAGGTAAGATTATTGATTGAGGCGATCATCGCCAAGGCCAGGCATGACGGTTATACCACCACCCTGTTTGGCCGCCGCCGCTATATCCCGGAATTGCAGGCCAAAGACAAACAGACCCGCCAGTTGGGGGAGCGCATGGCGATTAACTCCCCCATCCAGGGCAGCGCCGCCGACATCATCAAATTAGCCATGATCAAGGTACAGGACGCGATCGAGGCTGAAAAACTCGGCACCCGAATTTTACTGCAAATTCACGATGAATTGCTTTTCGAAGTGCCGGAAACCGAGGTGGAAAAAGCTCAATCCCTGATTAAACCAAACATGGAAGGGGTAGTTAACCTGTTGGTGCCCTTGACTGTGGAAATCAAGACCGGCGATAGCTGGGGTGAGATTTAATAACGGCATCGTTTATATCGTTTTCTAGTTGATAAGACACACTGTCATCCCCGAATGCCTTTATCGGGGATATGGTGTTGAATTCGAAAACCAGATTCCCGATAAAGACGTTCGGGAATGACAACCGGAAAATGATTCCCGCTATAACCTGTTGCAATTAACTTTTATCTGATGCTAAAATAAACTTATGTGGAAATTAGGTGTATTGACCATCAGCGATAAGGGAGCGGCTGGACAACGCCGGGATGAGAGCGGGAAAACCATCTCTCATCTGCTTGAGCCGTTGGATTTCAAAACTATGGCTTATCGTATCATCCCCGATGAGCAGCCGCTGATTGAACAAGAGTTGATCCGCCTGTGCGATGAAGAGCATCTGGATTTGATTGTAACCACGGGCGGTACCGGTCTTAGCCCGCGTGATGTCACCCCGGAAGCGACCGCCGCCGTTATCAACAAACCGGTGCCGGGATTGGCTGAAGCCATGCGTATGGCCGGATTAAAATATACTCCGCTCTCTATTCTTTCCAGGGCGGTATGCGGGATTCGCGGCATGAGCCTGATCATTAATTTACCGGGAAGCCCAAAAGCCGTGCGCCAGGGGTTGGAAGCCATTCTACCGGTTTTACCCCACGCCATGTCCAAACTTTTGGGGGATCAGACCGAATGCGGGGGTAGTTAATGGGCTGGAATCAAATCAAAGGGCAAAATCGGGTTGTCAAAATTTTGTGCCGGGCATTAGCACAAAAACGCCTGCCTCACGCCTATCTGTTCTACGGAATTGAAGGCGTAGGGAAAAAATTGACGGCGCTCCATCTGGCCAAAGTGGTAAATTGCCGTCAACAAACCGAGGAACCTTGCGGCATTTGCCCCGCCTGCCATAAGGTCGACAAGGCGATTCATCCGGATGTCATCCTGATTCAGCCCGAAGAGGGCGAGAGTATAAAAATCGAACAAATCCGCCGTTTGCAAGAGGAGATCGCCTATAAACCTTTTGAGGGGTATTTCAAGGTCTGGATCATTGATCAGGCCGATAAAATGACCCAACAGGCGGCTAATTGTCTGCTGAAAACCCTGGAAGAACCCCCGGCCTCCAGCTTAATTATCCTGCTGGCCGTACAGGAAGAATCCTTGCTTCCTACCATAATATCGCGCTGCCAAACCCTGTGATTTGCCCGGCTTTCCTCTGAAATAATCAGACAAATATTTGCCGAAAAAGGCATTTCCGGGATGCGTCTGGATGCAGCAACCGCCTTAGCCGACGGAAGTTTAGCACAAACGGAACGCTTTTTATCCGATGAATTTTGGAAGCTGCGGGAGGAAAACTTAAATAGCCTCCATAACTGCCGGGGGAAATTGCAGAACATATTAGCGCTTAGCGAAAAGCTGTCCAAAGAGAAAACTTTAGCCAAAGAATTTCTCCTGTTAGCCAATTTATGGTATCGTGATTTATTGTTCCTGAAATTAGGGTTAGGGGGCGGAAACCTGATTAATCAGGACAAAGAGGAACTTTTGCAAAAACAGGCCGGGGCCTGGGATGTCGCCGGTCTGCAAAATTGCCTGCAACAGATACAAGAGGCGTTTAGCGCCTTCCAATATAATGCTAATCCGCGTTTGATTTTGGAGAATACCTTGATTAACCTTAAACCGTGAGGGTGTAAATAATGAAACTGCGTCAACGGGAAATTGAAATAGTTTCCAGGCATCTTGTGGAAACCTTATCTGAAGGTGAATTTATTCAGGCCGACGATAAAGAGCTGCTGGCACTAAATATTGCCCAGGTCATCCATAACGATTTGGCGGTTGAAGACAATCTTAACGAAGAAGTACGCCAGATACTGTCCGGCCACTCTACCGACATCGAAAAAAGCCATGTCGAATACCATAGGGTTTTCAATATGGTTAAGACTAAATTGGCCAAGGAAAGAAATTTGATTCTTTAGGGAGAGTGTTCATCTGAAGATAGATAAATAGTTTCTTTCGGCCTGTCCTCAGGCCGAAAGCCCCACGGTTTCAAATGGTTGGGTGTTTCGGCTTGAGGACAAGCCGAAACACCCAATGACGCTTTAATCCCCTGATAATTTCCCTCTGATAGCGATAATTCTATCCCTGAGACGGGCGGCTTTCTCGAATTCCAACCTTTTGGCGGCGGCGAACATTTCATCCTCTAATTGTTTTATCATCTTAGGGTTGAACTCGGCCTGCGGTGCGGCGGTTAAAGGCACAGTAACGTAATCCGACTCGCAGACCTTACTCCAGCCCTCGTGAATATTCTTGCGGATGCCTTCCGGTGTGATATTATGCTCTTGGTTATAGCGCTCCTGAATCTTGCGGCGGCGTTCGGTTTCCCTGATCGCCTGCGCCATCGAATCGGTGGTTTTGTCGGCGTACATGATAACCTGTCCGGCGATATGGCGGGCGGCGCGGCCGGCGGTTTGGATCAACGCTCCGCTGGAGCGCAAAAAGCCTTCTTTATCGGCATCCATAATCGCCACCAGCGACACCTCCGGAAGATCCAAGCCCTCCCGCAGAAGATTGACGCCAATCAAAACGTCGAATTCTCCCAGGCGTAACCGGCGAATGATTTCTATGCGCTGCAAAGTATCGATTTCCGAATGCAGGTATTGGACTTTGATCCCCTGCTCATGATAATAAGTAGTCAACTCTTCTGCCATGCGTTTGGTCAGCGTGGTGACCAGCACCCGTTCCTGGCGTTCTATGCGAAGGCGTAATTCTTGGAGCAAATCATCTACCTGATTGCGCGCCGGACGAATGTTAATTGGGGGGTCGGTTAAACCGGTGGGGCGGATAATTTGCTCCACCACCTCACCCTGACTGCATTCCAGTTCATAGGCGGCAGGGGTGGCCGAGACATACAGAATTTGCGGGATATGGCTGTTGAATTCGTCAAAGGTCAGGGGGCGGTTATCGAAAGCGGAAGGCAGGCGAAAACCGTATTCCACCAAGGTTTCCTTGCGCGAACGATCCCCTTTGTGCATCCCCCGCAACTGCGGCAGCATGACATGGCTCTCATCGGCGATAATCAAGGCGTCGGGCGGCAGATAATCGATCAAGGTCGGCGGCGGCTCACCCGGACTTCTGCCGCTGAAATGGCGGGAATAATTTTCTATCCCCTGGCAGTAGCCGATCTCCTGTAACATCTCTAAATCATAGAGGGTGCGCTGTTGCAGGCGCTGGGCTTCCAAAAGCTTATTTTCCCGCCGTAAATAAGCCAGGCGTTCTTCCAACTCCCAGCGGATGCTCTTTACCGCCTCTTTGATCTTTTCCTCCGGAATACTGTAATGGCTGCCGGGATAAATCTTTACCTTTTCTATCTGCTTGAGCACATTTCCCCTGAGCGGGTCGATCTCTTTCAATGAATCGATTTCATCGCCGAACAGTTCCAACCGAAGGGCGGTTTCCTGATAAGGCGGAAATATCTCCACCACATCGCCGCGCACGCGAAAAACGCCGGGACGGAAATCGAAATCGTTGCGCTGATAATGGATGGTCACCAGGTGGCGCAAAATCTCTTGCCGATCGATCGTCTGCCCGATCTGTAAGGGCAAAGCCATTTGGGCGTAATCTTCAGGAGCGCCCAGGCCGTAGATGCAGGAGACGCTGGCCACTATCACCACGTCCCGCCGTTCAAACAGGGAGCGGGTAGAGGAAAGGCGCATCCGTTCGATTTCCTCGTTAATGGCAGAGTCTTTTTCTATATAGGTGTCGGTCTGGGGCAGATACGCCTCAGGCTGATAATAATCGTAGTAGCTGACGAAATACTCCACCGCGTTTTCCGGAAAAAAGGCCCGGAATTCATTATAAAGCTGAGCGGCCAGGGTCTTGTTATGGGCGATGACCAGGGCAGGCTTTTCCACCGCGGTGATCAGATTGGCCATGGTAAAGGTCTTGCCCGAACCGGTAACGCCCAATAATACCTGGTGCACCAGTCCGGCTTTCACATTCTCCACCAATTGGGCTATGGCTTTGATTTGATCCCCCTGTGGTTGATAGGGGGATACCAGTTTGAATTTGTTCATAGTTGTGCTCCTTTACCCGCTAGCATAGCATTATTTATTTGGAAAATAAACCCACACGGATGTTTCGGCTTGTCCTCAAGCCGAAAGCTGTTGACTTAAGCTGTAGCGTTGGGGTTTATCCCCAACAGCAGACGCAGGAACCTTGGCCAAAACATCAACTAATATCGTAGTCCCAGCCCTTTAGGGCTGATCTTCATGGCATAAAGCCATGCAATCACGACTCACAAATAGTTAAACTGCTTCAAATAAGTTCAGGTATTCCAGATGAACGTGTCTTTAGTCTCAGCCTAAGGCTGAAAATGCGTGGCTAAAGCCACGGGACTACATTCTCGATGTTTCGGTACAATAATTTTAAATTGACAAGAAAGCAGTAAATCGCTATTATCAGACCATAGGTTGTAACAAGTTATTACTTTTTACTTTATGGAGGGGAAATCCAAATGAGAGTAGGTATTGTTCAGGCGGTATCGTTAGGGGGGGCATTGCTTGCAATGTTCGGCATCGCTCAGGCGCAGGTTAAAGAGCTAAAACCGACTAATCCCAAGGTTACTATGGTGACCAATAAAGGGACGATAGTAATAGAACTTTATCCCCAAAAAGCGCCCATTACGGTCGAAAATTTCGTAAAACTGACCAAGAAAAAATTCTATGACGGCTTGAGCTTTCATCGCTATGTGGAAGGCTTTGTCGTTCAGGGCGGAGACCCTGCCGGTGACGGTACCGGCGGCCCCGGTTATACCATTAAGGATGAGCACAAAAATGGTTTGACCCATATCAAAGGTGCGGTGGCCATGGCCAGAACTCAGAATCCCAACAGCGCAGGCAGCCAATTTTATATTTGTCTGGAAGCGGCGGCTTTTTTAGATAACCAATATACCGTTTTCGGTCAGGTTATCGACGGGATGGATGCGGCTATGCAGTTGCGTCAGGGCGATAAGATGCAGAAGGTGACCGTCAGCGAGAAATAGGACAACAGGGTAGGGCTTGCCCCCAATGCCGTTCACTTAAACTCCTTCTCCCTTTGGGAGAAGGTTGGGATGAGGGTACAAAAGCTTAAATAAATTAAATTATGGTACCCTCACCCCCAATGCTGTTGACTTAAGACGTAGCGCAGGGCTTTAGCCCTGCCCAAACGCGGCATTTGACCCCTGTGGCCGTAGCAGACCTAAAGGTCTGCGCTACATAAACATCAAAACAAAATCCCTTAAGTCAACAGCATTGACCCTCACCCTCACCCTCTCCCAGATGGAGAGGGGATAAGTTGGCTTAAATCCGATTAAACCTCTTGGCCAATTCATTTACCCCGAAACGAATGATTGTGGGGCGGCCATGGGGGCAAAAGAGGGGCATTTCCAGTTCGCCAAGTTGTTTTATCAGGGCGCTGATTTCTTCCGCCGCCAGGCTTTGATTGGCTCTGACCGCTGCATGACAGGCCAGGCGTTCCAGCAGCTTGCTTTGCAGCTTCACCAGATCCGGGGCCTGTTCCCGGTCGCTTATTTCCGAGAAAATATCCTCAAGACAGGGGATTACCTGCTCGTGGGTTAAAAAGGGCGGTGCGGCTTGGATTATTAAGCTGTTGCCGCCGAATACGGTTAGTTCGAAGCCCATTTGTTCCAGGGCGGGGATATATTTTTCGATTATCGGCTGTAGTTTGGGATTTAGTTGCAGTTGGATCGGGAAAAGCAGGCGTTGGCTTTCCAGTTGCGGCTGTTGCTTTAATTTGTTGACCAAATGCTCGAACATAACCCGCTCATGGGCGGCATGTTGATCGATAATAACCAATTCCTGCCGGTTTTGGCACAGCAGATAGGTCTGATGCAATTGGCCGATGGGAATCAGGTTTTGCCAGAAAAGGTCTTTTTCCGCCGATTCCCCGAAGGGGATTCCCTCTTGTTTTACGGCCAGCCCTGCCGGTTCCGTCTGTTTATAAACCGTTTCCCGCACATCCGGCGACATATTTGGTAGCACAGGCTTCCAGCCTGTGATGTTTGGTAGCGACTGTTGTTTGTCCAACGTTTCTTTAATGCGCTCCAGATAAAGTGTATCTTTTACCACCGGTTCTGCATAGGCGGTTTTGTGCTGTGGGGCAGATAGCGTGCTTTTCAAGGTTTCCTTTATCCCCGTTTCAGTTAAATGGTAGATTTGCTGCTGATTGCGGAAACGCACCTCCAGTTTGGCCGGATGAACATTGACGTCCACCAGATCGTAGGGGATTTTTAGGAAAAGGAACCAGGCGGCCTGACGTTGTACGGGTAGTAGATGGCGGTAGGCTTCAGCCGCCGCCAGATTGATGGTGCGGTTTTGCACAGCCCGATGGTTGACGAAGGAATATTGGTAGTCCCGTGCCGATCGATGCAAAACGGGCGGAGCGATTAACCCGCCCAGATGCAGCGCGCCTTGCTGAAAATCCACTTCCAGCAATTGGCGCGCCAAATCGGAGGCAAACAGGCTGGCGATGCGATCCCGCAAGTGTATTTGCGCCGGCAGGTCAAAAATCAGATTGCCGCTGTGGGTTAATTTAAAATGGATGGTGGGATAGGCTAAAGCCAGTTTGGTTACAGTCTGATAAATATGGCTTAGCTCTGTAGCCTGAGTCTTGAGGAATTTCAAGCGCGCCGGGGTGTTGTAAAAAAGATCGCGTATCTCGATCACCGTACCCGCAGGCGCACCGATGTCTTTTACGGCCAGCAGCCTGCCGCCTTCGATTTCCAGACGGCATCCGCCGACGGCATCCGGTAAGGATGTAGTGATTCTCATTTTGGACACCGAGGCTATACTGGGCAGGGCTTCGCCGCGAAAGCCCAGGCTTGCGATTTGGCCTAAGTCTTCTTTAGTCTTAAGCTTACTGGTGGCGTGGCGTTCGATGGAAAGCAGCGCATCGTCAGGGGACATGCCGCTGCCGTTGTCGGCCACCTCGATTAAGCGTTTACCGCCGCCGTCCAGCTTGATTAAGATAATCGTCGCCCCGGCGTCGATGGAATTTTCCACCAACTCCTTGATCACCGAGGCCGGACGTTCCACCACTTCACCGGCGGCTATCTGATTGATTAAATCGTCTGGTAAGATACGGATTTTGTTCATGTGAATTACAACTTCTCCCCCACCTTCCCGAAACGTCTTTCCCTTTTGGTATAATCCGCCAAAGCCTCCAGCAATTCCATTTCCCGGAAATCCGGCCAGAGCACCGGGGTAATCCAAATCTCCGCATAGGCCAACTGCCAGAGCAGAAAATTACTGATACGCAGCTCTCCGCTGGTACGGATTAAAAGGTCGGGATTGGGCACAGGCAACGGTGCGGTATAAAGATAAGCGCTGAAAACCTGCTCATCGATTTGTTCCGGATTTAGTTTGCCCGCGAAGACATCTGCGGCAATCAAGCGTGCGGCATCGACGATTTCCACCTTGCTGCTGTAATTTAGGGCGATGTTCAGGATCATGCCCTGGTTGTCTTTGGTGCGCTCTTTAGCGTAGGCGATTTCCTGTTGTACGATTTCCGGCAGTTTTTCGATATGGCCGATGGTTTGATAGCGGATTTTGTTGCGCTCCATCAAATATAGTTCCTGGCGCAGGAATTTAACCAAAAATTTCATCAGGGCGCTGACTTCTTCCGCCGGCCGCCCCCAGTTTTCGGTGGAGAAGGCGTAAAGGGTAAGCACCTTGATTTCCGGAATATGATCGGTAATCAATTCCACCACATCATGCACGGATTGAATCCCCTCATGATGCCCGGCAATTCTGGGCAATTTTTTCCGGCGCGCCCAGCGTCCGTTGCCGTCCATTATGATCGCTATATGCTGCGGAAGCTTACTTTTGTCCAAAGCCGCAAGCCTCTCCATTACCTGAGGGAGTTGTATTTTCCGGTCACTTATTTTATTGTTGAAGAACATGCTATAAATTACTCCTGTAGGGTGGGCTGTGCCCTGGTAACAGGCTTTGGTAGCACAGGCTTCCAGCCTGTGTGTTGCGGCATAGCATGGAAGCTTTCGATTTAACCCACCACTTCCAGTGATTGTACCGTTTTTGTGTGGGCGTTGCCCACATCACAGGCAAGATGCCTGTGCTACCGTAATATTTGCCTGGCCTGAATAACATCTTGTATAATTTGCTGATTCAAGCTTTTTTCGTCGGGAAATTTTCGTTCATCCCGCAGCCGGGCGATAAAAGCCACTTCAATTTCCCGGTCATACAAGTCTTCCTGAAAATCCAGAATATGGACTTCGATCTGCAAATCGTTTCGGCCATAGGTCGGTTGATAACCGATATTAGCCACCCCCGGATAAGTCTTATCCCTTAAGTATACCCTGACTGCATAAACCCCGCAAGCCGGGGTTATTTTAGTTTGCTTCTCCAGATTCGCGGTACGAAAGGCTAAATTTTTGCCCTTTTGCTGCCCGTGCACAACCTGTGAGCGCAGGATATAAGGCCGCCCCAACAGCTTTTCTGTCTCATCTACTTTGCCTTGCATAAGAGTTTGCCGGATCAGGGTGCTGCCGACAATTTTATCATCGATGCGGATGGCGTCCACTATTTCAACCTGATAGCCAAAACGCTCCGACCATTGTTGCAGCAACTTTATGTTTCCGCTGCGATTTTTGCCGAAGGCGTAATCATGTCCGACGACAATCCAGCGGGGTGCCAGTTTTGCATAAATAACATCTTGAATAAATTCCTGGGCGCTTAAAGCGGCAATCTGCGGGGTAAACGGAAGGCAAACCGTCAAATCGATTCCCAGCTTTTCCAGCAAAGCGAATTTTTCTTCCAGGGTAGTCAACAGCGGAGGCATTTGTCCGGTCAAAAGCTTTAAGGGGTGCTCCTGAAAGGTAAAAACCGCTGCCGGTTTCTTGATTTGCGCCGCTTTTGCCGTCACTCGCTTCATAATTTCCTGGTGACCGAGGTGGATGCCGTCGTAGTTACCTAAGGTCAAAACTACCTCTTTATATTCGGCGCCAAGTTGTAATAGGTCTTTGATAATTTGCATGGAGCTGACCTGCTAATCAACAAAAATATTTTTGTTCACACAAAGCCACAGAGCCACAGAGAAATAAATTTAAATTTTTTGAGAGTGTTGACATATAGATAGAAATTGTTTTTTCGTTCGTAGTTCGTAGTTCGTAGTTCGTAGTCCCAGCCCTTCAGGGCTGAACTTCAGGGCGTTAGCCCTGCAATTATGACTCTCAATACTTTCGGCGCGTTCCATACGAACACACCTTTTTTGCAGCCCTAAGGGGCTGAAAATACGTG